>DATNAR010000241.1:0-2227 GCA_035607385.1 Casimicrobiaceae bacterium
TGCCGAAGCCGGTGCCGCGGTCGGTGTCGCCCTGAACGATGCGGATCGACTCCAGAGGCACGCCGAAAACGTCGACCGCGAGCTGGCCATAAGTCGTCGCGAGTCCCTGCCCCATCGCCTGCGTCGCCGAGAAGATCTCTATCGTGCCCTGGCCGTCGGCCGCCCCTTCGACGGTGACGGTCACCCGTTCCTCGAAGATATCGACGCCGGTCCACTCGAGAAACGCCGCCATGCCGCGTCCGCGCAAGCGGCCGCGGCGATGCGAATCGGCGGCGCGGGCATCGAACGCGTTCCAGCCGGCGAGCGCGGTCGCCTTGTCCAGCACCAGCGCGAACTGCCCGCTGTCGTAGGTCTTGTTCATCGCGTTGCGATACGGCATCTGGTCGGGCCGGATCATGTTGCGCCGGCGCAGCTCGGCCGGATCGAGGCCGCACTGGCGCGCCGCCGCATCCATCAGGCGCTCGATGATGTAGATCGCCTCCGGGCGCCCGGCGCCGCGGTAGGCGCCGGTCGGCGCCGTATTCGTCAGCACCGCGCGAATGCGGATGTCGATCGTCCCGATGTCGTAGATGCTGGTCGACACCCACGGGCCGATCATCAGCTGGATGACGACGCCGGCCGGCGTCCCGCTGGCGCCGACATTGGCGAGCGAATCGATGCGCAGCGCAAGAACCCTGCCGTCGCCGTCCAGCGCGAGCTCCGCCTTGCTGCTGATATCGCGGCCGTGCGTCGCGGCCAGGAATTCCTCGATGCGCTCGGCGCGCCACTTGAGCGGCACGCCGTACTTGCGCGCGCCCCAGGCGAGCACGACGTCTTCCGGATAGATGCCGGTCTTCATGCCGAAGCCGCCGCCGACATCGCCGACGAGCACCCGCACCTTGTCGGTGGGGATGCCGAGGACGACCTGGCACAAGTCGTCGCGCAGCCCGGTCGGCGTCTGGCAACTGACGCGGAGCGTGATCCGGTCCGTCGTCGCGTCGTAGCTCGCGAGCACCGTGCGAGGCTCGATCGGACAGGCGACGACGCGCTGGTTGACGAGATCCAGCGCCACGCGGTGCGCGGCCCGGGCAAAGGCGGCGTCGGTCGCCACCGCGTCGCCGTATCGGGCTTCGCAGGCGATATTGTTTGGGGCGGCTGGCCAGAGCTGCGGGGCGCCGGCGGCCACCGCAGCGGCGGCATCGATCACGGCCGGCAACGGCGCGTAGCGTACGTCGATCGACTCGACCGCATCACGCGCCTGCTGCGCGCTTTGCGCGATGACCGCGGCGACGGCTTCGCCGGCAAAGCGCACGGTGCCGACCGCCAGCGCATGCCGCGGCGGCGACGCCGCGGGGGAGCCGTCGGCGCGCTTGAAGTCGGCCGACAGCGGCAAGGGCGAGACCTTGTCGCGCACCAGATCCTCGCCGGTCACGATCGCGATCACGCCGGGCATGCCGGCCGCGGCGCCGCTGTCGATCGCATCGATGCGAGCGTGGGCGTGCGGCGATCGCAGGAAGCAGACGTAGGCCTGGCCGGGAACGGAGAAATCGTCGGCGAAGCGCCCCGCCCCGGTCAGCAGCGCTTCGTCTTCGACGCGGGGCACCGATTTGCCGCTGCCGAAACGTGCGTATTTGGATTCTGCGATCACGGTCGAACCTCGAGCGATTTGGCGGAAACGGCCCTGCAAAGTCGCGATGGTACCGCGCTGCCCGCGTGCGGCCGGGTGCAGCTTGACCGCCGGGGCGGCCGACTGACACAATCCTTACGCATCATAAGCGCACTCGGTCTTCCAGGTGCCATGCGTTTCCCAGGAGGCAGAATGAAACTTGCCCGTATCGCTGGTCTCGGCGCCGCAGCGGTCGCCGTGCTGACGTTCCCGGTGGCCGCGCAGCAGGTCACGATGATGACCGGCCCGCAGGGCGGGTCTTGGATCCCGCTAGGCGGCGCGCTGAAGCACATGTGGGAAGGCGCCATACCGGGACTGCAGATCCAGCAGCAGCCCGGCGCCGGTATCGCCAACATCCGCGGCGTCGACGAGGGCAAGGCACAGATCGGCTTCGCCAATTCGGCAACGACGGTCGACGGCCTTGAGGGGCGTGCGCCGTACCCGAAAAAGGTGACGAAGGTTTGTCAGGTGGCCAATCTGTACCCGCAGTATTTTCAGGTGGTCGCGCTGTCAGACGCGAACATCCATTCATTTGCCGATCTCAAGGGCAAGACGCTGGTCACCCAGCCCAAGGGCAATACT
>DATNAR010000244.1:0-3419 GCA_035607385.1 Casimicrobiaceae bacterium
GTCTGGAAGAATGCACGGCGCTTGCGATGCGCCGCGAGATACCCGCTCCAGCGGCTCACGTCTTCGCCGGCAAGCTCGCCCAGGCGCGCGACGTTGGCGGCGAATCCCTCGAACTCGGGATCGACGACGGGGTCCGGGCGATACGCGGTGATGACCCGCCCCTTCCAACCGCTGGCGCGAATCTTCGCATGGTGCGCCAGTGAATCGAGCGGGGACTCGGTCGTCGCGATCACTTCGATGTTGAATCGCTCGAACAGCGCACGCGGGAAAAACTCGGGCTTGGCGAGGCTGGCGTTGATCGAGTCGAACACGCGGTCGGCGGATTCGGGCGACAGCCGCTCGCGGATGCCGAACACCTGGTGGAAGGCGTGGTCCAGCCAGATGCGGGTCGGTGTGCCGCGAAACAGGTAATAGTTGGCGGCGAATGTGCGCCAGATCCGGCGCGCGTCCGATTCGACCGGGCCGCCGTCGCGGCGCGGGATCGCCAGGTCCTCGAGCGGCACGCCCTGGCTGTAGAGCATGCGGAACACGTAATGATCGGGCGTGATGAACAGCGCCGACGCATCGCGGAACGGCTCGTTGTCCGCGAACCATTGCGGGTCGGTGTGCCCGTGCGGGCTGACGATGGGCAGATCCCTGACCGTCGCGTAGAGCGCGCGGGCGAGCTCGCGCTGCCGCGGCTCGGGCGAGAACAGGCGGTCGGGATGCAGCGTGAGCGGAATCATCGTCGTGGCCTATCGAAGGATGCGTTCGTTCGGCGCGACCGTCAATCAGCCGCGGGCGACCGCCGCCGCGACCGTTCGCTGCGCGCCGTCGGCGACGAGCGCCTCGAGCCAGCGGACGAGCTGCGCGACCAGGCGCTCCTCGGCCGGCAGATCATCGCCGAACACGGCGCGAACTCCCAACAGCGCGCGCACCCATGCCGCCGGATCGCCGCGATGCCTGGCCGCGAGCCGCTTGAATTCACCGGCCAGAGGATCGGCGACGGCGATGTCGCGTCCATGCTCGTCGACGCCGCCGACATAACGCATCCAGCCGGCGATCGCCAGCGCGATCAGGTCGATCGGGCGCCCGCCGGCCAGATTGTCGCGTACGGTGCCGAGCAGTCGCTGCGGCAGCTTCTGCGACCCGTCCATCGCGATCTGCTGCGTGCGATGCGGCAGCGCCGGATTCTGGAATCGCTGCACCAGCGCGTCCTGGTAGGCGCGAAGGTCGACGCCTTGCGGCACCGCAAGACTAGGCGCGACTTCGCACTCCATCATCCGCCGCATGTAGGCGACGAAGACCGGGTCGGCCACGACCTGGTAGATGAATTCGCGGCCGGAAAGAAAGCCGAGGTACGCGAGCGCCGAATGGCTGCCGTTGAGCAGGCGAAGCTTCATCGCTTCGTAGGGGGCGACGTCGGCCACGAGCTGCGCCCCGACGCGATCCCAGGCCGGCCGGCCGTCGACGAACTTATCCTCGATCGCCCACTGCTTGAACGGCTCGTGGACGACCGGCGCGGCGTCGTGCAGGCCGAGCGCGGCGTCGTTGTCGGCAATGTCCGCTTCGGTCGTCGCCGGCACGATGCGATCGACCATCGTCGATGGAAAGCTCGCCTGCTCGGCGATCCACCGGGCCAGCGACCGGTCGCGCAGTTCCGCGAAGGCGAGTACGAGCCCGCGCACCAGCGCGCCGTTGTGCGGCAGGTTGTCGCAGCACAGCACGGTGAAGGCGCGGCCGTGCGAGAGCCGGCGCGCATCGAGCGCTCCGGCGATCAGTCCGATCGCGCTCTTCGGCTGGTCGGGATGCGCGAGATCGTGCGCGATGTCCGGGTGCGCCGGATTGAGCTTGCCGGTCGCCGGATCGTGGCAGTAGCCCTTTTCGGTGATCGTCAGCGACACGATCCGCGTCTGTCCTTCGAGCAGCCGCGTGCGTATCGCGTCGCGCTGGTCGCCGAGAAAAAGGACTTCACGCACGCTGCCGATGATGCGGCGCCGGGTGCCGGCCGGACTTTTTTCCACTGCCGTATACAGGCCGTCCTGCGGCACCAGCCGGTCGCGTACGTCGGCCGAGCGCAGGCTGACGCCGCAGATACCCCAGTCGGCGCGCTCGATCGCCAGCGCGTCGTCGCTGAAGACCGCGGTCTGGGCACGGTGGAACGCCCCGATACCCAGGTGGACGATGCCGACCCCGATCAGGCGCGGATCGTATTTCGGCGTGTCGACTGCCGGCGGCAGATTGTCGAGCGTGGAAAGGTCGAGCCGCACCGCCGACTCAGGTGGCCGGTTGCGGATGCTCTTTCACCCGGGAGACGAGCTGCGTCGGATTGACGAAACGCAGCGCGATCAGCAGCAAGATCAGCGTCACCGACATATAGACCATCGCCATCGCGTCGACCGACTGCGGGGCACGCACGCCGGCCGCGAACACCGCGTAGTACAGCGCGACGACCAGCGTCTGCGAATCCGATCCTGCCGTCAGGAACGTAAGCTCGAACAAGGCGATCGTGCGGACCAGCACCAGCAGCGACGCGGCGAGGATGCCGGGTGCGAGCAGCGGCACCAGCACGTGCCAGAACATGCGCGCCGTGCTGGCGCCGAAGACGCGCGCAGCCGACTCGAGATTGGGATCGATCTGCTCGATGAACGGCGTCATCACCAGGATGACGAACGGCGCGGCGGGAACGAGGTTGGCGAGGATGACGCCGTAGATCGTGCCGGCGAGGTGCAGCTTGTAGAGCACCGTCGCCATCGGAATGCCATAGGTGATCGGCGGCACCATCAGCGGCAGCAGGAACAGCAGCATCAGCAGTCGCTTGCCGGGGAAGTCGCGCCGGGCCAGCGTGTAGGCGGCCGGCACGCCGATCAACAACGCCAGCAGCACGACGGCAAAAACGACCTCGACCGTCACCCACAATATGTCGCCGAGCTGGAACTCGCGCCACGCCTCGGTATACCAGGTGGTCGTCCAGCCGTCGGGCAGCCAGGTGCCCAGCCAGCGCCGCGCGAACGAGCTGGTCGCGACCGCGGCGATGATCAGGCCGATGTTGAGGACGAACAAGGTCATCGTGCCCAGCAGCAGCACCCGCCAGAGGCGATCGAACCACGAGCCGGTGTCATTCATCGGTTTCGCGATCGCACCCATCAGCCCTTGCCTCCGCTGACCGGACCGCGATACCAGAGATTGCGCAAGCCCAGCACCGCCGCGACGATGATCAGCTGCACGAAGCCCATGATCATCGCGATCGCCGATGCCAGCGAATAGTCGTACTGCTCGAACGCCGCCTCGTACGCGGCGATCGAAATGACCCGCGTCGGTCCGGCGGGCGAGCCCAGCAGCACGGCGGACGGAAACACCGAATACGCCTGGACGAAGGCAAGGCAGAAGCACATCGCGAGCCCGGGGGCGAGCAGCGGCAGGTAGATGTGGCGGAATTG
>DATNAR010000256.1:0-2686 GCA_035607385.1 Casimicrobiaceae bacterium
TGCAACTGGTGCGGCAAAAGGCGATCAAGGCGCACGTCGAGCGCACGATTACGATCGAGGAAGTCGCCGAAGCGCAGCGCGCGATGGAAACCGGCCACGGCCGGGGCAAGATCGTCGTCCGCCTGAATTAGCCCCGTCTTCGCAGGCGCTTGACAAGTCCGGTGGCTCGGGCTCACACTTGGTTGAACGATCAATCAAGAGCATGAAAGCAATGCCGGATGCGGCCCCTGCCTCTTCGACCCGCGACCGCCTGATCCAGACGGCGATGAAGCTCTTCTGGGAGAAAGGCTACGGCTCGACCAGCGTCGCCGACCTGCTGCAGGCTGCGGGTGTCAACAGCGGCAGCCTCTATCACTTCTTCCCCGGCAAGCAGGACGTGTTGCTGGCGGTGCTCGACGCCTACCGCGACGGCATCGGCCCGATGCTGCTCGCGCCGGCGTGGCAGGGCGTCGACGATCCGATCGAGCGCGTGTTCGCGCTGCTTGCGCGCTACCGCCTCGGCATCGTGCAGACCGACTGCGGTTACGCCTGCCCGATCGGCAGTCTCGCGCTGGAGATCCACGAGCCCGACCCGCCGGTGCGTGAACGCCTGGCCGCCAACTTCAAGGCGTGGACCGATGCGATCGAGGCGTGCCTCATCGCCGCGGGACCGCGGCTGCCGCGCTCGCTCGACCGGCGCGAGCTGGCGCGCTTCGTCCTGACCGCGATGGAGGGGGGCGTCATGCAGGCGCGCACGCATCGCGATGTCGCGTATTTCGACAGCTCGGTCAGGCAGCTTCGCCATTATTTCGATCATTTGCAGCGCGAGGCGTCCGACAAGCCGTCGCGCGCCAAGCCGCCGCGCAAGCGGCCATCTTCACGAGGACACCAATGATGTCGACGAATCTGCGCGTCACTCTGGCAACGCTGCTCGCGGCGACGACGGTCGCCGCTCCCGCCGTCTCGGCGCCGATCGAGCCGCTGCAGCCGATGGCCTTTCTCGCCGGTCATTGCTGGAAAGGCGACTTCGCCGATGGAAAGCAGAGCGACGAGCATTGCTTCGCCTGGCTCTACGACGGCAAGGCGCTGCGCGACACGCACACCGTGCGCACGCCGGGAAGGGCGGATTACATCGGCGAGACCACCTACTACTGGGATTCGGTCGCCAAGCGCGTCGAGTACGTCTACATCGAGAATCTTGGCGGCGTGAGCCGCGGCAGCATGCAGAGCACGCCCGACGCACTGGTCTTTCCGGCCACGCAGTATGTCGCCGACGGCCAGGCGATGACCTACCGCGTGCGCTGGACCCGGTTGAGCGAGACCGCATACGAAGCGTGGAGCGAGATGCAGGGCAAGGACGGCTGGTCGACGATGTTCAAGCTGACGATGAAGCGCTCGCCGTAAGAGCTACCCGCTTCCGGGCCGCCGTGCGATTCGCTAGACTAAGCGGCGGATAGTTCGTAAGCAAGGAGGCAGCGCGATGGCAAACGTTCCGCAATGGCAGGTCGAGGGTGACTGGTTCGACGTCTGCCGATGCGACATTCCCTGTCCGTGCGAGTTCGCCCAGCCGCCGACGGACAATCACTGCGAGGGCATCCTGGTCTGGCACGTGCGCAAGGGTCGCTATGGGAATGTGCCGATCGACGGGTTGAACGTCATGGCGCTTGGGCAGTTCGAAGGAAACATCTGGGCGGGTGCCAAGGCGACGATGGGCATCATCCTCGACGAGCGCGCCGATCCGAAGCAGCGCGAGGCGCTGCAGATGGTCTTCGGCGGCCAGGCGGGCGGGTGGCCGGGTCAGTTCGCGCAGAACATCGCCGAAGTGCGCGGCATCGAGTTCGCGCGCATCGACTTCGACATCGCCGGCGACCTCGCGACCTGGAGCGCATCGGTGCCCGGACGCGTGGAAGCGAAGGCCGAGGCACTGACCGGCCCGACGACGCCGGCGGGCAAGCGCGTCCAGACGATCAATCCGCCCGGCTCGGAGGTCGGGCCCAGCGGCACGGTGGCGACCTGGGGCACGGCCACAGCGGACAAGGTCGACATGTTCGGCTTCAAATGGAGCCGCAGCGGCAAATCGAGCAAGCATCTCGCGTTCAGCTGGCGCGGCCCGGATTGACGATGCACGTTGCGGGCGCGTCACCGGAACGCGATTCGCCTCGCGCGGCGTTCGCGCTGCTGTCGCGGCGCGCGAACGTCGCGATCGTCATCGCGCTGTTGGCGCTGTCGGCGCTCGCGTGGCACAGCACGATCGAGGACGCCGTCTCGATGCGCGGCATGGTGATGGGGCTCGGGCAGATCGGCTGGCTGGCACAGGGCGACATGAGCGCCGGCATCTTTCTCGCGATGTGGGTCACGATGATGGCGGCGATGATGCTGCCGGCGATCGCGCCGATGGTGCTCGCGCATCTCGCCGTCACGCGCCGGCTCGGCCACGGCATCGTTCCCACGCTCGTGTTCGTCGCCGGCTATCTGGCGGTCTGGTCGGCGATCGGCGCGGTGCCGCTCCTGGTCTACAAGGCCTTCGCGCCGATCGATGAAGATGCGGCGCTGCTGCGCTGGCTGCCCTCGTTGGCCGGCACGATTCTGATCATCGCCGGCGCCTATCAATTCAGCGCGTGGAAGCGGCTCTGCCTCGAGCACTGCCAGAGTCCGTTCGGCTTTCTTGCGTCGCACGACTTCGACGGCGGCTCGCCGAGCGCGCTGC
>DATNAR010000258.1:0-44465 GCA_035607385.1 Casimicrobiaceae bacterium
CGTGTGGTTCGGGCTGGGCATAGCGTCGAAAGTCGTGTTCGGCGTCACGCTGGTTTTCTTCATCGTCTTCTTCAACGTCTACCAGGGTGTCAAGGAAGTAAGCCCGGTCGTGCTCGCCAACGCGCGCATGCTCGGCGCCTCCGGGCGCCAGCTGCTGCGCCACGTCTACCTGCCGTCGGCGACGAGCTGGGTGTTCTCCAGCCTGCACACGTCGATCGGCCTCGCGTTCGTCGGCGCCGTCGTCGGCGAATACCTGGGCTCGGCGCGCGGCGTCGGCTACCTGATCCAGCAGGCCGAGGGCGTGTTCGACATCGACACCGTGCTCGCGGGGATCCTGGTGCTGACGGTGTTCGCGCTGATACTGGACTTCATCGTGACGCGCATCGAAAGCCGCTTGCTGGTGTGGCGGCCGGGGACCGCTGAGACCGAAAGACTGTAATAAAGCCCCTTGTCCGCGTTTTTTGGGCGATTCGCGGGCCCATACTGACCGCCGCGAACCGTCCGTCCTGGCGCTAGCGGCTTCCCACATCCACACGAGGTGCTGGCCATGGTCACGCAGAAACGCAGGTTCCTGTCCGTCGCAGTCACAGCACTAGTCTCGACGATCCTGATCGGAAGCGCGGCGGCGGTAACGCTCAGGAAACCCGCAGCAAACGCCGTGATCACGCAGAACGACCCGACGATCGGGTGTGCCCTCAATCCCACGTACGGCTATGGGTACAAGATCAGGTTTGGATGGAGCCCGACGACGGTGCCGAACTTCGGTCATTATCACCTGGTTGTTCAACACGGTTCATCGCCGCCGGCAATCGACGAGGATCTACACCACCACAGGCTCAAGGACCTCGGGTGCGGCACGTTCGTCATCGACTCGAACCTTTCCGGCTGGCACTGGCAAGTGACGACGTTCGACGGCAACGGCAACCTTGTGGAGACATCTGAGCTGAGGTCTTTCAGTTTTGCTCCGTGTCGTCTCTCGAGTGGGGCAGCATGCTTTGCCGGGCCCTGAGCGCAGCACGAGTTGACCCAGCAGTCGAAAAAAGCGTAGAATTACCCTTCTGACGCGGGGTGGAGCAGTCTGGCAGCTCGTCGGGCTCATAACCCGAAGGTCACAGGTTCAAATCCTGTCCCCGCAACCACCATTACAAGCAACCCGCTCCGACAGGAAGATCCGCTCGGAGCGGGTTTCTAATTCCGCATAAATCTCGTTGCCTTCTGGCTGCAGGTGAATTTCGCCGAGCAGCTCACGCAGGATTTCGCGCGAGCGCCGGGGGTACCGATTCAGCGAACCGCGCAGATCGGTTACGGCGCGTCTGTAGCGGGCGATCAGGTCGCTTGTACCTGCCTCACTGTGGCCTCGTTGCCTGCGCTCGATCTGAGCGTTTCGCGTTCGCTTTCGGCATCGAGCAAGCGCTGGCGCAGTGCCGCCGACATTCCGGTGCTCGCGACCGCGTCGACCAGACGCTCGATTTCCCGGTCGAGGTCAGATATCGTGCATGCTGCGTCGGGGTGACGCGTGCGCTGTCTCGCGAGCGCGCGGCCAGCGCAGCCCGAATGCGGTCCTGCATCTGCACAATTGCTACGGGCGAAAGCAGTTGCTCCCGCACGACGGAGAGCACGCGCGTTTCGACAGTGATTCGGCTCAAGGCTGCGATCATTGCGCAAGCGGATGAGGGCGCTTGCTTCTTGGCGCCCGAACGGCGTACCCGGCCCGATGAGACGTCTGTAGACGGCCGAACAGCGTTCTCGAGCGCAGGGGCTTTCAGATGCCTAGGCGATGTCGGTTTTCTTGAAATCCTCTCATGGGCAGGGCTCTTTCAACTCTTGCGCAGCGTCTCGAGGGCCAGCCTGCAAATGTTCTCGACCGTAAAGCCGTATTCTCGCAACAGGACGTCGCCCGGCGCCGAGGCGCCAAAACGGTCGACGCCGAGCACGGTGCCGTGGTCTCCGACGTAGCGATGCCAACCCAGCGGCGCGCCGGCTTCGACCGCTAGGCGCGCGCCGATCGAGGGTGGCAATACCGCGTCGCGATATTCCTTGGGCTGAGCGTCGAACAGCTCCCAGCTAGGCATCGAGATCACGCGCGCGCGGACCTCTTGCGCCGCCAGTTTCTGCGCTGCGGCAACAACGAGGCCGACCTCCGAACCGGTCGCGACCAGGATCAGTTCCGGCTTGCTATCCGGCGCGTCGGCCAACACGTACGCGCCACGCCGCAGCCCGTCGGCGGCGGCAAAGTGGGTGCGGTCGAGCGTGGGCACATTCTGCCGCGTCAATATCAGCGCTACCGGTCGATCGCGCGTTTCCAGCGCGACGCGCCAGGCGACGGCTGTTTCGTTGGCGTCGGCGGGACGGATGACGATGAGGTTCGGAATGGCGCGCAGGCCGGCGAGCTGCTCGACCGGCTGATGCGTGGGCCCGTCCTCGCCCAAGGCAATACTGTCGTGGGTGAACACATAGACGACGTGCAGTCCCGCCAGCGCGGCGAGCCGCATCGGCGGCCGCATGTAGTCGGAAAAGATCAGAAATGTCGCGCCGAACGGCACGATGCCGCCATGCGCCGCCAGGCCGTTCATAATGGCGCCCATGGCGTGCTCGCGGACGCCGAAGTGCAGATTGCGGCCGGAAGCACTCCAGCCGCCGCCGTCGGAGCCTTGTCGATCGCGGGCGCTCATGCCGGGTGCTTCGAAGTCCCCCAGTCCTTTCAGCGCGGTGTGAGTCGAGGGATCGAGGTCGGCCGAGCCGCCTATCAAGCCGGGCACGCGCGAAGCGATGGCATTCATCACCTTGCCGGAGGCGACGCGGGTCGCCATGCCTTTGGCGTCGGCGGGAAAGACCGGAATGTCGGCGCCCCACTCGGCCGGCATTCCGCCGTTAACGAGCTGCTCAAACTCCCGCGCAAGATCGGGAAACGCTTTCGCGTACGCGGACATTCTTTCGTTCCAGGCCGCTTCCGCCTGCGCGCCGCGTTCGAGGGCCTGTCGAAAGTACGCCAACGCCCGGTCGGGAACGAGAAACGCCGGTTCTTCGGGCCAGCTGAGATTGCGCTTGGTCAAGCACACTTCCTCTTCGCCTAATGGCGAACCATGCGCTTCGAAGGTGTCCTGCTTGTTCGGCGAGCCGTAGCCGAGATGGGTGCGCACCAGGATCAGGGAGGGACGCGCGGTTTCCGCCTGGGCGGCGCGCAGCGCCTGGTCGATCGCGGCCAGGTCGTTGCCGTCGCCGACCCTTTGCACGTGCCATCCGTAAGCCTCGAAGCGTCGCCCGCGGTCCTCGGTGAAGGTGATACCGGTTCCCGCCGAAAGCGTGACGCAATTATCATCGTACAGATAGATCAGTTTGCCGAGCTGCAAATGCCCGGCCAGCGATGCCGCTTCCGACGCAACGCCCTCCATCAGGTCGCCGTCGCTCACGATCCCATACGTAAGATGATCGATGATCTCGAAGCCGGCGCGGTTGTAACGTGCGGCCAGCTCTGCCTCTGCTATCGCGAGGCCCACGCCATTGCCGAAGCCTTGTCCGAGCGGCCCGGTGGTCACCTCCACACCAGGGGTGAGGCCGCGTTCGGGGTGTCCGGGCGTCATGCTGCCCCATTGGCGAAACCGCTTTATCTCTTCGAGCGATAGAGGGTAGCCGGTGACGTAGAGCAGGCTGTATAGCAGCATCGACCCGTGTCCCGCAGAGAGGACGAAGCGATCACGGTCGAACCAGCGCGGATTGGCTGGATTGTGTTTGAGAAACCGGCTCCACAACACATGCGCCATCGGCGCGGCGCCCAAGGGCAATCCCGGGTGACCGCTGTCAGCCCTCTGCACCGCATCGACCGACAGGAAGCGCAGAGTATCGATGCAGGAAGCGTCTAGTGCGGAGGTACGGGGCATCGCGCAGAACTTTGGCCGGTCTTTATTTTCCAATGACCGAGCGGCGCATGCTTGGTTCAATGTCGTAACCGCCGACTACCAGGACTTCGCGGGAACTTGAAGTTTTCCGGACGCGAGCGGTCGCCTAAACGCTGTGAGTGACTGCCCAGCAAATTTCAAAAACCGCGAGTGCCGATGCGGCCATTGTAGCTTTTACAGATCAACGATTCCCTACAGCGGCTATCCGAGTTTCCCGGCAGCTGACGGCTCCCTGAAGTCACTAGAATCATAGCTCCACAGCGGCTCATTGCGATGAGGGGCCCGTTCTCGCACTCGCATCCGCAGCCGTCTCGAGACCTACAACGATGATTGCCAATATCCGAGAGGCGCCGGCACGCACATTCGGCACGAACACTCCCATACCTGAAGTGCAGTTGCTTTCGAACGGCAGATACCACGTCGTGATTACGAACGTGGGCGGCGGCTACAGCCGTTGGCAAGAGCTGGCGGTGACTCGCTGGCGCGACGATGCGACCTGCGATAGCTGGGGATTCTTTTGCTACGTCCGCGATGTCGTGACCGGGGAGTTCTGGTCCACGACCTATCAGCCGACGCTGGTGCGCGCGGAGCCTGACGAGGCGGTTTTCTCGCCGGGGCGCGCGACGTTCCGCCGTCGCGTCCACGACATCGAGACCCGTACCGAAGTCGTCGTTGCACCAGAAGACGATGTCGAGCTACGTCGAATCCACGTTGCCAATCGGGCCTCGATACGCAGATCTCTCGATATTACGAGTTATGCGGAAATCGTACTCGCACATCCGGCGACGGACGCGGCACATCCGGCGTTCGCCAAGCTCTTTGTCGAGACCGAGGTGGTCCGCGAGCATCAGGCGATTCTGAGCACCCGCCGCCCGCGTGCCCCCGACGAGCCGACGGTTTGGATGTTTCATCGGCTCGCCGCGTACCGGCCGGCGGGCGACGATGTCTCGTATGAAACGGACCGCCTGCGCTTCATCGGTCGCGGGCACTCGGCGGCGGATCCGCAAGCGATGCGCGATAGCGCTGCCTTGTCGGGAAGCGCGGGTCCCGTCCTCGACCCGGTGGCGGCGATCCGCACCCGGATCACGCTCGATGCGGGTGAAACCGCGACCGTCGATCTGATCAGCGGCGTCGGCCAGTCGCGCGCGACGTGCATGGCCCTGATCGCGAAATGCCAGGAGCGCAACTACGTCCATCACGCTTTCGATGCGGCAGCGGACAAGGGCCGAGCGATCCTGACCAAGCTCGGTGTCGCCGAGCCCGACACGGAGCGCTTTGCGAGCGTCGCGAGCTCGGTCATCTACGCCAACGCGTCGTTGCGCGCCGCCCCGGGCGTTATCGGCCGGAACCGCTTGGGCCAGTCCGGCCTGTGGGGCCACAAGATCTCCGGCGATTTGCCGATCGTTCTATTGCAGATTGCCGATCCGGCAAAGACGGAACTGCTGCGTCAGCTCGTCGCTGCCCACGCTTACTGGCGCTGGCACGGGCTGGCGGTGGACCTGGTAATTCTGGTCGAAGCGCGCAGCGGCAGCGAGGCGCCGCGGCGCGAGCAGGTCAGCAAGCTGATTGCCGCCGCCGACGGCGCCGGACGGCTCGATCAAGCGGGCGGCATATTCGTGCGAACCACCGACGAGATCGACGATGCCGATCGCATCCTGCTCGAGAGCGCAGCGCGCGTCGTGCTCAGCGAAGACGATGGTTCGCTGGCGCAGGCGCTCGAGCGGCGGCGCACCGCAGCGATCTCGATCCCGGCATTGGCGAGCGCGGGCAAACCTGTCTACGGGTCGCCGCAGGATGTCGAGTGGCCTCGGCGCGACTTGATCTTCAGCAACGGTCAGGGCGGTTTCGCTGCGGACGGCCGCGAGTACGTCATCACGTCGTCACGCTCACGGATGACGCCGGCACCCTGGGTAAACGTCCTGGCCAATCCATCGTTCGGAACGCTGGTCTCGGAGAGCGGCAGCGCCAGTACCTGGAGCGAGAATGCGCACGAGTTCCGTCTCACGCCGTGGTCGAACGACCCGGTCGGCGATGCCAACACCGAGGCGTATTACCTTCGCGACGAGGAGAGCCGCCGCGTCTGGTCGCCCACGCTGCTTCCGCGCGGCGGCGCAGGTCCATACGTCGCGCGGCACGGCTTCGGTTACAGCGTCTTCGAGCACAGCGAGGAGGGAATCGATTCCGAACTGTGCACTTATGTAGCGATCGACGCGCCGGTCAAGTTTGCCGTCTTGCGGCTGTCCAATCGCTCGGGTCGCGCGCGCCGCCTGTCGGTCACCGGCTACCTCGAATGGGTGCTCGGTGACGAGCGAGAGAAGACGATGATGCACATAGTCACCCAGCTCGATGACGACAGCGGCGCGCTGTTCGCGCGCAATCCCTATAGCGCCGACTTCGGCGGCAGCGTCGCGTTTTTCGAAGGCGGCGATGATCGGGAGCGGAGTTTCTGTGGCGATCGGACCGAGTTTCTCGGGCGCAACGGCACGCTCCGCGATCCCGCCGCCATGGCGCGCTCGCGGCTTTCGGGCACGATCGGCGCAGCGCTAGATCCGTGCGCCGCCATCCAATTGCCGTGCGCATTGGGCGCTGGCAAGACGCGTGAGATCGTCTTCCTGCTCGGCGCCGGCCGCAGCGTCGAGCAGGCCCGCGATCTGGTTCGACGCTGGCGAGGATCCGCCGCCGCGCACGATGCGCTGGAAGCGGTGCGGCGCTACTGGCGGCAAACGCTCGGCGCGGTGCAGGTCAAAACGCCGGACGCTGCCCTCGACATCCTGGCCAACGGCTGGCTGGTGTACCAGATTCTGGCCTGCCGGATGTGGGGACGCAACGCGTTCTACCAATCGAGCGGCGCGTTCGGATTCCGCGATCAGCTTCAGGACGCGATGGCCTTGATTCATGCTGAGCCGGAGCTGGTGCGCGAGCACCTGTTGCGCTGCGCATCGCGCCAATTCGCCGAAGGCGATGTCCAGCATTGGTGGCATCCGCCGTCCGGCCGCGGCGTGCGCACCCGTTGTTCGGACGATTACCTGTGGTTGCCATTCGCGACGTGCCGATACGCGCTGGCCACCGGCGACACCGGCGTACTCGATGAGACCGTCCCTTTCCTGGAGGGCCGCGCGCTCGCGGCGGGCGAGGACTCGTACTACGATCTGCCCAGGCAGTCGCCGGACGCGGCCGATCTCTACCAGCATTGTGTGCGCGCCATCGAGCGCGGGCTCTCGTTCGGCGCGCATGGCTTGCCACTGATGGGCACCGGCGACTGGAACGACGGCATGAACCTGGTCGGCGCCGGCGGCAAGGGCGAGAGCGTCTGGCTCGGCTTCTTCCTTTGCTCGGTGCTGACCCAATTCGGCGAGCTGGCGCGGCGGCGCGATGACGTCTCGTTTGCGCAGCGTTGCGGCAGCGAAGCGGCTCGCTTGCGCGACAGCATCGAGCGGAGCGCCTGGGATGGTGCCTGGTATCGCCGCGCCTATTTCGACGACGGCTCGCCGCTGGGCTCAGCGCAAAACGCCGAGTGCCGGATCGATTCGATCGCGCAGAGCTGGTCGGTGCTGTCGGGCGCCGGCGAAGCGCAGCGCGCGCGCGCCGCCATGGACGCCGTGGACCGCCGGCTCGTCGACCGGGAACACGCCCTGGTCCAGTTGCTGGCTCCGCCGTTCGACAAATTCGAACCCGATCCCGGTTACATCAAGGGATACCTGCGCGGTGTGCGCGAGAACGGCGGCCAGTATACCCATGCCGCGGTGTGGGCCGCGATGGCGTTCGCGGCGCTCGGCAACACCGACCGCGCGTGGGAATTGTTCACCATGATCAATCCGATCAATCACGCGAAATCGGCGGATACGATCGAGCGCTACAAGACGGAGCCTTATGTCCTCGCGTCCGACGTCTACGCGCTGCCGCCGCACGCCGGCCGCGGCGGCTGGACCTGGTACACCGGTTCGGCCGGCTGGATGTACCGCTTCATCGTGGAATCGCTGCTGGGCTTGCGGCTCGATGTGGACAAGCTGCACTTTGCACCCTGCCTGCCGGCGGACTGGACCTCGTTCAAGCTCGACTACCGGTATCGGCAGACGCTCTATCGCGTCAGCGTCCGGCAAATCAGCACCGCGGACGACGCGGTGCGAGTGACGCTGGATGGGGTCCGCCAGGTCGACCACGGTATTGCGCTGGCGGACGATCGCCTGGACCACGTCGTCGAAGTGATCATCCGTCGCGCACGCGATCAAGCGAGGAGATGAAAATGCAGCTCGGCATGATCGGATTGGGACGCATGGGATCCAATATGGTCCGTCGCCTGACCCGGGGAGGCCACGGATGCGTGGTCTACGACACCAGCGCCAATGCCGTCGCGGAGGTGGCGCAGCACGGCGTCGTCGGGACGGCATCGCTCGAGGCTCTGGTCGCGGGCTTGGCCAAGCCGCGCGCCGTGTGGCTGATGGTGCCGGCGGCGGCAGTCGATCAGGCGCTGGCGCAGCTAACCCGGTTGCTCGAGGCCGGCGACATCGTCATCGATGGCGGCAACTCCTACTACCGCGACGATATCCGGCGCGCTGCCGAGCTGAAGGCAGAAAAGATTCACTACGTGGACATCGGCACCAGCGGTGGCGTGGCGGGGCTCGAGCGAGGCTACTGCCTGATGATCGGCGGCGAAAGAAGGATCGTCGAGCATCTGGCACCGATCCTGACGACGCTCGCCCCGGGTCGCGACGCCGCGCCGCGCACGCTCGGGCGCACGAAGCGGGACAGCACCGCCGAGCAGGGCTTCCTGCATTGCGGGCCGCACGGCGCCGGCCACTTCGTCAAGATGGTCCACAACGGCATCGAATACGGATTGATGGCCGCGTACGCCGAGGGACTGAACATCCTGCGCAATGCCGAGGCCGGCAAGCGCGCGGGCACCTCCGATGCGGAGACGGCGCCGCTGCGCGACCCGCAGTACTACCAGTATGAGTTCGACCTGCCTGACATCGCCGAGGTGTGGCGCCGGGGCAGCGTGATCGGCTCGTGGCTGCTCGATCTCACCGCCAGCGCGCTCGCCGCCGATCCGGGTCTTGCGAACTATAGCGGGCGCGTCTCCGATTCCGGTGAAGGGCGATGGACGATTGCGGCTGCGATCGACGAAGCCGTGCCCGCCCCGATTCTGAGCGCCGCGCTGTATGAACGCTTCAGCTCGCGCAAAGACGCGGATTTCGCCAACAAAATATTGTCGGCCATGCGGCATGAGTTCGGCGGCCACGTTGAAAAGCCCGCCAAGCAAGCGAAGGCCTGAAGATGGCGGAGCCTGCTTCGGATGCGCTGGTCTTTTTTGGGGCGACCGGCGATCTGGCCTACAAGCAGATTTTCCCGGCGCTGCAGGCGATGATCCGGCATGGCCGCCTCGACCTGCCGATCATCGGCGTGGCAAAGTCGAGTTGGAATCTCGACCAGCTTAAAGGTCGTGCGCGCGACAGCCTGCAACACCACGGCGGCGTGGACGACGACGCGTTCGCGAAGCTCTCGGCGCGACTCCGATACATCGATGGCGATTACGCTGACGACGCGACGTATCGACGCCTGCGCCAGACCTTGGGCGAGGCCGCGCGGCCGTTGCACTACCTGGCCATCCCGCCGAGCATGTTCGCCACCGTCGTCGAGGGTCTGGCGAAGGCGGGTTGCGCCAGGAGCGCCCGCGTGGTCGTCGAAAAACCCTTCGGGCGCGATCTCGCCTCCGCGCAGTCCCTCAACCAGACGCTGGCGCAGGTCTTTGCCGAGTCGGCCGTGTTTCGCATCGACCATTACCTCGGCAAGGAACCGGTCGAGAATCTGCTCTACTTCCGCTTTTCCAATAGCTTTCTCGACCCGATCTGGAACCGGCACCATGTCGCCCGCGTGCAGATCACCATGGCCGAGAACTTCGGCGTGCAGGGGCGAGGCCGCTTCTATGACGAAGTGGGCGCGATTCGCGACGTGGTGCAGAATCACCTGCTGCAGATCACCGCGTTGCTGGCGATGGAGGCGCCGGTGGGGCGCGGGCCGGACCGCCTGCGCCAGGAGAAGTTGCGGGTCTTCAAGGCGATGCGGCCCATTGCAGCGGACGAAGTGGTGCGCGGCCAATTCCGCGGCTATCGCGATGAGAAGGGCGTGAAGCCCGACTCGCAGGTCGAGACCTTCGCCGCGCTGCGGCTTCATATCGACACCTGGCGCTGGGCGGGCGTCCCCTTCGATATCCGGGCCGGCAAGCGGCTCCCGGTCACGGCGACCGAAGTCACGGTCGAAATGAAGCAGCCGCCCCACGCCGTCTTCGATCAAGGCCGGGTCGGCGAGAACTATTTTCGTTTCCGATTGAGCCCCGAGGTCCTTATCTCGCTGGGTGTGCGGGTCAAGGTGCCCGGCGAAGCGATGGTGGGCGAAGACGCCGAGCTGGTCCTGCATCGTCATCCCGGCGACGAAATGATGCCGTATGAACGTTTGCTGGGTGACGCGCTCCACGGCGACGCGTCGCTGTTCACCGGCGCCGAGTGCGTCGAGGAAGCCTGGCGCGTGGTCGATCCGATCCTTGGCGACGCGGCGCCGGTCGCCGAATACGAACCGGATACCTGGGGACCGGCGGCCGCCGGGCGCATCATTGCTGGCGAAGGCGGCTGGCACAACCCGGCGTCGACCGAGGCCGCGCCGTGACATCGCGCGACCGGGTCGTGTTCCTCCTGGACTGCGACAACACGCTACTCGACAACGATCGCGTCCAGGACGATCTCAGGAGCCACCTCGAGCGCGAGTTCGGCGCCGCGAGCAGCGATCGCTACTGGGCGATCTTCGAGGCGCTGCGCGCCGAGCTCGGCTACGCGGACTACCTCGGCGCCCTGCAGCGCTATCGCCTCGGCGACATGAACGATCCGCGGCTGCTGCTCATGTCCTCCTTTCTGGTCGACTATCCCTTCGCGGACCGGCTCTATGCCGGCGCGCTCGACGCGATCGCGCATCTCTCCCGTCTGGGCTTGCCGGTGATTCTGTCGGATGGCGATGTGGTCTTCCAGCCGCGCAAGATCCAACGCTCCGGGCTGTGGGACGCGGTCGCCGGCCGGGTGCTGATCTACATCCATAAGGAAAAGATGCTGGACGCTGTCGCACAGGCTTATCCGGCGCGGCATTACGTCGTGGTCGACGACAAGCTGCGCATCCTGGCGGCTATGAAACAGGCCTGGGGCGGCCGGCTGACGACGGTGTTCCCGCGCCAGGGTCATTACGCCTTCGATGCCAAGAACATCGCCGCCTATCCGCCGGCGGCGCTCACCATCGAGCGTATCGGCGAGCTGGTTCACTACGATCTGGCGGCGTTGCTTTCGTTACCGAGTCGCCAATTGCGCTGAATGAAAGATGCCCGGAATTCCAGGAGATGACTGATGAAACCCACACAAGCGCTGCACGATCTCGGCCAGAGCCTCTGGCTCGACAATATCACCCGCGATTTGCTCGCTCGCGGGACGCTTGGCCGCTACATCGGCGACCTCGCCATCACGGGGCTAACGTCGAATCCCACGATCTTCGATCACGCCATCAGGAACGCCGACACCTACGACGAAGCCATCCGCCGGAAAAGGCGGGAGGGCAAGTCCGGGGAAGCGCTGTTTATCGAGCTGGCTTTGGAGGATCTCACTCGGGCCGCCGATCTTTTCCGTCCGGTCCATGACGCGACGGGCGGGATGGACGGCTGGGTGTCGCTGGAAGTCTCGCCGCTGCTGGCGAACGACACCGCCGGCAGCATCAAGCGGGCAGCGGAACTTCACGCGCAAGGCAAACGGCCCAACCTGTTGATCAAGATTCCGGGAACTCCGGCCGGGCTTCCGGCCATCGAGCAGTCGATCTTCGCCGGTATTCCGATAAACGTCACGCTGCTGTTTTCGCGCGAGCAATATCTGGCCGCTGCGCAAGCGTACATGCGCGGGATCGGGCGGCGCCTCGCCGCCGGCCGCGACCCGAAGGTCGCGTCGGTGGCCTCGCTCTTCGTCAGCCGCTGGGACGTCGCCGTCAAGGACAAGGTAGCGCCCGGCCTGCGCAATCGTCTCGGCATCGCGATCGCCCAGCGCACCTACAAGGCATATCGCGAGCTGCTTGCTTCGCCGGCCTGGCGCAAACTCGCCGCGGCCGGCGCCCATCCGCAACGCCTGCTCTGGGCCAGCACCGGCACCAAGGATGCCGACGCGTCGGACACGCTCTACGTCGAGGCGCTGGCGGCTCCCGACACCATCAACACCATCCCCGACAAGACGCTGCTCGCCTTCGCCGACCATGGGCGGGTGAGCGGCGTGCTGCCAAGCGATGGCGGCGATGCCGAACAGGTGATTGCAGAATTCGCGGCCGTGGGGGTCGACGATGCGGCGCTGGCGGCGAAGCTCCAGCGCGAAGGCGCGCAGGCGTTCGATAAATCCTGGAACGAGTTGCTGGACTGTATCGCGGACAAGAGCGAGGCGCTCGAGAAGGTCGCTCGAGTGTAACGGAGCCGACGATGAGCGCCGCTCCGAAGCCGCAGGCCCAAGCGCTGACCGATCGCCCGGCGTGGAAAGCGCTGGCGGTGCATTGGCGAGCATTGCAGCACCGGCATCTGCGGCAGCTCTTTGCCGACGACCCGCGGCGCGGCGAACGCTTCGCCGCCGAAGGCGCCGGGATTTATCTCGACTACTCGAAGAACCGAATCAGCGACGAGACGATCCGGCTGCTGGTGGATCTCGCCGAGGCGTGCGGCCTGAAGGCGCGCATCGCGGCCATGTTCGCGGGCGACAGGATCAACGTCACGGAAAAACGCGCCGTTCTTCACGTCGCCTTGAGGGCGCCGAAGGGCGAACGGATCGTCGTCGACGGCGTCGACGTCGTTTCCGAAGTGCACGCGGTGCTCGATCGGATGGCTGCCTTTTCCGACCAGGTCCGCAACGGCCAATGGCGCGGCTATACCGGCAAGCGCATCCGCAACATCGTCAACATCGGGCTCGGCGGCTCGGATCTGGGTCCGGTCATGGCTTATCACGCGCTGCGTCATTACAGCCGGCGGGACCTGGACTTTCGCTTCGTCTCCAACGTCGACGGCACGGATTTTGTCGAGGCCACGCGCGAGCTCGACCCGGAACAGACGCTGTTCATCATTGCCTCGAAGACGTTCACTACCCTCGGGACCCTTACCAACGCCCATGCGGCCCGCGCGTGGAGCCTGGAGAAGCTCGGCGACGAGCGCGCGATCAGGCGCCATTTCGTCGCCGTGTCGGCCAACGCGCCCGAGGTCGCGAAATTCGGCATCGACGCCGGCGCCATGTTCGGCTTTTGGGACTGGGTCGGGGGCCGCTATTCGATGGATTCGGCGATCGGACTTTCCACCATGATCGCCATCGGGACGGACAATTTCCGCGCCATGCTGTCCGGCTTTCATGCGATGGACCAGCACTTCCGCACCGCGCCGTTCGATCGAAACTTGCCGGTGCTCATGGGTCTGCTGACCGTCTGGTACAACAATTTTTTCGGCGCCCAGACGGTCGCGGTGCTCCCGTACGATCAATATCTCGAACGCTTCCCCGCGTACCTGCAGCAATTGACCATGGAGAGCAACGGCAAGCACGTCGCGACGGATGGCGCGCGGCTCGATTATCAGACGGCGCCGGTCTACTGGGGTGAGCGCGGCACCAATGGCCAGCACTCGTTCTACCAGCTCCTCCACCAGGGGACCAAGCTGGTGCCCTGCGATTTTATCGGCTTCTGCCGGACCTTGAATCCGCTCGGCCAGCAACACGACTTGCTGATGGCCAACCTGTTCGCGCAGACCGAGGCGCTGGCTTTCGGCAAGACCGAGGACGAGGTCGAGGCGGAGGGGAGCCCACCGTGGCTCGCGCCGCACCAGAGCTGCGAGGGCAATCGTCCGAGCAACACCATCCTGGCCGAGCGCCTGACGCCGGAAACGCTCGGGGTTCTGGTGGCGCTCTACGAGCACAGCGTTTTCACCCAGGGGACGATCTGGAACATCGATTCGTTCGACCAGTGGGGCGTCGAGCTGGGCAAAGTGCTGGCCAAGCGGACGCTCCCCGATCTCGAAAGCGCGCAGGCGCCGAATCTCCAGCACGACAGTTCGACCAACGCGCTGATCCGCCGTTACCGCCGGTACCAAAGAGGCCCGTCATGAACCTCGGCTACGACAAACCGCTTTACCTTCTGCCGTTCGACCATCGCCATTCGTACGTGAGCGGGATGTTCGGATTCAAGCCGCCGCTCACGCCGTCCCAGCATGACCGCGTCGCCGATAGCAAGCGGCTCATCTATGCGGGGTTCAAGCAAGCGCTCGCCCACGGTGTGGCGCCCGCATGCGCCGGCATCCTGGTCGACGAGGAATTCGGCGCCGACATTCTGCGCGATGCGATCAATGATCGGTACTGCACTGCGCTGTCGACCGAGCAGAGCGGATCGGACGAGTTCGAGTTCGAGTACGGCACGGCATTCGCGGAGCACATCGAAGCGTTCAATCCGACCTTCGCCAAGGTGCTCGTGCGCTACAACCCCGAAGGCGACGCGGCTGTCAATCGGCGGCAGACGGCGCGGCTCAGAGAACTGTCCGACTACTGCCGGGTCTCGGGTCCACGGTTCATGTTCGAGTTGCTGGTGCCGGCGACCGAGGCACAGATGGCGGGCGTGCGGCAAGACAAGGAGGCCTACGACTTGCAGGTTCGGCCGCGATTGATGATGCAAGCGTTGTCGGCTCTGCAAGAAGCCGGCATCGAGCCCGATGTCTGGAAGATCGAAGGACTCGCTCGCCGCGAGGATTGCGAGCGCATGGTAGAGATCGCGCGGCGCGGCGACCGCAATGAAGTCGGCTGCATCGTCCTTGGGCGCGGCGCCGACGAACAGAAGGTCGTGACCTGGCTCGAGACGGCCGCTTCGGTGACCGGATTCATCGGCTTCGCCGTCGGACGCACGACCTTCTGGGATGCGGTGGCCGACTACGAGGCAGGCGATGCCACGCGAGAAGAAGCCGCCGCGCGGATCGCCGAACGCTATCGCGAATGGATTGCCGTCTTCGAGCGGACCGGCGGCGTCCCCGACGCGCGTACGCGAGCACGGGTCGATGCAACAGGGCCGGCCTGACTTGTCCGCCGGCGAAAGCAAGCAGCGAGGGACGCGACGATGAAGGTCAGCCCCCTGGCGGGGAAGCCCGCGCCGCCCGCGATCCTGGTCGACGTACCGAAGCTGGTCTCGCGGTACTACACCGATGCGCCGGATCCGTCGCTGGCTCTCCAACGGGTCGCGTTCGGTACCTCCGGACATCGTGGCTCGTCGTTCGAGCGCTCGTTCAACGAGTGGCACGTGCTCGCGATCAGTCAAGCCATCTGTCGCTACCGCAGGCGACGGGGCATCGACGGCCCGCTGTTTCTCGGCATCGATACCCATGCGCTCTCGGCCCCTGCGTTCGCCAGCGCGCTGGAAGTCCTCGCGGCGAATGCCGTGGAGGTCATGATCGCGCGAAACGACGAATACACGCCGACCCCCGCGGTTTCGCACGCGATACTGCGCTATAACCGGGGACGGAGCACGGGACTGGCCGACGGCATCGTGATCACGCCATCGCACAACCCGCCCGATAACGGCGGTTTCAAGTACAACCCGCCCGACGGTGGACCGGCGGGCGAGGACGTGACCGGGGCGATCGAAGCGCTCGCCAACAGGTTTCTCGAGCGCAAGCTCAAGGGCGTGAAGCGCACGTCGCTGGCACGGGCTCTGCGCGCGGCAACGACGCATCGCCACGATTTCCTGCGCGCGTATGTCGGCGACCTCGGCGCGGTCATCGACATGGACGTTGTTCGCGGTGGCGGCATCCACATGGGGGTCGATCCGCTGGGCGGAGCCGGCGTGCACTACTGGCCGGCAATCGCCGAGCACTACCGCCTGAACTTGAGCATCGTCAACCGGGAGGTCGATCCGACGTTCCGCTTCATGACCGTCGACTGGGATGGTCGCATCCGAATGGACCCGTCGTCGTCGTACGCGATGCAGTCATTGATCGAATTGAAGGATCGCTTCGACATTGCCTTTGCCTGCGACACCGACCACGACCGGCACGGAATCGTGACCCGAAGCGCCGGCTTGCTGCCTCCCAATCACTACCTGGCGGTGGCCATCGATTACCTCTTCCGCCATCGCCGGCGCTGGCCCGCGCGGTCGGCCATCGGCAAGACCGTCGTCAGCAGCGCGATGATCGATCGCGTGAGCGCAAGGCTTGGCCGCACCCTCTACGAAGTGCCGGTGGGATTCAAGTGGTTCGTCGATGGTCTGCTGGCGAGTTCGCTTGGCTTCGCCGGCGAAGAGAGCGCCGGCGCCTGCTTTTTGCGGCGCAATGGCAGGGTGTGGACGACGGACAAGGATGGCATCGTGCCAGCGCTGCTGGCGGCGGAAATCACGGTGAGCACCGGTCGGGACCCGTGCGAGGGCTACCGCGAGATCGCGCGGGAGCTCGGCGAACCCGTCGAGCGCCGGGTGCAGGCAGAGGCTAGCCCAAGGCAAAAGCAGCGGCTGACGCGCCTTTCGCCGGCGCAGTTCCGGCACACGGAACTGGCCGGCGAGAAAATCCAGCGCGTCCTCGATCGGGCCCCCGGCAACGACGCGCCCATCGGCGGCCTGAAGGTCGTCGCCGCCAGCGGGTGGTTCGCGGCGCGTCCCTCGGGGACCGAAGACATCTACAAGATTTATGCCGAGAGCTTTCGCGGCGAGGCCCACTTGAACCGCATCGTCGACGAGGCGCAAGCGATGGTCGCCGGCGCCTTGGCGAGCGCGGCGCCCAAACCGGAGCGCGCGAAGAAGTGAATGCTCGACCCCGCCGGCATTACGAAATCCATACCGCGCGCTGAATCGAGCGTTGCAGAAGGCAACAATCGGTCGAGACGATGAGCAGCGATAAGCCCGCCATTGATACGGAACTGGAAAGGCTTCAGAGCGACACCTTTCGCTACTTCGTGCACGAGACCAATCCCGCCAACGGACTGGTGATCGACAAGACCGCGCCCGACTGGCCCTCCAGCATTGCCGCCACCGGGCTCGCGCTGACCGCGTATCCCGTCGCGATCGAGCGCGGATTCATCACGCGCGATGCGGCGATTGCAAGAGTTCTCACCACGCTGCGCTTCTTCTGGAACAGCCGGCAAGGCACCGAAGCGGACGCCACTGGCTACCGGGGCTTCTACTATCATTTTCTCGACATGCGGACCGGCCAGCGGGCGTGGCGTTGTGAGCTATCGACGGTCGACAGCGCCATTCTGCTGGCCGGCGCGCTGACCGCGGGCGCCTACTTCGACGCGACCACTCCCGACGAACGGGAAATCCGGCACCTCGCCGACGCGCTCTATCGCCGCGCCGACTGGCAATGGGCGCAAAACGGGGGCGCCACGGTCACGCACGGCTGGAAGTCCGAGAGCGGATTCCTGCCGTGGCGGTGGGAAGGCTATGACGAAGCCCTGCTGTTGTACGTGCTCGGCCTCGGCTCGCCGACGCATCCGCTGCCAACCGAAAGCTATGCCGGATGGTGCTCGACCTACGAGTGGAAGGAAAGCTACGGCTACGAGTATCTGTACGCCGGGCCGCTGTTCACCCATCAGATTTCGCACATCTGGATCGATTTTCGCGGGATCCAGGACGCGTTCATGCGCGGCAAAGGTATCGATTACTTCGAGAACAGCCGTCGCGCGACTTATGTGCAGCAACAGTACGCGATCGCCAATCCACTCAAGTTCGCGGGCTATAGTCGAGATTGTTGGGGGATCACTGCGAGCGACGGCCCCGGCCCCAATACCATCAAATTGCAGGGAATCGAGCGCCAATTCTTCGATTATGTGGGACGCGGCGTACCGTACGGTCCCGACGACGGCACCATTGCGCCATGGGCAGTGGTAACGTCGCTGCCGTTCGCGCCCGAGATCGTGTTGCCTGCAATCGAATATCTTGTCCACGAGGTCGATTTGAAAGCGGGCAACCCCTATGGCTTCAAGGCGACATTCAATCCGACGTATCCCCACAAGTCCCACAATCCCTATGGCTGGATATCGCCGTGGCACTACGGGATCAACCAAGGACCGATCAATCCGATGATCGAAAATTATCGGACAGGCCTGGTCTGGCATTTGCTGCGAAAGTGTCCGTACATCGTTACTGGATTGAAGCGGGCCGGTTTCACCGGAGCTTGGCTATGAAGGTCTCGCTGCGTACGGACGGCGCCGGCAAGCAGCAGTGCCGTTGGCATGCGGCATCCGACCCGGCTGCGTTGCACCGGGCCGCGGCGGTAAGCGTCCTGGCGGCGGCCGATCGCGCGCTTCGCGCGCGGCGGCAATTCCGCGTCGTACTCGCCGGCGGAAACACGCCGCGCGGAACCTATCAAAGGCTCCGTGCCAGCGCAAGCGATTGGTCGGCCTGGCACATCTATTTTGGCGACGAGCGTTGCCTGCCTGCCGGCGATCCGGGACGCAACTCGCGGATGGCCGCAGAGGCCTGGCTCGATCACGTACCCATCCCGGGGGCCCAGCAACATCCGATTGCCGCCGAGCTGGGGCCGAGCGAAGGCGCGGAGAGGTATGCGACGATCCTGCACTCCGTAGGCGAATTCGATCTGGTGCTGCTCGGGCTCGGCGAGGACGGCCACACGGCAAGCCTTTTTCCAGGACATGACTGGGGGCAGCGGCCGGCGTCGGCGAGCACGTTGGCGGTATTCGACGCGCCCAAGCCCCCGCCGCAGCGCGTGTCGATGAGCGCCGCGCGGCTGAGCTGCGCCCGGCAAGTCATCTTTCTGGTCTGCGGCAACGATAAACGCGAGGCAATACGGCAATGGCGTGCCGGCCAATGCATTCCAGCGCGGGCAATTGCGCCCATGGCCGGTGTCGACGTGCTCGTGGAGTCGTCGCTGCTCGGACCACGCGGCGACTGACGGGAGACAAGAACCGATGCGATCTTCCGGCTGTTTCGCTGCTCATCACCCGAATCTTCGGCACAAGCCGGCCGCGCCGCCTCTAGAATGCTGAGCAGCGGCGAGAATTGCCCTTGGACAGGTCCGAGAAAATCGACGTACGAACCGCGGCGGCAGCGCTGAGCGCCCGGAGTAAGGAGGGTCTGCAAAAACTCCTTCGCCCGATCGCGCACGTCGGCGCTCGACTGGCCACGCCGGCCGTTCCCGTCGATGGCCCGCCTCTTCGGGCGGAGCTGTTCACCGCCGAGCAGATGGCGCAGCACGGTCGCGCGCTGGCCGCGTTGCACAAGCGGCGAGACTCGCCGGGACCCGATCGACTCCTCGCGCGCCTTGCCGACAATGACGCCATCCTGGCGAAGACGTGCGGGCTGCTGATGGCTACCGTCAAGGCGGACCAGCGCCTTACGCCGGCTGCCGAGTGGCTGCTCGATAATTTCTATCTCATCCAAGAGCAGATACGCACTGCGCGACGCGACCTGCCCAAGGGCTACAGCGAGAAGCTTCCGCAGCTCTCGACAGGTCCGTCGGCGGGGCTGCCGCGCGTCTACGATATTGCGCTGGAAACGGTGTCGCACGGCGACGGTCGCGTCGACTCGGCGAGCCTGCGTGGGTTCATCGCTGCCTACCAGACCGTGGCGCCGCTGATGCTCGGCGAATTGTGGGCCGTGCCGATCATGCTGCGGCTCGCCTTGATCGAGAACCTGCGCCGGGCGGGGACGCGCCTCTTCGCCGGCAGGACCGATCGCAGCCTGGCCAACGCGTGGGCCGAACGGATGATCGAAGTGGCGGCCGAGGATCCGAAGAGCGTCATCCTGGAGATCGCCGACATGGCGCGCACGCGGCCTCCGCAGAGCAGCGCATTCGTCGCCGAGTTCGCCCGCCGCCTTCAGGGGCAAGGTGCGGCGCTGGCGCTGCCGCTCACCTGGCTCGAGCAGCTCCTTTCCGAGTCCGGACAGACGATCGAGAATCTGGCCCAGGAGGAAAATCGGCAGCAGGCTGCGGATCAGGTGTCGATCAGCAACAGCATCGGCAGCCTTCGCTTTCTCGCGGCGACCGATTGGCCCGAATTCGTCGAGACCATGAGTCTGGTCGAGCAGACGCTGCGCCGCGATCCCGCCCGGGTTTACGCAAACATGGATTTCACGACCCGCGACCGATGCCGTCATGCCGTGGAACGGATAGCGCTGCGCAGCCCGCGCTCGGAGCTCGAGGTGGCGCGACTCGCGGTTGAGCTGGCCGAAGCGAGCCTGCGCCGGCAATCGGCCGACGAACGTTATGGGCACGTGGGTTTCTACCTCATCGATCGCGGTGTCCCGGCTCTCGAAAGCGCAGCAGGAATGCGCGTGCGGTACCTGCACGCGCTCAGGCGCGGGAACTTCCCGTCGTCCCTGCCGATATACCTCGACGGCATTATGCTGATCACCGCCGTCTTCACGGCCGCGCTGGTGGTCAACGCCAGTGCGGAGGGCGTCCGCGGCTGGATGCTCGCCGCCACCGCGCTGCTGTCGCTTCTTTGCGCGAGCCAGCTGGGCGTCGCGGTGGCGAACTGGGTCGCGACCGTGCTGTGCGCGCCGCGCGCGCTGCCGCGAATGGACTACTCGAAGGGCGTCCCGACCGAGGCGCGAACACTCGTCGTGGTGCCTTCCATGCTGGCCAGCGCCGTTCATGTCGACGAGCTGCTGCAGGCGCTGGAGGTTCGATTTCTTGCCAACCGGAGCGCCAACGTCCACTTCGGTCTGCTGACCGATTTTGTCGACGCCGCCGCAGAATCGGTCCCCCACGACGATATGGTCCTGCAGCTCGTGCAACGCGGCATCGAGACGCTGAATGAAAAATACCCGCAGTCGGCAGCAGAGGGCGACGCCTTCTACCTGTTCCACCGCCCGCGGCGCTGGAATGGACAGGAAAAGCTGTGGATGGGTCACGAACGCAAGCGCGGGAAGCTCGCGGACCTCAATGCGCTCCTGCGCGGCCGTGGCGAGGGTCGCTTCCTGCGCATCGTCGGCGCCATCGCCGCACTTCGCGACGTCCGCTATGTGATTACGCTCGACACCGATACGCTGTTACCCAAAGATGCCGTCCGTGAGCTGGCCGCCGCCATGGCGCATCCGCTCAATCGGCCTCGTTACGACGAGCGGCGTCAATGCATCGTCGAAGGTTACGGGATACTGCAGCCACGCATCGCGCCCAGTCTCATCGGCAGCAACCGGTCGCGGTACGCGCGGCTCTGGGGAAGCGAGCCCGGTGTCGATCCCTATACGCGAGCGATCTCGGATGTCTACCAGGACCTGTTCGGCGAAGGCTCGTTCATCGGCAAGGGCATCTACGATGTCGATGCTTTCGAAGCCACGCTCAAGGATCGTTTCCCGGAAAACAGGATATTGAGCCACGATCTGCTGGAGGGATGCTATGCCCGCTCGGGGCTGGTGAGCGACGTCCAGCTCTATGAGGAGTATCCACCGCGCTACCTGGTCGATGTCAGCCGGCGCCTGCGCTGGATCCGGGGCGACTGGCAGATCGCCGGCTGGCTGCTCCCGCGCGTGCCGGTACCCGCGGACCAGCGGGCGCGCAATGTTCTTTCCGCGTTGTCGCGCTGGAAAATCTTCGACAATCTCCGCCGGAGCCTCGTCCCCATCGGCCTGGTTGCGCTATTGATCTTCGGCTGGACGACCCTGGCTTCGTCTGCGCTGTGGACGGTCGCGGTGCTGGGTATCATCCTGATCCCGCCGCTGCTGGTCTCGATCCTCGAGATGCTGCGCAAGCGCGACGATGTCTTGTTGAGCCAGCACCTTTTCGCTTCGCTGCGCTCGATGGCGCAGCACTTTGCGCAAGTGGCGTTCAGCCTGTCATGCCTGCCGTACGAGGCGTTCATCAGCCTCAACGCCATCGTGCGGGCGGGATGGCGGATGCTGGTCAGCCATCGCCGCTTGCTGGAGTGGACTCCGTCGGCGCAGGCAAACAACGGCGCCAGCGATCTATGGACCTCGATCCGCGCCATGTGGATTGCGCCTTTCGTCGGATTGGCAACGATCGCGTATCTGTTTGCCTTCAACCGCGAGGCGCTGGACGTTGCGTTGCCCATCCTGTGCCTCTGGCTGGCGGCTCCGGGACTGGCCTGGTGGACAAGCCTGCCGTACCTTGACCGGCCGGCGCAACTATCCTTCGAGCAAGTACGACTGCTGCGCAAGCTGGCCCGCAAGAACTGGCATTATTTCGAGACGTTCGTCGGGCCCGACGACAACTGGCTGCCACCCGACAACTATCAGGAGCAGCCGGTGGCGATCGTCGCCCATCGCACGTCGCCGACCAACATCGGGCTGGCGTTGCTCGCCAATCTCGCGGCCTACGATCTGGGCTATCTAACGATGGGGGAAATGATCGAGCGGACGTCGGCGACCTTTTCCACGATGGCCGACATGGCGCGCCACAACGGTCACTTCTTCAACTGGTACGACACCCAGGCGCGGCAACGGCTTTCGGGGTACGTGTCGACCGTCGACAGCGGCAACCTCATCGCCCACCTGCTGACGCTGCGCGCCGGCCTGCTGACCTTGGCCGACGAGGCGATTCTCAGCCTCCGCTGGTTCGATGGCTTGCGCGATACGTATCGGCTGCTGGTCGACGTCGTCGGCAATAACGCGGTTGTGGGGCTCGCCGACTTCGAGCGCTGCCTGGGCGCCGCGCGAGCTGCGTCGCCGGCAAGCCTTGATTCAACCTGGTGGCACCTCAACGTCTTGTCGACCTCGGCGCGCGCCGTTGCCGCGGCAATCGACTCGTCGCCAGCTGCCCCGGACGAGGCGAAGCGTTGGAGCAAGGCTCTGGTCCGGCAGTGCAAGGCCGGCGTGGACGAGCTCGCGCTGCTGGCTCCCTGGGTGGCAAGCGGAGATGGCCAGGCACCGGAAGCGGCGCCTCGCGTCGTCGCGGCGTCCGCGCTGCCGACGCTGCGCGAGCTTGCCCTGCGCGGTAGCGATCCCTCGACGTCCGGCGAGCCAGCCGTCGCCGCCCGCGAGCGGATCGTCGCCATCGACGCTTTGATCGCACAGGCCACCGAGTTCTCGACGGTCGATTATGAGTTTCTGTTCGACCGCGGCCGCCGCCTCCTCTCCATCGGCTATGACGTCGTCGAGCAACGGCGGGACGCGAGCTTTTACGACTTGCTGGCCTCGGAGGCACGGGTGTGCAGCTTCGTCGGCATCGCGCAAGGCAAGCTGCCGCAGGAGAACTGGTTCGCCCTGGGTCGCATGTTGACGCGCGCCGGCGGCACGCCGACCTTGCTCTCCTGGAGCGGGTCGATGTTCGAGTACCTGATGCCCTCGCTGATCATGCCTTCGTTTGCCAATACGCTGCTCGATCAGACTTACAAGGCGGCGGTGCAGCGGCAGATAGAGTACGGCCGCCGTCGCGGCGTAGCGTGGGGAATCTCCGAATGTGCCTACAATACCGTCGACGTCGCGCTCAACTACCAGTACCGCGCCTTCGGCGTGCCCGGGCTTGGCCTCAAGAGCGGGCTCGCCGAGGATCTCGTTATCGCGCCGTACGCCTCAGCGCTCGCGCTCACGGTGAAGCCTGTCGAAGCGTGCGCCAATATCGAGCGGATGATCGACGCCGGCTTTGCCGGGCGGTTCGGGCTCTACGACGCGATCGATTACACGCCCTCCCGCGTGCCGCGCGGGCAACCCTACGCCATCGTGCAGGCTTTCATGGCGCACCACCAAGGCATGACGCTGCTGGCACTGCTCCACGTGCTCGAAGACGGCGCGATGCAGCGCCGATTCGAGTCCGATCCCTTGTTCCAGTCGGCGATGCTCCTGCTACAGGAGCGGGTGCCCAGGGCAACCGGATTTTATGCCCGGGCCGCGGAGCTTGCCGACTTGCGGCCGAGCACGCCGATCGCCGGCGTGGCGCTTCGCACCATCGGCAATCCCGAGACGCGGTCACCCGAGCTGCAGTTGCTGTCCAACGGCCGTTTGCACGTGATGGTGACCGCCGCCGGCGGCGGCTACAGCCGGTGGGGAAACTTTCAGATTACGCGCTGGCGCGAGGATCCGACCCGCGACTCATGGGGTGCGTTCTGCTACATCCGCGACGTCAGCAGCGGCGCGTTCTGGTCGGCCGCCCATCAACCTACCGGCAAGCGCGCCGACCACTACGAAGCGATATTTTCGGAATCGCGCGCGGAGTTTCGCCGCCGCGATGGTGAATTCGAAACCCACACCGAAATCGCGGTTTCGCCCGAGGACGATATCGAACTGCGCCGCATCCGCATCAGCAACCGCGCGCGTTCGTCGCGTACGATCGACGTCACCAGCTATGCCGAAGTGGTCCTGGCGCCGCCCGCCGCCGATGCCCAGGCGCCGGCGTTCGGCAACCTGTTCGTGCAGACGGAGATTTTGCCGCAGAAGAACGCCATCCTGTGCACCCGCCGCCCGCGCTCCGCAAGCGAAGCCGTTCCCTGGATGTTCCATTTGATGAAAGTGCACGGCGACGATGGCGGTGCCGTCTCGTATGAAACCGACCGCGGCCGCTTCATCGGCCGTTGCAATACCACGGCCGCGCCGGCGGCGATGCTGCAAAGCGCGCCGCTATCGGGCAGCGCGGGCTCGGTGCTCGACCCGGTGGCCGCGATCCGCAGGGGCGGCCAGGTGAAGGCCGGGGCGTCGCTCACGATCGATATCGTGACCGGCATCAGCGAGACGCGCGAAGGGTGTCTGGCCCTGATCGACAAGTACCAGGATCCGAGCCTTGCCGAACGGGTCTTCGATCTGGCCTGGACGCACAGCAGCGTGACCTTGCGCCAGCTCAACGCCAGCGAAGCCGAAGCGCAGCTTTACAACCGCCTTGCCGCCGCCGTGCTCTACGCCAATCCCGCGCTGCGTGCGGATCCGTCGGTCATCAAGAAAAACCGCCGCGGTCAATCGGGGCTGTGGGGCTATGCGATCTCGGGAGACCTGCCGATCGTTCTGCTGCAGATCGAGGACGCGGCCAATATCGATTTGGTGCGGCAAATGATCCGGGCGCACGCCTACTGGCGGCAAAAGGGATTGGCGGTCGACCTCGTGATATGGAACGAAGATCATTCCGGCTACCGGCAGGCGCTGCACGACCAGATTTCCGGCCTGATTGCGGCGGGCGTCGAAGCCCATCTGCTCGATCGGCCGGGCGGGATATTCGTCCGCCGCGGGGAGCAGATCGCCGACGAGGACCGCTTGCTGTTCCAGACCGTCGCGCGCGCCGTCATCGTCGATCGCCTGGGCACGCTCGCCGAGCAGGTTGGCCGCCGCCTGCCGCTCGATGCGGCGATCGCGCGTCCCGCACCGCCGGCGGCACGTCGCCGTGAAGCAGCTCCGATCGAGGAGCGGCCGCGGCGGGCGCTGGCGTTCGACAACGGGCTCGGCGGCTTTACCGACGACGGGCGGGAATACGTCATCGTCACCGATCGCGACACCCGGACGCCGACGCCATGGTCCAATGTGCTGGCCAACCCGGATTTCGGCTGTGTCGTCTCGGAGAGCGGCCAAGCCTACACCTGGAGCGAGAACGCCCACGAGTTTCGCCTTACGCCCTGGCAAAACGACCCGGTCGGCGATGCGGCCGGCGAGGCGTTTTACATCCGGGACGAGGAGAGCCGCTACTACTGGTCGCCGACGCCGCTCCCGGCCAAGGGCGCGACGCCCTATACCACCCGGCACGGATTCGGCTATAGCGTGTTCGAGCACGCGGAGGAGGGCGTGGCGAGCGAACTGCAGGTCTTTGTCGCGCTCGACGCCCCGGTCAAGTTCGCCGTGCTGAAGCTGCGTAACGAAAGCGAGCGCAGCCGCCGTCTTTCGCTGACCGGGTACGTCGAATGGGTGCTTGGCGATCTGCCCGCCAAGACCGGCATGCACGTGATTACCGAGTTCGACGCGCGCAGCGGCGTTCTGTTTGCCCGCAACCCGTATAACAGCGAGTTTCCGCGACGAACGGCATTTTTCGACGTCGACGCGCCGACGCGCAGCGTGACCGGCGACCGCTGCGAATTTATCGGCCGTTCCGCAGCGCTCGACCACCCGGCGGCAATGGTCGCAGCGGATCTTTCCGGCCGGACCGGCGCGGCGCTTGACCCCTGCGGAGCGATCCGGGTTGCTTGTCAGCTTGGTCCCGGCGAAGCGCGGGAATTCGTGTTCCGTCTCGGCGCCGGTCGCGATGCAGACGACGCGGCCGCGATCGCGCTACGCCATCAGGGACGCGGCGCTGCCAGCGATGCGCTGGAAAAGGTCAGGCAATACTGGCAGCGCACCCTTGGCGCCGTACAGGTGTCGACGCCGGACAGCGGCCTGAATTTCCTCGCCAATGGCTGGCTGGTCTACCAGGTGCTGGCTTGCCGGCTGTGGGGGCGCAGCGGGTACTACCAGTCGGGCGGCGCCTTCGGGTTTCGCGACCAGCTTCAGGATGTGATGGCCCTGCTGCACTGCGAGCCGCGGCTTGCCCGCGAGCACTTGCTGCGTTGCGCCGCGCACCAGTTTATCGAAGGCGACGTGCAGCATTGGTGGCACCCGCCGCTGGGGCGGGGCATCCGGTCGCTGTGCTCCGACGACTTCCTCTGGCTGCCGTTGGCGGCATGTCGCTATGTCGGCGTCACCGGTGATGCCGGTATCCTCGATGAGCCGGTCCCTTTCCTCGAGGGTCGCCCGCTCGCCGCCGGCGAAGACTCGTACTACGACCTGCCCGCCCGCTCGGAAACGGCAGCGAGCCTGTACGATCATTGCGTCCGCGCCTTGCTCCACGGGATGCGCTATGGAGCGCACGGATTGCCGTTGATGGGCTCCGGTGACTGGAACGACGCCATGAATCTGGTCGGCGTCGAAGGCAAGGGCGAGAGCGTATGGCTCGCATTCTTCTTGCACACGGTACTCGAGGAGTTTGCCGAAATCGCACGCCAGCGCAATGACTCCGCCTTGGTCGAGCGCTGCGATCAGGAAGCGCAAGGTCTGCGCAGCAGCATTGCCGCGCACGGCTGGGATGGCGCCTGGTATCGCCGCGCGTACTTCGACGACGGTACGCCATTGGGCTCGGCGACCGATCCGGAATGCCGCATCGATTCGATTGCGCAGAGCTGGGCAGTTCTGGCCGGGATCGACGACGGCGGTCGCCCGCGGCTTGCGATGGAGGCCGTCGATCGACGGCTCGTTGCGCGCGGCGAAGGTCTGGTGCGATTGCTTGAGCCGCCTTTCGACGCCTCGTCGCTCGAACCCGGATACATCAAGGGATACGCGCCCGGGATCCGCGAAAACGGCGGTCAATATACGCACGCCGCGATCTGGGCGGCAATGGCCTTCGCCGCGCTGGGCGACGGCACGCGCGCCGAGGAGTTGTTGTCCATCATCAACCCGATCAACCATGCCAAGACGGCTGCCGCGGTCGCCGTGTTCAAGACCGAGCCCTTCGTGGTCCCCGCAGACGTCTACGCTTGCGCGCCGCACACGGGCCGCGGCGGCTGGACCTGGTATACCGGCTCCGCAGGATGGATGTACCGTTTGATCGTCGAATCCCTGATCGGGCTCACGGTTCGCGCGGACACGCTGTCGATAGCGCCATGCTTACCTCCGACCTGGCCGCGGGTGGAACTGGATTACCGGTACAAGAACACCCTCTACCATATTGAAATCTGCCGTGCTTCCGGAATGCCCGCCGATCTGCAGGGCCACAGGCTTCGGGTCGTCCTGGACGACATGGACGTGAGCGAGCAGCACATCAAGTTGGTGGACGATCGCCGGAGCCATCTCGTTCAGGTGACCTTGGTGTCCGCCGAAGACAGTCAGTGGCGCGAGCGAGACGTTGCCGCTCGAGGGGCAGCCGCAAGTGTCGAGCACAAGACCCACCGGGAAACGGGCGGTGACGCTGCCCGCGGTTAGTGTGCAGGTCTGAAGTTCCGACGATAAAGGAACGAGCGTATGGGGTCGGTAGGCAAGGCGCGTCCGGACGAAGCCGCCGCGAACCACCGCCCCTGTGTCGGTTTCCCGTACCGGTTTGGCGCGACTGGAAGGTGAACGGCGAAGACTTCGACTAACGGGCTGAATTACGGGTCGAATACTGGTTAAGAGCGACCGTCGGATGCTCTCAACTCGCCGACGTCACCTCGCGGACTTCGCGCGGCCATGTTTCAGGCTGATACTGATGAAATCGCGCATGAAGCTCAGCGTCGGCATCATTTCTCTGGCGTTGCCATTGCGTCAAGACTCAGATGAGATCGGAGAGGTATTTAATTTCATCACTGCGCAAAACGTGTCTATCCGGGCTTGCCGTCGAGGCGCGACCGCGACAGCACCGGCCAGTAACGAACCGCGTAGATAGTGAACGCAACGGACCAGCAACCGCCGGAAACGATGACGGTCGTTACGTAGGCGTCGGGTAAGAGCATGGCGCCCAGGACGCGGATCAACGCCGCGAGTTGAATGAGAACGAAGCATGCCACCTCGAAGCCGTCTGCCGCAAGCGAGCGCCCGGTATGGCCCCGTGCGGTGCGCGTCATCATACCCATCGTCATGCCACCGATGGCCCCGATCGTCAGCGCGTGAACAGCGAGCGGCTCTGCTACCCACCCAATCGCCGCAAGTCCTCGCAGCACGAGATAGACGACAATCCAGGCGTAAGACGCATGCAGAATCCACACCAGCGGTGTCCTGATGGTTTGCCACGGTTGCCACAGACAGAGCCGTGCGGCGTGCGCAGCGGCGACGACAATCGCGAGGATTGCAATTATTTCGGAGGGCAGCTGCAGAACGTCGGCTCCGAGCAAAACCAGAACGCCGCCCAACGCGAGTTTCTCGACGAGCGGGTTGCGCGAGGCTCGCGCGCCCGGAATGGCGTTGTTGGTGAACATCGGAATCACTCGGCCGCCGATCACGGCCATGATGAACAGGACGAGATCGAGACCGACCTGCAAACCGGCCCGCTCCGGCCACGCGAACACGCCCAGATAGGATAGATGCAGTGAGAGGACGGCTACGGCAAGGAGTAACAGCACCGCGACCAAGAAGTAGTTTCGACGGTTGCCACTGCGTACCAACGGGATCCCTATGCCCACCGCCACCGCTACCGGAAAAGCTGCGTTTACCAACGCAGCGGCGCTCTCGTAGGGCGTCAGTACCAGCGCTCTACCGGCGATCCAGAGCAACGCGAACGCCACGAGCGTTGCCCCGGTCGGCGTGGCTTGGCCGGTCCAGGTGCGAACGGCGGTGAACAGAAACCCGGCGATCACCGCCAGCGCGTAACCGAACAACATCTCGTGGCCGTGCCAAACCTGGCTGCGCAAATACGCAGCGGGCAGATAGCCCGCGTATTGGCAGACCCACAGTGGAATCGAGACGGCGGCGAAAATGCTGGCGAGCAGATAGAACGGCCGAAAGCCCAGGCTCCAAAGCGCAAAACGGGATGCTAGCGCCGTCGGCCGCAGCGCGGTCGGGCCGCGGTGCATGATCTCAGGCACAAATCGAGCCCCTTAGCGCTGTCGCCGGGCGAAGCATCAAGGCTTTTTGACCCACGCGCTACACCATCCCTTCGATGCAACGAGCTTGTTCTGATAAAGCGGGCACGGGCCGGCCGCGTCAGTCGGCTTCCCCTGATAAAGCTGGCAGGTACTGCATGTCTGGCCGGCCGCGTACTTCGGAAATTTCGCCTTATCCGCCTTCGTGGCGTCGGCCTTGTAGCCCAAGGCCTGCGCCTGAGGATCGCTCTCGGACAACGGCGTGCCACCCTGGGCGAAAGCAAAGCGCGAAGCCGCGAGAGCAGACGCAGCCCCCGCGGCGCCAATCAGGAATGTCCTACGTTTATGCTGCATGATGACTCCTTAATGCCGCAACACGCGGCTGAAAATTGTTGCCGGCGCTTCACGGTTGACGGCGGCTAGCCTCCGCCAGGTTGCGTGACCGATAATGGATCACTCGCCGGAAAAGTAGCCTCCAATGCCGCATCCAACATATTTTCGCGTGCCCGGTCTGCCATTGACGATTCGCGGTCTTGCCCTGATGGGCTAAATGTCGAAAGCAGTGGCAGACTGAAGAGAAATTCACTCCCCCGGCCAAGTCCTTCGCTGAAGGCTTCCACGCGACCGCCATGCATTTCGACCAAGCTTCGGACCAGCGACAATCCAATTCCAAGACCACGCTCAGCGCGGTCGGATGCACTCTCCAACTGGTAGAACAGGTCAAATATCTTTTTTAGCTCCGAAGCTTCCAGCCCGCGGCCTGTGTCGCGCACTCGGATTACTGCCTCCTCGCCGGTCGTCTCGGCGGTAAGCCTGATACGGCCGCCGGGATCAGTATATTTCGCCGCGTTGCTGAGTAGATTTGAGATCACCTGGGCCAGCCGGACGGCGTCTCCCCTTACAGGAATGGGTTGCGGAGGATGCAGGACCGTCAACTGATGCCTTCTTGCATCGATCATTGCCCGATTCCACACCACCGCCTCAGCGATCACAGAGACCAGGTCGAGCGCTGCCACTCTTATCTCGAGCTTGCCGCGCGCCACACGCGATAGGTCGAGCAAATCATCCAACAGTCGCGTTATGGTCGTTACTTGCCGGCTGACGGTGTCGCAAATATCCTGCAGTACCGGGTCGCCGGGACTTCGCATCTGTAGGATATGCACCGCATTGCGAATTGGCGAAAGTGGTCCGCGCAGCTCATGAGCAACCATCCCGAGGAATTGATCCTTGCGGAGATCGGCGTCGCGTAGTTGCGCCTCGCTTATCCCCAACGCGCCTTGGGTCCGTTCTTTCTCCGTGGCGTCGCGCCAACTGGTTATGGCGCCTCGCACGCGGCCGTCCGGGGTCTTGACGGGATCGCTGCTTACCAGGACGTTTATTCGAGTGCCATCCGACCGCGCGACGACCCATTTCTCGTTGCGTATGGTTTCGCCAAATCGTGATGCGCGATAAAGCGGAATCTCCTCAAGGCTCGGTTGGGTGATGCCGTCATCGAGAAACCATCCGTGACTGTGCGGGCGTTCCGTTGGCCGTATCTGGAGCAAATCATGGCGCGAGATGCCCATGAGCTGCTCAGCCTGACGACTATTCGCCATGATCGGAAAGTCGGGAGGGCCGTACGCAATCGTGATGGCCTCAGGTATCCTGTCGATTAGCGCTTGCAACAGCGCGTGATCGCCGTCCATGTCCCTAGCAGGTTGCTCGAAAGCGAATCCAACGCCAGCAGAAGATACGCTTTCGACCTGCACGCAGTCCGAAAAGTCAGCCGGCACATCGTCCATCGTTCGCTCCCCGCTCAGCTGTTGATTCGAATCGTATTGATCCTTCAACCTTTGTGACCGACCGGCTCCGACCCAACCGTCCAGTCCGACGACCCGAACGATTGCGGCGATCGCACATCAGTTCGCGCAGGCCGTAGTCAAAAAAGGATCTTTCCTGGCTTGTTTGGGCGGCAGGAAACAATGGGCTCGGCAAGCGCTCTAAGAGTGACCGGAAGGAGGCTCATTGTGATATCGCGCCCGGCGCCACATCATCGGGAGACTCTGATATTTTCTGTAGGGCTCTCTTGACTGGCGGCCGTTGTTTCGTCGGGCACCGTTTTTATGCGTTGGAGCAGCCGATGCGGGCCCGGCGGAAGGTCAGCGACGGGTCCGAACGCGGTGCAGAAGAGCGAACAGCCAAACCGCTTGATTCAGCTACGAAAGTGGCTCTGGGAGCGCTAGGCGGCGGCGACCGATAAATCCTGCAACCGGCGAACAGGAGCGTTGCTCAGGTCGTGCTCATGCCACTTCGCGCGTGCCAGCGTCGATGCGAAAGTCGTCCTCGTCACCGGCACCGATGCGATACGACCCGGAGCTAAACAAAACCACGGTTGAAACCGTCTCATGGCGCATTGGGAAGCTGGTGAGCGACCGCTCGTTCGTGGACGTTATCAGTAGTGCATCGGTTTCAATCGTCAAGAGCATCTTACGGGAAATGTCGTAGTTTCCCGACAGTAATTGCACGAGGACAACGACATGCTTGTTATCGGAGTGCAACGAAGTCGGTGACGTTTTCTACCTCCATAGACGCGCTAACCGACGTTGCAGCCATCGCAGAATACCGAATGGCCAAAGCCACACGAAATTCGCGACGTGGGCGATGGATGCGATCGTCGCCACAACTGATAGGAGAAGAGGCAATGCCAACCAAAAAGACAGCAACGTTCGAGACGATTCCTGTAGGGACGCCGGTGACATGGCACTATCGTAGCGCGATTGGTCACGGCACCGTTAAGGGCGTTCATAAGAAGGGCACTACGACAGCCAACACCATGTACTCCGTCGCACAGCATGACCATCACCCCGGTGAGCCACCGATTGTGGTGCACTCTGGTGCTGCCTTGACTCGCACGGATAAGTAGCCCCTGATCTACACCCACACCGGCAGGACGGCAGCGCGCCTCACGCGCGTGAATGTCCCGGCATCAACGTCAGAGACCGGCTGCTACAATGCCACGGGTTGGAGGCCAAAGGCGGTGGCATCGCGCCTGACCGCACTGCGTCGAAACTCGATCCGCAACAGATGCTCCGGACAATCCACGACGGGCGTCCAGAGACCCGGATGCGGTCCTGGGGCAACCAACTTGGCTCCGATGAGATCTGGAAGGTCATTACTTATCTACGGAGCTTGCGACAAGGCGTTTAGGGTGTTCAGGCGTGCGAGCGTCGCCGTCGTCCGTGTACGCAGTTCGGTATCGGCAGGTGGAGGGCAACGTCGTCTTCTCTTTCCTCAATGCATTTGAACCGGATACGCAGCGTCTGGCTGAACTGAAGCATCATTATCAGTCGGGCGGCTTAGCCGACAGCACGCTCAAACGTTTGCTCGAGGAGCGTCTCCAAGCGCTCATCGAGCCGATCCGCCTGCGACGGCAACGCTTGGCCATGGACCGCGGCGAAGTCGTGGCCATCCTGAGACGTGGGACGGAACGAGCCCGGGACAAGGCCGCCACAACTTTTGCAGCGGTCAAGCGCGCCCTTGGTCTCGCCTACTTTGTATGAGCGAGCAGAAAAGCCACGCGGCGGTTGGCTTAGGCTCGCCAAACGATAGACAAGGGAGCGCATCATAAGCGTTGCAGCGCAACCGTTGACCGACGACGACCCCGCGCTTTCCCCCTGGTGGATACGCAGCGTGATGTTTGTGATGCTGCTTGGCTTCGTGGGGCTTATCACGGTCACCACGCTTGCCTACCGCAACGCACCGCCGATCCCGTCGCAGGTACTCGACGCGCAAGGCGTCGCGCTGTTCAGCGGCGAGGATATCAGCGACGGACAGACGGTATTTCTCAAATATGGCCTGATGGACAACGGCAGCATCTGGGGCCACGGGGCCTACCTCGGGCCGGACTACGCGGCCGACGCGCTGCATCGCATGGGCGAAGACACCGCCGAAGCCATCGCGCAACAACAATATCGGCAGCCTTTGGCCGCTTTGACCCGTTCGCAGCAGGCGGCAGTGCACGCCGAAACGACCGTGGAGCTCAAGACCAATCGATACGATCCGGCCACCGAAACGTTGCATTTGACCGCGCCGGAAGCGGCGGCCTATCGCCAACAGATTAACTACTGGACCGATTACTTCCGGCATCCGTCGCGCAATGGCGGTCTGAAGACTGACCTCATCACCGACCCGACCGAGCTGCACCAATTCACCGCCTTCGTCACTTGGGCGGCCTGGGCATCGGTCGCCGCCCGCCCCGGCGAGGATTATTCCTATACCAATAACTTTCCGTACGATCCGAGCGTCGGTAATCAGCCCACACCGGGCGCTGTGTTGTGGAGTGCGCTTAGCCTGATTGTGCTGCTGGCCGGCACGGCGGCGGTCTTGCTGGCGTTCGGAAAGTTCGACTATCTGGGCTGGATTTCTAGGGGCCACCACGTGCACCCGCACTTGCTGCCGGGACAGGCCAGCCGGGGCCAGTACGCGCTGGTGAAGTTCTTTGTGGTCGTGGCATTGCTGTTTCTGGCGCAGACGCTGGCGGGCGGCGCAGTTGCCCACTACCGCGCCGACCCGAGCAGCTTCTACGGTTTCGAGCTGGAGCGAATTTTCCCCAGCAACCTGGTGCGCACCTGGCACTTGCAGACGGCGATCTTCTGGATCGCTACGGCCTACGTAGCCGCGGCGCTGTTCCTCGGCCGTTCGCTGCGCGTCGACGAGCCACGCTGGCTCGCCGGCTGGACTAACGTGCTGTTCGCTGCGTTCGCGTTGGTGATTGGCGGCAGTCTTCTGGGCGAATGGCTCGGCATCTCGCAAATACTCGGTCGCTCGTGGTTCTGGCTCGGCAATCAGGGTTGGGAGTATCTGGAACTCGGCCGACTGTGGCAGTACCTGCTGGTGATAGGCCTTTTGGTGTGGTTCGGGCTGCTATGGATGCTGGTGCGGCCGCGCGCGCTTGCTGAAGCGGCTTCGAAGCCAATTGTCAAAATGTTCCTGGTGGCTGCACTGGCGATACCGGTTTTCTATATCCCGGCTCTATTTTTCGGTGCCAGGACCAACTATACCGTGGTCGATACTTGGCGTTTCTGGATCATCCACCTGTGGGTAGAAGGTTTCTTCGAGTTCTTCGCCACGACGGTGGTGGCGCTGACGTTCTATCAACTCGGCCTGACCCGCCGCAATGTTGCGCTGCGGGTAATCTACCTTGATGCCATCCTGTATTTCCTCGGCGGGCTGATGGGTACCGGTCACCATTGGTATTTCACCGGCCAAACCAACGTCAACATGGCGCTATCGTCGCTATTCTCGGTTCTCGAGGTGGTCCCGCTGACCTTGTTGACGCTAGACGCATGGGACTTCGTACGAACCACGCGCGGCGACTGCGACATCTGCGGCAAGGCGATTGCGATTCCACACAAGTGGACGTTCTATTTTTTAATGGCGGTGGGCTTCTGGAACTTCGTCGGTGCCGGCATTTTCGGGTTTTTGATCAACCTGCCGATCGTCAGCTATTACGAAGTTGGCACCTTGCTGACGCCCAATCACGGCCACGCTGCGCTGATGGGTGTTTTCGGCATGCTGGCGATTGCGCTCATGGTGTTCGTGCTTCGGCAGACCAGCGACGATACGCGCTGGGCCGGCACTGAGAAATACGTCAAGCTCGCATTCTGGGGCACTAACGTCGGCCTCGCGATGATGGTGGCGATGAGCTTGTTCCCCGGTGGCGTGCTGCAGGTTTGGGACGTGATCCAGCATGGATACTGGCACGCCCGCAGCCTTGACTACATCGGGAGTCAAAGGTCGCGTTTGATCGAATGGCTGCGCTTGCCCGGCGACCTGGTGTTCATCATCTTCGGCGCCGTGCCGTTGGTAATCGCGTCGATCAAGGGTTACCTCGGGGTGCGCGCCGCGATAGCGGACACGGCTCCGCGCGCAGGCTGAGCTATCGTTATGAGGAAGGAAATGGACCTCGAAGTGCAGATCCAGAAGGCACGAGCGTTGAGAAAAATGCACGATCGCTCGGATATCCTCGTGCTGCCCAACGCCTGGGACGCGGTCACCGCACGCTTGTTCGCTCGGTTGGGGTTCGCTGCCATCGCCACCACGAGCGGCGGTGTAGCCTGGTCGCTCGGCTATCCCGACGGCGAGCAAGCGCCGCTACGCGAGGTTGTCACCGCCAGCGGGCGGATCGCGCGAGCGGTCGATCTGCCGGTGACCGTGGACATGGAAGCTGGTTATGGCACGACGCCGGAAGCTGTCGCTGATGCGGTGCGCGCCGTCATTGCGGCGGGCGCCGTAGGCATCAACCTTGAGGATGGGTTGCACGCATCCGCCACGCTGCGAGCGCTCGGTGCGGCGGTGGAGCGGCTTCGCGCCGCGGTCGACGCAGCAGCTGTGGCAGGCGTGCCGATCGTGATCAACGCTCGCACCGATACCTATCTGTTGAAGTACGGGGCCAGCGACGGCGAGCGCTTCGAAGAGACCGTTCGGCGCGCGAAGGCTTATCTCGCGGCGGGTGCGGACTGCATCTATCCCATCGGCCTCGGTGATGCCGCGACAATCGCGGCGCTCGTGAAGACGCTCGATGCGCCCATCAACGTCGCGCCGAGGCCGGGCGTTCCCGCAGTGGCGGAGCTTGCGCGGCTCGGTGTCGCACGCGTGAGCACGGCGACACGTTTTGCGACCCTCGCGTTGTCTGCGGTGGAGAGGGCGGCGAGGGAACTTCGCGCAAGCGGCCGGTTCGAATGTCTGGACGCCGCGCTTACGTACCCGGATGTGCAACGGTTGTTCGACGAGGCCTGACGACATCGATCCGACAACAGTTGTTTTTCAGAGAAGGCAGGCAAATGAAAGAACGCATCGATTACAAGAAGGTTGCTCCGGGAGCGTATAAAGCGATGCTTGCGGTCGAAACCTACGTGCTCAGCTCGGGGCTGGAGCACTCGCTGCTCGAGCTGGTAAAGACGCGCGTCTCGCAAATCAATGGATGCGCGCATTGCCTCGACATGCACACCAAGGAAGCGCGAGCGAACGGCGAAACGGAGCAACGATTATATGTCCTTGCGGCGTGGCGCGAGGCACCGTTTTACTCTGACCGCGAGCGGGCTGCGCTCGCTTGGGCCGAGGCCGTCACCCAGATCTCTACGCAGGACACTCCCGATGAGCTCTACGAGGAGATGCGTCGACATTTCGATGAGAAGTCGCTTGTCGATCTGACACTTGCGATTATCGCCATCAACGGGTGGAACCGTCTCGCGGTCCCGTTCCGTACTGAAACGGGCAACTATAAGGCGAAGACAGCGCGCGCTGCATGACATCCCGCCGTGCCTTCGCTGCTCGCGGAACCGAGCTATATGCTCCATCTAGGAGCACATCGACCTCGCCGCAGTCGGATCGGGAACTGGACTGTAGCCAGTTTGCGTAACCGGCGTGTCTTCGCGCGTCGCAGCGCGCCGCTCTAGGACGCGGCTTTGCTCGTTCCTTCTTTCAACACCTCGCGCTTGGCAGCATCAGCGGACGCTGTATCAGGTGCCTTCGCCGCAGCCTCCTGCGCCTCGACATAGAGGTGCTGGTCTGGACCATTTTTAAGGGGCTGCGTTGGCAGCGGTTCGAGGTGCTCGTTGGCGAACGCTTCCGAGGCATTCGTACCCGGCGCCGCAGCGTTCGCATTGGGCGGTATCGGCCCGCGTTCCGGGGGCGCAGGTGGGGCCACGCCGCCCCACGCGACCTTAAACGCTGGATTGGCGCTGGATGCTTGACTCGTGTCGCGTTGGCCGCAGGCACTCAGCAGTGCGATCGCGGCGATGGCAATTACGATTGATGATTTCATGGTCTATTGGTCACAAAGAGATGGTTTCCAATCACACCCCGAGTATCGGGTGTGCCAAGGCTTGTAAGCACGTTGGAATCTCGGTCTGATCGACCCCTTTTCATTCGAGCGGCGTCAGACTGTGTTGGACCGAAAACCGGACGAGCGCCGCAAAGTTGTCAAGACCGAGCTTCTGCATCATGCCGTTGCTCGCCTACAGATTGGACAGCCGAGCGGGCCGATTGTTGCTTGCCGGGGTCACGCCGCCGGGGCAACGTCCCGGCTGGTGGTGGCATGTCCGGTTCTGGCCGTTCAGCGAAATTCGCGAACGCCCGCTTTCCTATCCAAGCGACCAGTTGGACGTGTCCGTTCCTTGAACAGCGCAGTTCGACAGGACCAGACAACGGTTTACATGGCTACCCATCGGCAATATAACGTGGGTGTCGGTTCGCAACCAGACGGAAAGCTTGATAGTTCCGGTAGGGAGTACTGGACTGTTCCACATCTGGAGTCGAGTTCTGCGGCCGAGCCAACGCCCGTTTCCCGGATATTGAACTCCGCGATCCGCGTCAACGCCCCTGTTTATTGGGCCTCGTCGGCGCACGCTTGGGTAGCAGCTCGGATGTGATCAGCGGACGGCGCTTACTCGATTGCCGTTCGCATTCTCGTGCTTGCTCCTGCTGCTAAACGAGGCTTCCGTGTGGAGGACCTGATCGGTCTGATCCATCGCGCGATATCCGGCCAGGTCTCCCTGAGGATGCGCGATCCCATGAACAGCCCGATGTGGCCGCCGGGAACGAGCTTCTTCTCGATCTTGCGTGCCGGCGTGCCAAGATACTTCTCGGCGTTGAAGACTTGCTCCTTGGTCGCAATGTCGTCGGACTCGCCGGCAAGAAGATAGACCGGACAGGCCACGTCCTTGAGGTTCAAGCGCTGCCCGAGGCCGATGAAACGGCCTTCGGCGAGCCGATTCTCCTTGAACAGCTCGACAATAGCCTGGAGATACCAACGACCCGGCAGGTCGATCGGGTTTTCATACCAGCTGCGGAATGTCTCTTCCTTTCTCAAATAGGCCGGATCGTCGATGTGCTCGTAGAGGTCAATGTGCTGCCTGATGTAGTGCTTTTCCGGGTGCATGCCTTTCCATCCCTGCAGCATGAAGTTGCCGAGCATGAGACCGCCCCCCATTGCAATCAGCTCTTCGAAGAATGACCGGGGATGGGTGTGCGCCATGCGCCTGACCGGGCCGTTTCCCGCATCGGTGTCGATCGGCGCACCGGCGAGCACCAGGCGCGCGACTTTGTGCGGGAAGCGCGCGGCGTACATCGCCGACATCCAGCCGCCCTGGCAAAGCCCCACCAGATTGACGCGTCCACCGAGATCATCGACGCACACGTTGATCTCGGCGAGATATTGATCGATCTCCAGGTCCTTCATGTCCTCGGTTGCCGACTTCCAATCGGTGAGAAAGACACGCTCCAGGCCGTTCGCGAGCAGCGTTTCGATCAGGCTCTGGCCCTTGTGGTAATCGGCGATAATCGCAGTATGCCCGGCATAGGGCGCATTGACGATTGTCGGCACGCCCGTGGCCGCAGGCGTCGAGTAATCGCGAAACACCATCGTCCGCAAGTCGAGCGTGATGCGGTTCGCGGTCGCAAGCTTGGGCCTCAATTCGTGATGAATCTTTTCTTCTTCCGCTAGGAACGCGAGGTTCTTCCCGACGAGTTCGAGGCCTTGTTCAGCGATCTGCTCGGCTGCCGCCAGCGGCCAGAACAGCGGTACGCCGATGCCGGAAAGCTTGTGGGGAGCAACATGAGAAGAATGGACCATGGCGAGCCTCGACAAGGATGAGGTAAGGGTTGGCACACGTCTAAAAGCAAAGCGGATCCGTTGCGAGTGGCGCACAGCGCTGGTTAGGCTCCGAGGTAGGCCCGCCTTACTTCCGGGTCTTCGGCAAGTTCGGAAGCTGCGCCCTCGCGAACGATGCGACCGGTTTCCATAACATACGCCCGATCGGCGACCTGGAAGGCCGAATGCACATCCTGCTCGACGAGGAGGATCGTGACGCCTTCACTGCGGATGTCGACCAGCACATCGAGCAGGAGATCGACAACGGTTGGAGCGAGGCCCAGGCTCATCTCGTCGACCATCAGAAGTTTCGGCGCGGCCACGAGCGCCCGCGCCATCGCGCACATCTGCTGCTCGCCCCCGGACAGGCTTCCGGCCAGTCGCCCGCGTCGCTGCTCGAGGGCGGGGAATAGCGCGTACGCGCGCTCGATGCTACCTTGGACACCCGCCTGGTCGGTGCGGCGAAACGCACCCATCAACAGGTTGTCCTGCACGGTCATGCGGTCGAAAAGCTGGCGTCCCTCGGGTACCTGGACCAGCCCCAGATTGAAAACCTCGTCCGCCAACATGTGGTTAATCTCGCGTCCGCCAAACCAAATCCGTCCGGTACAGGGAATCACACGCGACAGCGCACGCAGCAAAGTCGTCTTGCCGGCCGCATTGCTGCCGACGATGGCTACAATCTCGCCCGCGAAGATCTTGAGGGAAATTGCCTGCAGGACCGGCATTTCGCCGTAGCCGGCGCCAAGCTCGGTCACCAGCAGCAATGGATCGTTCACGCGCGCCGCCGTCCGAGGTAGGCTTCGACCACCTGTGGGTCGCGAAGTACCTGCTCCGGTGCGCCCTCGGCAATCTTCTCGCCGTGGTGCAGCACGAGCAGTCGGTCTGACAGGCTCCGGATCGCTTTCATCACGTGTTCGATGACCAGGATGCTGATGCCTTGATCGCGTACCTTCTTGATCATTGCGATCACCGCTTCGATTTCGACCAGGTTGAGACCTGCCATCACCTCGTCGAGCAGTAGCATCCGTGGATTCATCGCCAGCGCCTTGGCGAGCTCGAGCCGCTTGCGATCAGGGCCGCCCAGCGCCTCCGCACGCTGATTGGCGCGATGCGCCAGGCCGACGAACTCGAGCTTCTCGCTTGCGACACGGCGCGCGCGAGGCAAATTGTGATCACCACCTCCCGTGCCGAACAATGCACCCACGGCGACGTTGTCGAGCACGCTCAAGCCTGGAAATGGGCGCATGATTTGAAACGTACGACCGATGCCCAGCCGCGCGCGGCGATACGCGGGGAGGCGCTTCAGGTCGCAACCGTCGAACGTGACGTCGCCGTCGGTGGCGCTCAGGGTCCCGCTGATCATATTGATCAGCGTCGTCTTGCCGGCACCGTTGGGGCCAATGAGACCGAGAATTTCGCCGCGCTCAAGTTCGAAGCTCACGTCCGACAGCGCGACCAGTCCGGCAAAGCGCTTGGTGAGGCCGCGAACGTTGAGAAGTGATGGCATGTTTTCTACAACCGATGAACGCGGACGTTTTCGGCGAAGTAGTGCCAGCCGAACTGCTTGAAACGGCGACCGAGATCGGCTAGACCTCGCGGCATGAACACTACCGCGATCACGATCACGACGCCGAAGAAGAGGCCGGCCAAGTTCGAGATTTCGGTCGACAGAACCTCCGAGATACCCGACAACAAGAACGCACCGACTACCGGACCGAGGATGGACCCCGGGCCGCCGAACACTGCCATGATGATCATCTTCACATTCAGCCCGATGTCGAAGGCGCTGACCGGATCGAGGAACGTGATCCAGTAGGCGTGGATGCCGCCAGCCAGGGCGGCGAAAAATCCCGAAAGCGCAAACGCGAGCACCTTGTAGAGTGTGGTGTCTACGCCCAGGACGGCCGCGGCCTCCTCGTTCTCCCGGATCGACATAAGCCCGTATCCGAATCGGCTGCGTGCGATCCAGAGCACTGCCAGCGTCGTCAGTACGAGCAGTCCGAATGCCATCTCGTAGAACAACGCGTCGCCCCGAAGCAGGGGCAGCACCAGGCCGGTGTTGCGCCCGGCGATGTCGACGTTGGACACGATCGCGATCATTACCTCGGCCAGAGCCAGCGTACAGATCGCGAAGTAGTGCCCTCGTAAGCGTAGCACCGGCAGGCCGAGCACTACCGCAAAGGCCACCGCGAGTACTGCGCCCAACGCCAACCCGACCCCGAATGGCAGGTGCCACTGCACCATCGCGATAGCGGTGCCGTAGCTGCCGAGGCCGTAGAACACCGAATTGCCGAACGAAGCGTAGCCGGCGTAGCCGCCGATGATGTTCCAGCTCTGGGCAAGGGTTGCCAGCAACAATGTACTGATGCCGAATTGGATCAGGCTTGGCGATGCTATCCATGGCGCGGCCGCCATTACGATCAGCGCCACGCCGATGCCCGCCCATAGAATCTTGCGGCTCAGGTGGTTCTCCCCAGCAGGCCGGTCGGGCGCACGATCAGCACCAGCACCAGGATGCCAAAGCTGGCGACGTCGGCGTAAGTCGGTCCGATATAGAGCGCGGTCAGTGACTCGACGATGCCGAGAAAGAGTCCCCCGGCAATCACGCCCAACGGGCTTTCCAGCCCGCCGATGATGGCAATGGCGAACGATTTCGCGGTCAGGCTTGTCCCGATATACGGATTGACCTGCGACACCACGCCATAAAGCCCGCCAGCCGCTCCGGCCAGCGCGGCGCCAAGGCCGAAAGTGAGCGCGTAGACGCGGCGCGGCTCGACACCGTAGAGACGCGCCGCGATCAGATTCTGCGCGGTCGCGCGGATCGCGCGCCCGAGTCTAGTTCGTGCCAGGAACAACCAGAGGATGATGGTGAGCGCCAGCGCCACAGCGAACGCGAGCAGGCGCACCACCGGCACGGTCGCGCCGAACAACGCGAAGTTGTCACCGGCGTAAGTGGGATTGATGGTGCGAAAGTCCGCACTGAAAGCGATTTGTGCGAGATAGGTCAGGACGACGTCGATACCGAACGTGATCAGCAGCGTGTTGAACATCGGCGCCCGGATGACCAGGTTGAGCAGATACCGCTGGAGCAGATAGCCGAACGCGAACAGCGCCAGCATAGTCAGCGGGAGCGCGACAAACGGATCGATCGACAGCCCCGTGAACAGGTAGTAACAGACGTAGGCGCCGAGCATGATCAGGGCCCCATGCGCCAGGTTCACGATGTTGAGCACGCCCCACACCAACGCCAGCCCGAGCGCCATCAGGGCGTAGAGTCCCCCCAGCAGGATGCCGTTGACGACGACTTGCCAGAGCAGACTCACGTTCACGCACCGCCCATCGATTGCCGGCAGCCGCTTGCCTGGCGAACGGTGGAAGGAGGGTAAAGAGTGGGATGTTGCCCGCCCGTTCGCGGCTCGACGGGCTCACTCGCCAACAGGCCCCATCAAGGTGTCTTCAGCGCTTGCTCCATGCGACCATCGGGTACTCGGGCTTGTCGACGAATCCTTTCTGCCCGTAAATCGGCACTACTTTACCGTTCTGAACCTGGATCACCGTCTGCGGCAGGCTGATCTGGCCAACCGCATTGAACTGAATCCGACCATACAGGCTCTCGAAATCCACGTGTGCGATCGCATCACGCACCTTTGCCGGGTCGGTGGTCCCCGCGGCTTCGAGCGCCTTGGCATACGCTTCGACAACGGCGACCGCGGAAGCCGCGTGGTAGTCCGGCTCATAGCCGAAGCGCTTCTGATACGCCTGCGCGAACTTTTCCGCGTTACCGAAATAATCGTCCTTCTGTGCCGCCGACGGCAGCCATGAGGTCATGCCGAAGGCGTAGTCCGCATCCTTGCCGAGCGCCTTGCGGAAATCGGCGCTGGGAACGCCGACCGTGAAACTGTAAAAATGCGGATTGACATTCAGGCTCTTGGATTGGCGAATGAAATTCAGGATCTCGGTTTCATGGCCAGCCATCAGCACGGCGTCCGGCTGGGCACTTTTGATTCGCGACAGCAACGATGCAAAATCGGAGGCGTTGGTGCTGTAGCGTTCGTCGAGGACCGTCTTGAGACCCGCCTTGCCCAGCAGCTCGCGCGTGCCGCTGGCGACCGAGACGTCGAAGGCATCGTCGGCGTAGAGCAGGGCCACGGTCTTCGGCGCCGGGTTCAACTTGCCCATGGCTTGGATCGTGCTCTCGAAGTACTTGCTCGCCACCGGCAGTGTGCCGAAGATGTACTTGTAGCCGCGGTCGAAGATCTGGTCGGAGGCGCCGCCGCCCTGAATCATCGGCACCTGATATTTTTCTGCGACCGATGAGGTAGCGATCACCGAATCGCTGGCAAACGGACCGAGCAGCAGATTGATCTTGTCCTGGGAGACCAGTTGTACGTACTGCCGCACAGCGAGATTGTTATCGGACTGGTTGTCCAGAATCTTCAACGCCAGTTGTTCGTGGGTGTTGCCGATCTTGACTCCGCCCGCCTTGTTGATCTGGTCGACGGCGAACTGGTAGCCGTCGCGATAGTAGCGGCCGGTGTTGGCCAGCGGTCCGGACATCTGGATGGAGGCGCCGAGGGTGATGGGCGCTGCGGATGCTTCGGCAGCAAAAGCAAGGATCCCAAGCAGTACAAAGAGTAAGCGTTTCATTCGATCCTCCATTCCATTAGCGTTTTCAAGCCCGTGCGCAAAGGCTGGACCGCGCGCGCGTTTGCAGATACCGCGGACCTCGGGAAAGAGAATTTCATTCAATCCCTCGTTCCATGAGAAGCACGGGTACCGCGAAGGGACCGCCTGCATCGCCATCGGTTTTTCCACGTCTTCGCATGTGATCCACGCGACACGTCCACGCGGAAGTCCGCGCGTTGTTGGGCCAGTGTGGGACGCAGGCGAGCGTGACGGTATCGGGAGAGCTGGACACTTCCTGTAGGAGTGTCTTGACTATCGGGTTCGCCGGAGAGACCGGCGGCAGGGATCCGACCATTGGCAAGTCGCGGCGGAGCGCCGAATGTTCCGCAGCGGCGCCGCGCTCTATCGAGTCAAAGCTTCCCTACAGCGGCTGTCAAGGCCCCCCGGCAGCCGACCTTTAGCCGCAAACATACATTGTGTAGGTTGAGACCGGCGTTGCCGGGAGGCGTTACGATGGTTGCCGCCGTGATGCAAATCGGATGTGCAGGGACGAGGCCGAAGTCGTCGTCGAGTTGAGAGGTGATTTGCCATGATTAGCGTTCTGCTGGCGGACGATCACGCGGTCGTGCGCGATGGTCTGCGTGCTCTGCTGGAGGCGCAGGCGGATATCGAGGTAGTGGGGGACGCGGCGAACGGGCGGGAAGTCCTGCGCCTGGCGCAGCAACTGCATCCGGACGTGGTGGTCATGGACATTGCCATGCCGGAGTTGAACGGGGTCGAGGCGACGCAGCAGATGCACGATGCGTATCCATCGACGCAGGTGCTGATTCTGTCGATGCACTCGACCACGGAGCATATCTTTCGGGCGCTGCAGGCTGGGGCACGGGGCTA
>DATNAR010000285.1:0-2561 GCA_035607385.1 Casimicrobiaceae bacterium
GAAACCCGATTGAGCTTTTCGCGCCATGCGGCCGCCGCGGCGCCTCGCTCGCGCGCGACCCATGCCTCCCCCGGGATCGGCTTGAGAGCGCGATCCGCGCCGCTGGCGGATAACGGGATGATCAGGTCGATCGTCCGGCGCCCATGCGGCGGCAGGTCGAGCTCATAGCCCAGTGCGCCCGACGCATAGCCGAAAGCGTCGTGCGCGCGAGTCGCATCCACCCAGGCCGAACGCGCCAGCAACTTGGGCAGGGCGGCGGGATCGGAAGCGAACGCGCCGACCTGGTCGGGAGCTTGCAGCGCGTACACCTTGCGCGCTTCGTTGACGCTGAACGCCGTTCCGTCCCAGGCGATGTCGCGAATCGCGCTGATTCCGCCCACGGTACTGAGGAATTGTGTCGGCGGGTTGACCTGGAACGGGCGTAGGGCGAGCACGAGCTGCAGCGGCAGCCGATCCCCGGTCAGATTCGTGACCTGATATTGCGCGACGATCCGCGGCGCCTGTTGCGTTCCCGCTGCGAACGACGAGACGCTGAGCTCCCATTGCGGCTGCCGCCACCGCACGCCAGGCATCGGCAGATATCCGTCGGGAAGGAACGGCTGCGCGTCGGCTTCGGCCCAGGTGGTCAGCTTGCCGGCGGCGACGACGAACGGCTCGATCGAGAATCCTCCCCGCCCGGCCTCGAGCGCACCGTCGGTCGACAGCAGCGCGCTGTCGCCGCCGCCGTCGACGCCGACCAGCGTCCAATACGCCTGCTCGCCGGAGAAGCCGCGCGGGAAATAGCCGCGCGGCGAATTTCGCGCGACCACTTCGATGAACGCGTTGGCCGATTCGCCGAACGCCGGGTCCTTGATTTCGACTTCAGCCAGACCGTACGTCCGGGCGGGACCGTCCTGCAGCAGCAGTCGCAGGTAACGGCTCTCGGCGCCCGGCAGCGCCAGCGCGTCGTTGCCGCCGCTGCCGTCGCTGACGCTGCGCAGCGTACGCCACTGCACATCGTCATCGGAAACCTGGACCTCGTAGCGTGACGCGAACGCCTTGTCCAGCCAATGCAGAACGATGCCGCCGAATTCGCGCCGCTGCCCGAAGTCGAGCGTGAGGCTCTGCGCCGGACCCTTGCCGGGATCGCTGTGCCACGCCGTCGCCAATTGGCCATCGACTGTGCGCGCCGGATCGGCGCCGGGCAGATCGGACGAGGCATGCACGGCGGGGGCCGGCCAGATCGCCGGCACCGGCGGAAGCGCGCGCACCTCGAGCCGGCTGAACCGCACCGCGCCGGCGCCGCCATCGCGCCCGGCGGCGACGACGAGCTCCAGTCGCGCCGCGTGGGTGAGCGAGCGGTCGGTCGTCGGACCCCAGGCGAATTCGATCTGGCGCTTGCGGATCCTGACCTGTCGCCACTCGCGCGGAAACGTGAAATTCGGCTGATTGAACCACCAGACGTTGTCACCCGCAGCATCGGTCAGCTTGAACTGGAAGTTGTTCACCGGTGCGTCGGCGCGCACGTAAAACGAGATCTCGTAATTGGACGGCAGGTCGAGCGGCAGCGCGCGCTCGGCGACGGCGTAACCGGCAGTGCCGGCAAGATCGAAATCGAGCTCCAGCGCGCGGCCGTCGATGCCGTCGGCGGCATGTATCGACGCTCGCACGCCGTCGGACGCGCCGGCGTGCCACGACGAAAGGTCGGCGAAATCGTCGAGCAGCCGCGGCGGCGCGTCGGGCGCCTGCGCCGCCGCCTTTCCCGCAGCAAGCGCGGCGGCGAGCACGATGGCGACGATCGGAAGCAGCGCGCGGCCGGGCCGCCGCGGACCGGTTGCAACGAGCGGTTTCACCCCTTGACGCTTCCCGCCAGCAATCCTTGCATGTAGTAGCGCTGCAAGGCCAGGAACACCAGCAGCACCGGCAGCGTCGTCAGCACCGAGCCCGCCATCATCAGCTCGTTATCCTGCACATGCTCGCGCGAGAGGCTGGCCAGTGCGACCGGCAGCGTGTAGAGGTCCTTGTCGGTGAGGACGATCAACGGCCACATGAAATCATTCCACGTGCCGAGCAGCGTGAATACGGCCAGGGTGACGATGATCGGCTTGAGCGCCGGCACGACGATCGCGCCGAAGATGCGAAATTCACTGGCGCCGTCGATGCGCGCCGCTTCCAATAGCTCGTCGGGGATCGACAGCGCGTACTGCCGCACCAGGAAGATGCCGAATATCCCCGCCATCGCAGGCACGATGACGCCGCCGTAGCTGTTCACCAGCCCCATCTGCTTGAGCAGCAGGAACAGAGGCACCATCGCAACCTGTCCGGGTATGACCAGCGCGCCGAGCAGGAGCTTGAAGATGCGGTCGCGTCCGGCAAAGCGAAGCTTGGCGAACGCGTAGCCTGCCGCCACGTTGAACACCAGCGACACCGCGGTCACTGCCGCAGCGAGAAATACGCTGTTGACCAGATACCGTCCGACACCGGCACGTCCGAAAAGCTCGCGGTAATTGCCCAGCGTCGCACGTTCGGGAACCAGCGGCGGCGGATAGCTGCTGGCTTCGCCCGGAGACATCAGCGATACC
>DATNAR010000301.1:0-3598 GCA_035607385.1 Casimicrobiaceae bacterium
ACATCGCGATCGTCGAGCGCCTGCAGATCGGACGGCGCTCACCGGTCATGGATGGCGGGGTCTTCTCGGCCGCGCTCGAAGACACCACGCACCATTTCCAGAAGACGCTGCTGCGGCGGCTCCAGGCCGCGGGCGCGATCGCCTAGCGTCGACCGGTCGGCATCGGCGCGGTAACATCGACCGATGCCGTCACCGATCAGGGAGCCGCGAGCGGGCGCCGACGCCAAGCCAGCGCGCTATGCGCCGTCGCGCAGCGGCCCGCGGCCGTACACCGTCGGTTTCTATCTGGTTCCCGAGTTTCCGATGATGGCTTTCGCAGCCGCGATCGAGCCGTTGCGCGCGGCCAATCGGTTGTCCGGCGACACGCTGTTCGCGTGGCGACTGTTCTCGCACGACGGCGATCCGGTGCGGGCGAGCAACGGCATCGACATGGCCGTCGGCGGCTCGATCGGCGAGGACGCGGCGCTCGATCTGCTGCTCGTCTGCGCCGGCACCCCCGACGCCGGCGCGCGCGACAGGCCGCTCGCCCAGTGGCTGCGCGGGCTCGTGCGCGGCGGCGCAGCGATCGGCGGCATCAGCCTTGGCGCCTACCCGCTGGCGCACGCCGGACTGCTCGACGGCCGGCGCTGCGCTTTGCATTGGGAGAATCTGGCCGCTTTCGCCGAGCAGTTTCCACGCGTGCGCACGACGACCGATATTTTCGTCATCGACGGCAGCCGCTACACGTGTTCGGGCGGAACGGCGGGGCTGGACATGATGCTGCAGCTGATCACCGACCGCAACGGCCGCGCGCTGGCCAACGGCGTATCCGAGCAGTTCATCCATCCGCGGATCCGCGGCACGCAGGATCGGCAGCGCATGGCGATCCAGGCGCGGCTGGGCGTTGCCAACCAGAAGCTGATCGCGGCGATCGGCCTGATGGAAAGCACGGCCGACGAGCCGCGCGATGTCCAGCAGATCGCCGCCGACGTCGGCCTCTCGCCCCGCCAGCTCGAGCGATTGTTCGCGAAATACCTGCATGCGAGCCCGAGCCGTCACTATCTGGAGATGCGGCTCGACCGGGCGCGGGAATTGTTGCTGCAAACCGCCAAACCGATTCTCGACGTCGCGGTGGCGTGCGGATTCGCGTCGGCTTCGCATTTCAGCCGCTGCTATCGCGCCGTCTACGGCCACAAGCCGAGTGACGAGCGCGCCGCGGCGCTGGCGCGGCGCGCCCGCTGACAGGCGCTAGAGCTTGCTCGCGTAGTCCTTCTGCACCTTCTTGATGCGCTCGTGCGAGCCCAGGAAGGCGTGCTTCGACATGTCGGCGGAATATTTGCTGGCCGGCGGGCGCTTGCCGACGGCCTCAGCCAGCGCGCGGATATGGTGCGGTCCGGCGCCGCAGCACACCCCCAGGTAGCGAATGTCCATCGCCAGCGCCTCGCGGCCGAAATCGGCGATCTCGAAGCGATTGCAGGTGAACGGATCGAGCGCGACCGGAAAAGGCCGCGCGCCTTCATCGTAGTGCCAGTGCGCATCGCGCAGCGACTGGAACGAAGGCTCGCGCTCGCTGGTCCGGAACGGAACGGGCAGCGCGGCGATAGGGGTCCTGACGGCGGCGCGAATCTCGCGCAGCAGCGGCATCATCGTCGCGGGACCGCGGATGCAGTTGAGGCCGACGACGTCGGCCCCGGCGTCGGCGAGCCGCTTGCAGGCGTCGACGACGCCCCAGTTCTCGCGCGTCACGTCGGCCTGGTGCATCGCCAGCGTGATCACCGCCGTCTGTCCCGCGCGCTTGACCACGTCGAGCGCGATCAGCGCTTCCTGCGCATAGGAAAACGTCTCGCCGATGACGAAATCGACGCCCGCGTCGACCGCCCAGCCGACCTGCTCCTCGAACATCGCGCGCACCGCCTTGTGCGACGCCGGATCGGCCGGATCGTAGACGTTGGTGTTGCAGATGTCGCCGGCGAAGAACGCGCCGCTTTCCCCCGCCACGGTCTTGGCGATGTCGAGCGCGCGCCGGTTGATCGGCTCGAGGTCCTTTTCGCGGCCGATGATGCGCAGCTTCTCCCGGTGCGCGTAATAGGTGAGCGCTTCCACCACGTCGGATCCGGCATGGACGAAATCGCGGTGCAGCTGGGCGACGACTTCGGGATGCTCGAGCACCACCTCCGGGACGAAGGCGCCGGCCTGCAGGTATCCGCGCCGTTCGAGCTCGAACACGTAGCCCTCGGCGCAGATCACCGGCCCCTGATCGAGGCGTTCCAGCAGCGACTGAAAAGGCCGTTTCATTGCGGTTGCGTTCATGGCTTTTGCCCCGAGGACGGAGGCGCAACTATCGCACCTTTAGCCGGTTCGCGACCAGCCGCGAGGCGACGCCGATTGTCGCCGGTGCGACGCCTGCCGGGCCTCCGGCCGGCGGCGCCCGAGCGGTATCGGGCTCCCCCGCTCCGCCGCCAAAGTCCGCAATGGACCAACCCGGGTCGTATCTGTAACACTTGCCTCCCGGCGCGCCGACTATGCTGGCGGCGAGTATCGCGGCACGGTGCGGCAAGCCGTTCGAAGGAGGGCCGTGGAGACTTTGACGTTCATTCTGCACAACCTGCCCGCCATCGGCGAGCGCACGGTCGAGCACGTCTCCATTGTCAGCGTCGCGGTGGGCTTCGCGATCCTCACCGGGGTTCCGCTGGGCATCGCGATCACCCAAAGCCAACGCACCGCAGACACGGTGCTCTACCTCGGCTCGATCGTGATGACGATTCCTTCGATCGCGCTGTTCGGCGTCCTGATCCCGCTGCTGTCGAAGATCGGCCAGGGCATCGGCTACCTGCCGGCGGTGATCGCGGCGATGCTCTATGCGCAGCTGCCGATCGTGCGCAACACCTATACGGCGATACGCAACGTCGACCCTGCGCTGCGCTCGGCGGCGATCGGCATGGGGATGTCGACGTCACAGCGACTGTTTCGCGTCGAGATCCCGATCGCGCTGCCGGTGATCATCGCCGGCGTGCGGATTGCCGTGGTCATCAACATCGGCGTGACCGCGATCGCCGCGTACATCGGCGCCGGCGGGCTGGGCACGTTCATTTCGCGCGGCATATCGCAGACCGACGTGCGACAGCTGATCACCGGCGCGCTGGCGCTGGCCCTGCTCGCCATCGCGGCCGACTACGCCCTGCTGTGGCTGCAGCGCCGCATGACGCCGAAAGGCGCCGCGGCGCGCGCGGGCTGACCGTCGGCCGGCACATCGAATGATCCGACTCGAAGCGCTGACCAAAATCTACCCGTCGTCGCACGGCGGCGCGGCTTCGGTCGATCGCGTCAGCTTCGAAGTCGGCGCCGGCGAGACCTGCGTCCTGTTGGGGCCGTCGGGTTGCGGCAAGACGACGACGTTGCGGATGATCAATCGGCTGGTTGCGCCGACGTCGGGCAAGGTGTTCATCGACGGCCGCGATACCAGCGCCGTGGATCCGGTCGAATTGCGCCGCACGATCGGCTACGTGATCCAGCAGATCGGCCTTTTTCCGAACATGACGGTGGCCGAGAACATCGGCGTCGTCCCGCGCCTGCTGACCTGGGATCGTCCGCGGATGCGCCGCCGCGCCGAGGAGCTCCT
>DATNAR010000315.1:0-2782 GCA_035607385.1 Casimicrobiaceae bacterium
AGTATAAGTTAAGCGCGAACGTCAGCGCACAGAACAGCGCCACACCCGCGGCGAGCGCGACCCAGCTCCGCTGCGCCTGACGGTGCCAGCCGACGAACTCGACCAGCAGCAGGCGCAGACCTCCGGCGAGATGCGCGGCCAGCAGGAAGACGAGCGCCACTTCGGACGCCTTGACCAGCGGCCGTTCGGTCCAGCGCAGGAAACCGTCGAGCGCCGCCTCGCCGGCGAGTGCCTGTCCCAGTGCCCAGAAATGCAGCGGCAGGAACAGCGCCAGCGCGAGTCCGGAGATGCGGTGGACCAGAAACGCCCAGTACGACGGGTGGTCGCGGTTGCGCCAGCCGCCCGTTCTCACAGCACGACGGCCGCGACGGCGCGGATTCCGATGACGAACAGGGCGACAGCGACGGCGAGCCAGCAGAGGTCGGCGCCGCGGCCGCGCCAGCGCAGCCACTCGGCGCCGATCGTGCGCAAGCCGATCGGCGCGTGGATCGCCACCGCCGCGACGAAGACCGCATAAAAAGCGGCCCACGCCGTACTGCCCCGCGTGCGCCCCAGAATGTCGGCGGCGGTCAGCCCGCCTTTGACGGCGACGATCATCGTCGCCAGATGAACGAGGACGCACAGCGCGAGCACCGCCGCGCTTGCCCGCTGCGCGAGCCACAGGCGGGTCTCGCCGCGCGCGCTCACAGCTCGCCCTTGAGCACCGCGCGCGCCGTCATGCGCTTGAGTCCGGCGATAGCCGCGGTCGGCGAAAGCTGCTTCGGACAGCGCTCGGTGCACGCTGCCTGCGTGTGGCAGGCGTGACATCCGGCATCGCCCGCGACCGCAGCAAGCCGCGCCGCCTGGCCGCCGTCGCGCACGTCGTTCTGCAGGGTCCACGCCCGGTTGAGCGCCGCCGGACCCAGGTAGGCCGGATTCCACGCGACGACATCGCACGACGCGTAACAGACACCGCAGCCGATGCACTCGATCGCCGCGTCGACTTCGCGGCGCGCCGGCGACCCGGGCGCCACGCGCGCGAAATCATCGCGACGCGACGCGGTCGGCGTGAACTGGCCGCCCGCCTTCGCCCATTTGTCGAAAAACTCGCGCATATCAACGACCAGGTCGCGCACGATCGCCATGTTGGCGAGCGGCGCAATCTGCAGGCGCTTGCCGCCGGCAACCTTGGCCACGTGGGTCCGGCAGGTCCAGCGGGGACGGCCGTTGACCGTCATCGCGCACGAGCCGCACATGCCGACCCGGCAGGCGAACCGGTAGGCAAGCGTCGGGTCGAGCTTGCGCTGGATCCAGGTAACGACGTCGAGTACCGTCTGCGCGTCCTGGCGCGGCACCGTGTAAGTCTGGAACCGGCCGCCGTCGCTGCCGCCGCGCCAGACGTCGACTTCGAGCAGCTCAGGTTCGGGCATCGCCATGATAGAGGCGCACCGTATGGCGCGCGTCGGCGAAAAAGAGCCATCGCTCGGCGAGAAGTCCGACGAGCGCCAGCAGGGCGACCGAGGCCGCCGCGGCCCAGTGGCGCGGGCCGGTGGCGAGCCAGAGCAGCGGGATGCCGAAGCCCAGCGCCAGCGCGGCGGCGCGCACGGCTTGCGCGTGCTGCCGCGCCAGCCGAAAGACGAATTCGTCGGTGAGAAATGTCCGTTGCGTGTGCCCCGCGTCGAACAGCCGCGCCTGCGCGACGCTGACACCCGGTGGCCGGACGCCTTGCGGAACGCCGATCGCCTGCTCGATCGTCAGCACCGACTTGCCGCCGCGATCGGCGGCGCCGTGACGCCAGTAGCCGAGCTTGGCGACGAGCGCGGCGATGCCCAGCGCTGCCGCCAGGCGTATCCAGCTGCCCGGCTCGCCGCCAAAGCCGATGGCGAGCGCGACGGCGAGCAACGCGCCCGACCAGTGGCCGAGCAGCAGATAGGCCGCCGGCGTCCATCCGGTGCGCCACTGCCGGATCGGCTTCAGGCTCGCGTAGATCATCGCCGTGCAAAAAAGCAGTCCCCACGCGAGCAGGCAGACGACGGTCGCCAGCGCCGTGCGCGCCGTCCCCGCGCTGCCCGACCACACCGCGATCAGGTAGGCGAAGGCCACCGGAAAGAGCAGCGCGGCAACGACCGCCTCGCGCGAGAGCCACGAGGTCCGGACGCGCGCAAACGCGCGCCACGCGTTCGATGGATTGGCCAGATGCAGCAGCGATGAGGCGAGCCCCGCGGCGACGAGGAGCAGCGCGAGCGCGATGCCGCGCGCGAGTGCCTCGGGCGACAGCAGCGGCACCGGGCACAGATCGGTCAGCGCCAGCAGCGCGAGCAAGCCGAGGCCGGCGCCCGAGGCGACGGTGAAAAAAACGATCGACAGTGCAGGCTTCATCGCGGCGTGACGCCCGCTCGCTTCAACGCCGGATTACGGGGCTCGCGAGGCTGGCGAGCCCCCGCTCGAGCAATGCCCGTGCATCATCGACGTCCGGCAGCGGTTTGGGCTCGCGCGGCGGCAGATAACGATTCACCGGGGCGTAGCCCAGCTCCGGCAGCAGACCGAAACCGCCTCGCTCGGCGGTGACTCGCGAGACTTCGGATTTCGGATCGTCGAAGTCGCCGAACATCCGCGCGTGCGTCGGACAGGCGAGCACGCACGCGGGCTGGCGATCCTCCGGCGGCAGCAGCACGTCGTAGATGCGATCGACGCACAGCGTGCACTTTTTCATCGTGCCGGTCGCCTGGTCGAGCTCGCGCGCGCCGTAGGGACAGGCCCACGCGCACAGGTTGCAGCCCATGCACTTGTCCTGATCGACCAG
>DATNAR010000321.1:0-5771 GCA_035607385.1 Casimicrobiaceae bacterium
GCAGCAGCGGCGTCGATGCGCCGGCGGCCCGCGTGGAGTACCCCGCTACCAGAGCGAGCCGCCGAAATGCGCGGCGTAGAGCTCGGCCAGCCGCGCACGGTCGACGGCATGGTTCTGGCCGCCGCGCGAGGCGATCTTGACCGAGCCCAGGAGCGAGGCAAGCCGTCCGGTGCGCAGCCACTCCCATTCGTGCGCGATGCCGTACAGCAGGCCGGCGCGGTAGGCGTCGCCGCAGCCGGTCGGATCGACCAGCGCCGCGGGACGCACGGCGGGCACGTCGATCAGCTCGCCGCCGCTGTGGATGCGCGAGCCGTCGGCGCCGAGCGTCACGATCAGCGCCTGCACGCGCGCCGCGATGTCCTGCAGCGAGAGGCCGGTGCGTTCGCACAGCAGGCGCCCCTCGTAATCGTTGACAGCGACATAGTCGGCGGCTTCGATCATCGCCACCAGCTCGTCGCCGCTGAACAGCGGCAGTCCCTGACCCGGATCGAAGACGAAAGGAATGCCCGCTGCGGCAAAGCCGCGAACGTGCGCTTGCATGCCTTCCTTGCCGTCCGGAGCGACGATGCCCAGCGCGATGCCCTGGACGTCGCCGACATCGTTGAGCTCCGAGCGGTTCATCGCACCGGGATGAAAGGCGGTGATCTGGTTGTCGTCGAGATCGGTGATGATGAAAGCCTGCGCAGTGAACGTGCCGGGCACCGTGCGCAGGCCGTCGCTGGCGATCCCGAGCGAAGCGAGCCGCTCTTCGTACGCGGCGCCATCGTCGCCAACGGTCGCCATCACCACCGGCTCGCCGCCGATCGCCTTGAGGTTATAGGCGATGTTGCCTGCGCATCCGCCCCACTCCTGGCGCATTTCGCCGATCTGGAACGATACCGACAGCACGCGCGTCTGCTCGGGCAGGATGTGGCGCGAAAAGCGGTCGGGGAACACCATGATGGTGTCGCGGGCGAGCGAGCCGCAAATCAGCGTGCGTGGGGCCATCTTGAGCTTCGGGTAGCGTCGTGGGAAAAGGTTGCGGGGCCCGGCAGTCTAAACCAATGCCGACCGCGCCCGGCGCGGGCGAGTCCGGCGCGACACCGCCGGCTCAAGCCGACGACTCGCGCCCGATTTCGCGCACGATGAATTGTTGCCGGCGCGACACCGGCAGCGCTTCGGTAACGCCGCGCAGCAGGACCTCCCAGTGCGCATCGCCATCGGCGCTGACGCGGCGCTCGAACCCGCGGATCGCTTCGCGCGCGACCAGGCAGTTGCGGTGGACGCGCACGAAGCGCTGGCCGAATTCTTCCTCGAGGCGGGTCAGCGACTCTTCGAGCAGGAACTCGCGATCGGCGGTGCGGATCGTGATGTACTTGAGCTCGGCCTTCAGATAGATGACTTCCTCGATCGCCACCAGAACGACGCGTGACCGCTCGGTCACCGACAAAAAGCGGCGCGCGGCGGCAGGCAGGCGATCGAGCTTGCCCTCCGACAACGGCCGCAGGCGCGGCACCTGCTGCAGCGCCGCCAGCAGCCGCTGCACGCGAACCGGCTTGACCAGGTAGTCGACAGCGTGGACCTCGAAGGCCGCGATCGCGTGCTCGTGATAGGCGGTGGTGAAGATGAGGACCGGCGGAACGGTCAGCTTCAGCAGGTGCCGCGCGAGTTCGATGCCGTCCATGTCGGGCATGTGGATGTCGGAGAGCACCAGGTCGGTCGGCGTGCTGCCGAGCAGCGTCAGGGCCTCGCGCCCGCTCGCGGCCTCGCCGACCACGACCAGCGGCAGCGCGGTCGTGCAGTCGTCGAGCAGCTCACGCAGCCGGCGGCGAGCCGGCGCCTCGTCGTCGACGATCAGTACTTTGAGCGGGGCATCAGCCACGCGGCTTGTCCGCCTTCTGCTGCTTCTGTTGCGTGCGATAGGGCATGCGTATATGCACCTCGTAGCTGTCGCGGGTCAACCGGTTCTCGAGACTTGCCTCGGCGTCGAAGTGCAGCGCCAGGCGCTCGCGGATGTTGTCCAGCGCCATCTTGTTGCCACCGCCGCGGCGCGGGCCCGCCTGGTAGGGATTGCGCAGGATCGCGTGCACTTCGCCGCGGCTCAAGAAGATATTAATCGCGATCACCCCCGGGGCGCTACTCGGCTCGATGCCATGGTAGACGGCATTCTCCAGCAGCGGCTGGAGGACCAGCGGCGGCACCATCGCATCCTTCGGCATGTTGTCGACGTGCCAGTCGACGGTCAAACGGTCGCCGAGGCGCAGCTTCTCCAGGTCGAGATAATGACGGCACAGCTCGACCTCGTTCTCCAGCGGCGCGAGCTGGCGGTTGTCGCGCATCAGCACGCGGAACAGGTCAGCCAGGTCCTCGAGCGCGGATTCGGCGCGGCGCGGGTCGGTGCGCATCTGCGAGAGCACGGCGTTGATGCTGTTGAACAGGAAGTGCGGCCGGATGCGGGCTTGCAGCGCCTGCAGCCTGGCCTCGGTGATCGCCGGCGAGAGCGCTTTGGCCCGAAGCTGAAAATAGGCGAGCAGCGCGCCGGCGATCAGCATCGAGAACGCAACGTCGCGCAGCATCGCGGTCACGCTGACGTTCTCGACCAGCGCGGCGACCGCCGTGTTGAACGCCAGCGCGACGGCCAGCGTCAGCAACAGCACGACGATCGCGCCGCTACGATACGGCAGGCGCGCGAGCTGCGGAGCGGCGGCGTACAGGACCAGCAGCTGAAGCAGCAATTGCGGCTCGACGACCGACGTCATCTCGAGCCAGGTCGCCCACAGCGCGGTCCAGCGCGTTTCACGCGTCAGCGCAGCGACCAGGACCATCGCGTTGACGGCGAGCAGTATGCGCAGGATGGTGCCGAGGTTGCGCAGTTCCGGCAGCGAGAGTCGGACCGTGTTTTGATTTATACTAGGTCGCATTGTTCGTTGCTTCCGGCCCGGCGCGAGCGGCAATCGACCGGCACCGGTCACGGGACCGAGGTGCAGAATGTCGGCGCCCGGCTATTGTGCGGAAGACGTCCGGGTGAGGCAAGCCATGTCCACGCGCAAATCCGATCCGGCCATCGCGGCGGCCGCCGGCTGGTCCGGCCGATTCAGCGAGCCCGTCGCGGAGCTCGTCAAGCGCTACACTGCATCGGTCGACTTCGACAAGAGACTCGCCGGTGCCGACATCGCAGGCTCGTTCGCGCATGCGCGCATGCTGGCCGCGGTCGGCGTCCTGTCAGCTTCCGATCTTGCCTCGATCGAGCATGGCCTGACCGAGATTGCCGACGAGATCGGGCGCGGCGCATTCCCCTGGTCGGCGGATTTCGAGGACGTGCACCTCAATATCGAACGACGCCTGACCGCTCTGATCGGCGATGCGGGCAAGCGGCTGCACACCGGCCGCTCGCGCAACGATCAGGTCGCCACCGACTTGAGGCTCTATGTACGTGCGGCGATCGACGACATCGGCACCGCGCTTGTCGCGCTGCGCGGCGCACTGCTCGATCTCGCCGAGCCGCACGCCGCGACGATCATGCCGGGCTTCACGCATCTGCAGGTCGCGCAGCCGGTGACCTTCGGCCATCACCTGCTCGCCTACGAGGCGATGCTCGCGCGCGATGCCGAGCGCCTGGTCGATTGCCGCCGGCGCGTCAACCGGCTTCCGCTCGGCAGCGCGGCGCTGGCCGGCACCAGCTTCCCGATCGACCGCGAACAGGTGGCGCGCGAGCTCGGCTTCGAAGGCCTTTGCACCAATTCGCTCGATGCCGTGTCGGATCGCGACTTCGCGATCGAATTCGCCGCCGACGGCGCGCTGCTGATGATGCACCTGTCGCGCTTCGCCGAGGAATTGATCCTCTGGTCGAGCCCGCGCTTCGCTTTCGTGCGGCTCGCCGACCGCTTCTGCACCGGCAGCTCGATCATGCCGCAAAAGAAGAATCCCGACGTGCCGGAGCTCGTGCGCGGCAAGACCGGCCGGGTCTACGGCGACCTGGTCGCACTGCTGACCTTGATGAAGGCGCAACCGCTCACCTACAACAAGGACAACCAGGAGGACAAGGCGCCGGTATTCGATGTCGTCGATACGCTGCTGCCGACGCTGGCCGTCGTCACCGCGCTGGTGTCGGATGGCATCGAGGTCGACGCCGCGCGCATGCGCGCCGCGGCAGGCGAAGGTTATGCGACCGCCACCGATCTTGCCGACTACCTGGTCAAGAAAGGCCTGCCTTTCCGCGACGCCCACGAAGCGGTGGCGCGAGCGGTGCGGCATGCCGAGTCGGAGCAGTGCGATCTGGCGACGCTGTCGCTCGCGTCGCTGCAGCGCTATTCGCCGCTGATCGAAGACGACGTCTATGCGGTGCTCACGCTCGAGGGTTCGACCGCGAGCCGCAATCATCCGGGTGGCACGGCGCCGGCACAGGTGCGCGCGGCGATACGCGCCGCGCGGTCCTCGCTTGCGAAGGGCTCACCGCGCTGACGTCAAGCGCGGCGCACCGGTCTCGTTTCAACTCGCAAGGAGCAACGGATGGACAGCGGCAAACTGGCGTTTCTCGGCCTGGGCGTGATGGGCTTTCCGATGGCCGGACATCTGGCGCGCGCCGGACATACGGTGGTCGTCTACAACCGCACGCCAGCCAAGGCGGCGCAGTGGGTCGAGAAGTACGGTGGCAGCTCGGCGCCGACGCCCGCCGCCGCGGCACGCGATGCATCGCTGGTGATGATGTGCGTCGGCAACGATGACGACGTCCGCGCCGTGGCACTGGGTAGCGACGGGGCGGTCGGGGCGATGAAGAGCGGCAGCGTCCTGGTCGATCACACGACCGCGTCGGCGATCGTCGCACGGGAGGTGCACGCGGCGGCGAAGGCGCGCGGCGTAGGCTTTCTCGACGCGCCGGTATCCGGCGGCCAGGCCGGCGCCGAAAACGGCAAGCTGACGATCATGGTCGGCGGCGAAGCCGATGTGTTTGCGCAGGCCGAAGGCGTGCTCGCGCATTACGCGCGCGCGGTGACCTTGATGGGCGGCCCGGGCTCGGGTCAGCTGACCAAGATGGTCAACCAGATCTGCATCGCCGGGCTGGTCCAGGCCCTGTCGGAAGGGATCAACTTCGCCCGCAAGGCCGGGCTCGATCCCGAGCGCGTGCTCGACGTCATCGGCAAAGGCGCGGCGCAATCGTGGCAAATGGACAATCGCGGCAAGACGATGGCTGCCGACAAGTTCGACTTCGGCTTCGCCGTCGACTGGATGCGCAAGGATCTCTCCATCTGCACGGCCGAAGCGCGCGCCAACGGCGCGGCGCTGCCTGTGACTGCGCTGGTTGACCAGTTCTACGCGCGGATCCAGGCGCAGGGCGGCGGGCGCTGGGATACGTCGAGCCTGATCCGGCTGTTGCGCTAGGCGGCGGGCTCGAGCGGCGCGCCGTTGAGGCTGATCTCGTAGCTGATCGGCACGGTCGCGGCCAGCATCAGGGTCGCCGAGCAGTATTTTTCCTTCGACAGCTTGACCGCGCGCTCGACCTGCGCGGGGTTCAAGCCTTCGCCGCGAATGCGGTAGACGAAGTGCAGCCGCGTGAATACCTTGGGCTCGGTCGGCGCGCGCTCCGCCTCGGCATCGACGACGCAGGCGCTGATCGGCTGACGTGCCTTTTTGAGGATCCAGACGACGTCGAAGGCCGTGCATGCTGCAGTGCCCGCCAGCAGCAGCTCCATCGGCCTCGGCCCGAGGTTGCGGCCGCCGGCGTCTGGCGAACCGTCCACGACAACCGCATGGCCGCTGCCGGTTTCGGCAACGAAGCTGACCTGGTCGATCCA
>DATNAR010000332.1:0-15124 GCA_035607385.1 Casimicrobiaceae bacterium
GCGGATTTCTTCGCTGCGGGCTTCTTTGCAGCCGGCTTCTTCGCGGGCTTCTTTGCTTTCTTGGCAGTAGCCATAGCACTCCTTCCTGGTGGTTAATCGCTTCGATGCGACGGCGATGAATATGGAGTCAGCTCAATGTCCTGTCATTGCTGCTTCTCCATCGAACAAATATACCGCATTCCCGCGGGCATGGTATGCAAATTGTGCTGGGTTTGCGAGGGACGCGTCAGCGTTGTTGCGCGATTGGTTGGCCGGGACGAGAAGCGGAGCGCCGGGTGCGCCGGTCCCCGCCGCCGGTGCGCGAGCGGCCCGCCGCGCGCCGAGCGGTATTGCGAAAGACCGCGCTCCCCCGGCCGGCGCGCCGGCCGACGGCCCCGGCGCCGCGCGTGTCGACGCGAAATCGCCGATAATGAGCCGACTCGCACTATGACGCCCTCCCAGAACCTCGCCGAACTGCGCCGCGAGTACCACCGCGAAGCGCTGACCGAAGCGGACGTCGATCCCGATCCCCTGCGCCAGCTCGAGCGCTGGCTGCAGGAAGCTATCCGCGCCGCGCTGCCCGAGCCGACCGCGATGACCTTGGCCACCGTCGGCGCCGACGGGCGCCCGGCCGCGCGCATCGTCCTGCTCAAGGGAGTGGGACCCGACGGCCTCGTTTTTTTCACCAACTACGAGAGCCGGAAAGGGCAGGAGCTCGCGCTTCATCCCGACGCGGCGCTGCTGTTTTACTGGATCGAGCTCGAGCGGCAGGTGCGTGTCGAGGGCGCGGCGAGCAAGGTAGCAGGCGCGGAATCCGACGCCTACTTCGCCTCCCGGCCGAGAGCGTCACGGCTGGGCGCATGGGCGTCGCCGCAAAGCCGGACGATTGCCGACCGCGACTGGCTCGAGCGCGAATTCGCGGCAGCGGCGGCGCGCTTCGCGGGCGACGACGCGGCGGTGCCGCGCCCGCCGTTCTGGGGCGGCTATCGCGTCGTCCCGTCACGGGTCGAATTCTGGCAGGGCCGCGCCTCGAGGCTGCACGACCGTATTCTCTATCGGCGCGACGGTGCGCACTGGCAGATCGAGCGGCTCGCGCCGTGACCTCACCGACGGAGCGCAGCCGCTACAGCTTTCCGGTCCTGATCGCGCTCGCGATCGTCAATCACTCGGTGCTGGCCGGCAGTCGGGTGACGGTGTCGCTGTACGCCTTGTCGATCGGCGCCTCGCCGCTGATCGTCGGCACGCTGATGGGCCTTTACGCGTTTTTGCCGATCTGGCTGAGCGTCGCCGCGGGGCGGCTGTCCGACCGGGTGGGCGTGCGCGGGCCGATGCTCGTGGGCTCTTTCGGGGTCGCGCTGGGCGCGGCCCTTCCCTGCATCTGGCCGGGAATCGGCGCCCTGTTCGCGGCGACATCGCTGATCGGCGCCTCGTTCATGCTGTTCCAGGTATCGGTGCAAAACGCCACCGGTGAGATGGGACCGCCGGGCGAGCGCGCGAAGAACTTCAGTCTGCTGGCGCTCGGCTATTCGATCTCCGGCTTTTGCGGGCCGCTTGCGGCCGGACTGTCGATCGATCACCTCGGCTTCGCTACTACGTTCATCGGATTCGCGCTGCTGCCGTTGCTGTCGGTGCTGGTGTTGACGCGCCGTGCGCTGGTGCTCCCCGGCCGCCATCGCGCCCATGCGCAGGCCCCGTCCGGAGGCATCATCCAGCTGATGCGCAATCCGCAGCTCAAGCGCGTGTTCATCGTCAATGCGCTGCTGTCGATGGCCTGGGACCTGCACACTTTTTTCATCCCGATCTACGGCGCGACGATCGGATTGTCGGCCTCGCGCATCGGCGTGATTCTCGCGTCGTTCGCCGCAGCGACCTTCGCCGTTCGCCTGATGATGCCGCGGATCGCGCGGAGCTTCACCGAGTTCCAGGTGCTGACCGCGGCAATGTTCGTCGGCGCCGCCACCTATGCGCTGTTCCCGTTCGTGGCGAGCGCGGAAGCGCTGATGGTGCTGTCGTTCGCGCTGGGGCTGGCGCTCGGCAGCGCGCAGCCGATGGTCATGGCGCTGCTGCACAGCATCGCGCCGGCCGGCAGAATGGGCGAGGCGGCGGGCGTGCGCATGTCGATCATCAACGCCTCGACCTTCGCCGTGCCGCTGCTGTTCGGCGCCGTTGGATCGACGCTCGGCCTGGCGCCGGTATTCTGGTCGGTCGGCGCCGCGCTTGCCGGCGGCGGCTGGTTCGCGCGGCGCCCCTAGCGCTTCAGCCGGTCGACGTACTGTTTTCTGAACTTCGCCACTTTCGGGGCCACGACCGCCTGGCAATACGGCTGTCTGCCATTGCGCTCGAAGTACTCCTGGTGATAGCTCTCGGCCGGATAGAACGTCGCCGCGCCGGCGATCTCGGTGACGATAGGCGCCGACCAGATTTCCTCGGCGGTCAATTCTGCGATCACCGCCTGGGCGTCGCTTTGCTGTTCGGGCGTCTGGCAGAAAATGACCGACCGGTACTGCGTGCCGATGTCGTTGCCCTGCCGGTCGCGGGTGGTGGGATCGTGGATCGAAAAGAATACGCGCAAGAGGTCGCGGAACGACAGCACGGCAGGATCGAAGCGGATTCTGACGACTTCGGCGTGCCCCGTTGCGCCGCTGCAGACGGCCTCGTAGCTGGGGTTGGCGCCTCGGCCCCCGGCATAACCCGATTCCACCGACTGCACGCCGGCGAGCTGGTCGAATACTGCCTCGAGGCACCAGAAGCACCCGCCGCCCAGTACGGCGGTCTGCGTCGATTCGGACATCGTTGTCATGGTCAATAGCTCTTCGGATCGTCGGTCGGTCAGGATAGCGCGATTCGCGGCGCGTTCGCGACTCTTGGTCGCGCGCAGGGGGCCGAAACTTACGCCCCGCGACGTCCCCGTCGCGCGCCGACGAGGCGGTGCGATAATCACGCGCCGGGACCGCGGCGTCGACCCCGACATCGCTAACGGACAACGGCATCGACGACATGGACCCCAGTCTCGACGGCGCGCGCGATAAGCTCCGGCCCGAGGGCGAGCCGGCGGGCGCCGGCGGCCGGGCGGCCTAGCCTTGTTCGCCGGGATGCGCGCCTTCGCGATGTTCGTCGTACGGGTCGTGCGCCGCTTGCACGCGACGCGCTTCGCCCGCATCGCCGCCGCTTTGTCGTTCACCACCTTGCTCGGCGTCGTTCCGCTCTTCACCGTCGCGTTCGCGTACGTCGCCCCCTATTCGATGTTCGAGCACTGGCAGGAAGCGCTGGAACCGGTGCTGCTCAAATTCCTGCTCCCCGGCAGCAGCGCGTCGGCGCGACAGTATCTGGCCGAGTTCACCGCCAAGACGGCGAGCCTCAAGGGAATCGGCACGACGATCGTCGTATTGACCGCGGTTCTTTTGATCGCGCAAGTCGAGCGGGAGATCAATGCCATCTGGGGCGTCTACGAAGCGCGGTCGCTGCCGCGGCGGATCATCGTCTACGCGCTGGGTTTCGTCGCCGTGCCCGCGCTGATCGGCGCCGCGGTGTACGCGACTTCGTGGCTGATCGACACGTCGGTGGCGGCCGTGCCGCTCGCGTCGGCCGCGCTGCCCTATGTCGCCCGCCCCTTCTCGCTCGCCATCGGCACGGTGCTGCTGACTCTGGCCTACAAGCTGGTGCCGGCGCGGCAGGTGCCGCTGCGCGCCGCCTTCATCGGCGGCCTGCTCGCCGCCGTGGCGTTCGAGGGCGCGAAGTTCGGCTTCGCTTTCTACATCACCCACGTCCGCACCTACCAGATCGTCTACGGCGCGCTCGCCGCGCTGCCGCTGTTTCTGATCTGGATCTACGTTTGCTGGATCATCCTGCTGGTCGGCGCCGCCGTCGCGGCCACGCTCGCCGAGCACCGCTGGGGAAGAAGCAGAAAGCGGCGCCGTTCCTGACGCGCCAGTGTCGATGGCGCGAACGTCGCCTTGCCGAATCGCGACGTCCAAGCTAGAGTTCACGCTTCGCGTCGACGGAGTACCATCTCGTGTGGTCGATCATCCAGGCAGCAGGTTGGCCGATCTGGCCGCTGATATTTGCATCGGTGATCGCGCTGGCGCTGATATTCGAGCGGCTGTGGTCGCTGCGTCAGAGCGTCGTCGCGCCGGCCGGCATGGTCGACAAGGTGCTCGTCGAGTACAAGCGCACTGGTCTCACGCCCGAGTTGCTGACCAAGACCGCGCACCAGGGTCCGCTGGGCCGGGTGCTCGCCGCAGGCCTGGCCAACATCAAGAGCCCGCGGCCGGTGATGAAGGAAGCGGTCGAAGAAGTCGGCCGCATCGTCAGCCACGAGCTCGAGCAATTCCTGACGACGCTCGGCACGATCGCGGCGATGGCGCCTTTGCTCGGCCTGTTCGGGACGGTCGTCGGCATGATCGAGATCTTCGGCTCGCAGACCGCCGCCGGATCGAATCCGATACTGCTGGCGCACGGCATCTCGGTCGCGCTGTACAACACCGCGCTCGGCCTGATCGTCGCGATACCGAGCATGATCTTCTACCGTCATTTCCGCGCCAAGGTCGACGCGCTGATCCTCGAAATGGAGCAGCAGGCGATCAAGCTGGTCGAGCTCGCGCACGGGGAGCGCAAATAGTGGCGGCGCCGGCTGCCGCGTCGAGGCCTGTCGGCGCATGGCGGCTGCGCCCGGCTCTGCCGCAAGGAAAGCGATGAACCTGCGCGGCGCCAGGCACCGCGACGAGCCGGAGATCAACTTCATTCCGTTGATCGACGTGCTGCTGGTGATCCTGATCTTCCTGATGGTGACGACGACCTACCAGCGCGTGGCCGAGCTCAAGATCACGCTGCCGGAAGCCAACGCCGATCCGATGCAGCAACGGCCGAGGGAAATCAACGTCGGCATCAGCGCGCAGGGACAGTACATGGTCGACAAGACGCTGATGCCGTTTACGACGGTGGGCGCGCTGGCCGAAGCGCTAAGCCGTGCTGCGGCGGGCGCCAAGGACCCGGTGATCATCATCAATGCCGATGCCAACGCGACGCACCAGTCGGTGATACACGTGATGGAGGCGGCGCGCCAGGCCGGTCTCGTGCACATCACCTTCGCCACGCAGACTACGCCCAAGTAACGGTTCGGCCTCGCGCGCGAGCCGATCAGGTCAGTGTCCGGTCATGATCTTCCGTGACCCGCAGCGCACTCGGTGAGCCTTTAGTGAGCTTCAGTGAACGCCTGGTTGCCGCGTGGTTTTCGCCGGCGCTGACGCCGCTGTCGGTCCTGCTCGCTCCGGCGGCGCTTGCGTTCCGCGCCGTGACCAATGTCCGCCGCTCGCTGTACCGCCACGGTCTGTTGCGCATCGAGCGCCTCCCGGTCCCGGTCATCGTCGTCGGCAACATCACCGTAGGCGGCAGCGGCAAGACACCGTTGACGATCGCGCTGGCGACCGAGCTGGCTGGCCGCGGCTGGCACCCCGGCATCGTCAGCCGCGGCTATCGCGGGACAAGCCGCGCGCCGCGTGCCGTCGGCGCCGACGACGACGCCGAGGTCGTCGGCGACGAGCCTTTGCTGCTGGCACGGACCGGCTTGCCCGTCTGGATCGGTGCCGACCGGCCCGCGGCGGCCCGGGCGCTGCTGGCGGCGCACCCCGATCGCGATCTGATCATCGCCGACGACGGATTGCAGCATTACGCGCTCGCACGCGACATCGAAATCGCGGTGATCGACGCGAGCCGCGGACTGGGCAATGGGCTGCCGTTGCCGGCGGGGCCGTTGCGCGAGCCGGCGGCGCGGCTTGGGGCGGTCGATGCCATCGTCAACCTGGGCGGGACGGGTGACGCCAGGCGCGAATTCGCGATGACGCTGACCGGCGAGCGCTTCGTTCGGGTGAACGACAGCTCGGTCTCCACCGATGCGGCGCCGTTCCGGTCCGGCGAGGTGCACGCGATCGCCGGCATCGGCGACCCCAGCCGATTCTTCGCGCAGCTCAGCGCGCTCGGTATCGCCGCCCACTGCCATCCGTTTCCCGATCATCATCGCTACGTTGCCGCCGACCTCGCGCTGCCCGGCGCGACGGCGATCCTGATGACCGAGAAAGATGCGGTAAAATGCGAGCGATTCGCCGACGATCGCTGCTGGGCTCTGCCTGTCAGGGCGACGGTCGAGCCGGCGCTTATCGCACTGGTCGAGAGAGGCTTGCGTGGACGCAAAACTGCTTGAGCTTCTGGTTTGCCCGGTGACCAAGGGGCCGCTGGTCTACGATCGCGAGCGGCAGGAACTGATATCCAAAACGGCGCGGCTCGCCTATCCGATCCGCGACGGCATTCCGGTGATGCTCGAGGAAGAAGCGCGCAAGCTCGCGCCTTCCGAATACGAGTGAAGCGCGATACGGCGGCGAGGTGACGCGAGCGGCGCGCCGCGTTTCACGCCGACCGCCTTCCTAAAGCGGCGGCGTAGTTGTTTACCGTCCTCATCCCCGCCCGCTACGCATCGACCCGGCTGCCGGGCAAACCGCTGTCGGACATCGGCGGCAAGCCGATGGTGGTCCGGGTGGCCGAGCGCGCGAGGATGAGCGGCGCGACCAGGGTGGTCGTCGCTACCGACGACGAACGGATACGCTCTGCCGTGGCGCGCTACGGCATCGACGTCGCGATGACCCGCAGCGACCATCCGACCGGCACCGACCGCCTGGCCGAAGTTGCGGCACAACTCGGCCTGGACGAGCGCGCCGTCGTGGTCAACGTGCAGGGTGACGAGCCCTTGCTCGAGCCGGCGTTGATCCGGGCGGTCGCCGTCAAGCTGACCGAGCACTCCGACGCGGCGATCGCGACCGCGTGTCACCCCATCGTCAGCGCCGACGAGGCTTTCAATCCGAACGTGGTCAAGGTGGTTCTCGATCACGCCGGTTATGCGCTGTATTTCAGCCGCGCGACGATTCCGTGGGCGCGCGATGCCTTCGCCACGGATCGGCGCGCATTGCCGCCCGGGCTGCCGCTGTACCGGCACTACGGCTTGTACGCCTATCGCGTGGCTTTTTTGCGGCGCTATCCGTCGCTGGCACCCGCGCCTCCCGAGCGTTTCGAGGCGCTCGAGCAGCTGCGCGCGCTGTGGCACGGCTACCGGATCGTCGTCAGCGTGACCCGCGGCGCGCCGGCGCCCGGTGTCGACACGCAGGAAGATCTCGACCGCGTGCGCGTCCTGTACGCGGCAGGCAGCGTTTGACCGGCCTTCCGATTCCGGCCAGAATCGCGGCGCGCAGCGCGGGCGCCGATCGACGGCACGATGCGGTGCCGTCGACCATCCGATTGCGACCATGCGACTGATATTGCTCGGCCCGCCCGGCGCCGGAAAAGGAACGCAGGCCGCCTTCATCAAACAGCTGTACGGCATTCCGCAGATCTCCACCGGCGACATGCTGCGCGCCGCGGTGCAGGCGGGAACGCCGCTCGGTCTTGCCGCGAAAAAGGTGATGGATTCCGGCGCTCTGGTATCGGACGACATCATCATCGCGCTGGTCAAGGAGCGGCTCCTGGCTCCGGACTGCGCCAAAGGGTACCTGTTCGACGGCTTTCCACGCACGCTCCCGCAGGCCGACGCAATGAAGGATGCCGCGGTGCCGATCGATTTCGTTCTGGAGATTGCCGTTCCGGACGACGCCATCGTCGAGCGCATGAGCGGCCGCCGCGTGCATCCGGCCTCCGGCCGCAGCTACCACGTCAAATTCAATCCGCCGAAAGTCGACGGACGCGACGATCTGACGGGCGAGCCGCTGATCCAGCGCGACGATGACAAGGAGGACACGGTCAAGAAGCGCCTCGCCGTCTACCACGCGCAGACCGAGCCGCTGGTGGCCTATTACCGGCAGTGGGCCGCGAGCGGCGACCCGCGCGCGCCGAAATATCGCAGCGTCGACGGGATGGGTGCGGTCGATGCGATCAAGGACGCCGTGCTTGCCGCGCTGCGTCGCTGAAGCGGCCGCCGCTCCGGCCTGCCGCTCACCGACTTCGCACCGACCGCGACGATGAGCGTCGACGTCCGCGCCATCGCGTTCTACCTGCCGCAGTTCCATCCGATTCCGGAGAACGACGCGTGGTGGGGCGCGGGGTTCACCGAATGGCGCAACGTCGTCCGGGCGCGGCCGAATTTTGCCGGACATTACCAGCCCCATCTGCCGGCCGATCTCGGCTTTTACGATCTGCGCGTGCCGGAAACGCGCGCGCAGCAGGCGGCGCTGGCGCGCGCGCATGGCATCGGCGCCTTCTGCTACTACCACTATTGGTTTTCCGGCAAGCGCCTGCTGCAGCGTCCGTTCGACGAGGTCCTTTCGTCGGGCGAGCCCGACTTTCCGTTTTGCGTCTGCTGGGCCAACGAGAGCTGGACACGGCGCTGGGACGGGCTCGACAGCGACATCCTGATCGCCCAGGAGTATCGCGATGACGACGCGCTCGCGCTGATCGGCGACCTGATGCCGGCGTTCGCCGATCGCCGTTATGTCCGCATCGACGGCAAGCCGCTGCTGCTCGTCTATTGCGCCGATGCGATTCCCGATCCGCGGCGCTGGGCGGCCGCCTGGCGCGGTGCGGCGCGCGAGGCCGGTCATCCGGATCTCTATCTCGCGCTGGTGCAAAGCGTCAACCAGACGACGATGGACCCGGCGGCGATAGGCTACGACGCAGCGGTGGAATTCCCTCCGCATCTGACACTCTCGCGCGAGATCGCGCCGGATCCCGATGGCGTGCGCCGCGGTTTTCGGGGCGACGTTCTCGACTATGTTTCGTGCGCGCAGAACGCGCTCGCGCGGACGCGTCCCGGGTATCGGCTGTTCCGCGGCGTGATGACCGGCTGGGACAATACCGCGCGCTTGCCCGACATCGCGCGCTGCTTCGTCAACGCGGAGCCCGCCAACTACGAGCGCTGGCTTGCCGCGGCCGCCGCGCAGACTCGCGAATGGCACGACGGCGACGAGCGCATCGTGTTCGTCAATGCCTGGAACGAGTGGGCCGAGGGCTGCCATCTCGAGCCGGACTTGCGCTACGGCCGAGCTTTTCTCGAAGCGACGCGCCGCGCGCTCGGCGGAGCCTAGCCGCGGTGTCCGATACTTCGTCTCCGCGGGTCAGCCTGATCGTGCGCAGCAGCGCGCGGATGAGCTTGCGGGCGGCGCTCGATTCGGTCGCCGCGCAGGACTACCCGCTGCTGGAAGTCGTTGTCGTCGCCGCCAGCGGCCGCGATCATCCGGCGCTTCCCGACCGCATCGGGGCGCATCCGCTGCGAATGGTGCAAAGCGATGTCCGCCTGTCGCGGCCGCAGGCCGCCAACGCCGGCCTCGACGCGGCGCGCGGCGACTGGATCACGTTTCTCGACGATGACGACCTGCTGCTTTCCGGCCATGTCTCCGGGCTCGACGCCGCCCGGCGCAACGCGCGCGGAGCAAGATTGATCTATACGCTCGCGCTGGGCAGGTTTGCCGACGGCCACACCGAAACCTGGGGCAGACCCTATGCGCTGTCCGAGCTCTACGAGCGCAATTTCATCCACTTGTCGACCGCGCTGTTCGCGCGGAGCCTCGTCGCGGACGGCTGCCGCTTCGACGAGGCGTTCGAGATCATGCAGGACTGGGACTTCTTTCTGCAGTGTGCGCAGCTTACGCCGTTCCACTTCGAGCCGCGCCAGACCTTCGAGTGGCGCGTCGATCTCGGCACTTCGGGAACCGGCGTCGGCGGCAACCGGGATGCGGCCCGCTTCGCGCGCTTCCGCGATGCGATCTACGCCAAGTGGGGCGCCCGGCGCCAGGCCCTGGCGGCGCGAGTCAAGCAACTGGTCGATGACGCGACCGCCAAGCTGCGTCTTGGCGACTTCGACGGCGCCGAAGCGCGGTGCAATGAAGCGCTGGCGGTGAGTCCGGGCGACCCCTGGGCGCTCAATGCGCTGGCGCTGGTCTACCGTTCGACCGGCCGGCTCCGCGACGCCGAGCTGGCGCAGACGCACGCCGTCGCCGTGCGGCCCAACAATCCGTCGCTTTTGTACAACCTCGCCGAAATCCACCGCGCGCGCGGCGACCTTGCGCGCGCACGCGGCTGCCTGCAGCGCGCGCTCGAGCTCGCGCCGGATTTCGCCTCTGCGCAGACGATGCTGGCCGCGCTCGACCCGCGGCGCGAATGACGGCCGCCTGCGAGAGCTGCGCGCGCCGGCAGGTTGGACGCATCGCGGCGCGTCAATTACAATCGCCGCGTTGCCAACGATCGATTCGCCCGCGCCCTTGACTCGACGCAACGCCTTTTACGCGCAGTCCGGCGGCGTGACCGCTGTCATCAACGCCAGCGCCTGCGGCGTCATCCAGACCGCCAAGCAGCACAAGCGCAGCATCGGCCGCGTCTACGCCGGCCGCAACGGCATCATCGGTGCGCTGACCGAGGATCTGATCGACACCGGGCGCGAGTCGTCGCGCGCAATCGCCGCGCTGATGCACACCCCCGCCGGCGCCTTCGGCTCGTGCCGCTACAAGCTTGCCGGCATCGACCGCGACCGCGCGCAGTACGAGCGCCTGCTCGACGTCTTTCGTGCGCACGACATCGGCTATTTCTTCTACAACGGCGGCAACGACTCGGCCGACACTTGCCTCAAGGTGTCGCAGATGGCGGCGCAGCTCGACTATCCGCTGATCGCCGTTCACGTCCCGAAGACGGTCGATAACGACCTGGCGGTGACCGATTGCTGTCCGGGCTTCGGGTCGGTCGCCAAATATGTCGCGACCTCGATGCGCGAGGCGGCGTTCGACGTGGCGTCGATGGCGAAAACCTCGACCCGCGTTTTCGTGCTGGAAGTGATGGGCCGCAACGCCGGCTGGATCACCGCGGCGGTCGGCCTGGCGGATGACGCGGACACGCCGATTCCGCTGCTGCTGCTTTTTCCCGAGATCGCATTCGACGAAGCGAAATTCCTGGCGCGCGTAGACGCCAAGGTGGCGCAATTCGGCTATTGCTGTGTCGGCGTCTCGGAGGGCCTGCGCGACAGCCAGGGGAAGCTGCTGGCCGAGGCGGGCACGAAGGACGCGTTCGGCCATGCGCAGCTCGGTGGCGTAGGGCCGATGATCGCCGCGCTGGTCAAGGAGAAGATCGGCCACAAATTCCACTGGGCGGTGGCCGATTACCTGCAGCGTGCCGCCAGACACTTGGCCTCGAAGACCGACCTCGAGCAGGCTTATGCCGTCGGCCGTGCCGCGGTCGAACTCGCCGTGCGCGGCAAGAGTGCGGTGATGCCGGCGATCGTGCGCACTTCCGACAAGCCCTACCGCTGGAAAATCGAGGCGGCGCCGCTCGACAAGGTCGCCAACGTCGAAAAGAAGCTTCCGCGCGACTACATCAGCGCCGACGGCTACGGCATCACCGCCAAGGCACGCGCCTACCTGTCGCCGCTGACGCGCGGCGAAGCGTTTCCTCCGTTCCGCGACGGCCTGCCGCAGTACGTGCGGCTGAAGAACATCCCGGTCGCGAAAAAGCTCGCGACATCGTTTGCAGTCTGACGACAGCCCGCGGACCCGTGGTCTGCCGCGCGCAGAAGGAAGCCGATGACCCGCAGCGTCGAGTACTTCTTCACTCCGGTCTCGCCGTTCACCTATCTGGGACACGAGCGCTTTGTCGCCATGGCCGGCAGGCATGGCGTCTCGATCGACGTCAAGCCGGTCGACCTCGGGCCGGTGTTCGCGGTATCCGGCGGCCTGCCGCTGAAGCAGCGCGCGCCGCAGCGCCAGGCCTATCGGCTGGTCGAGCTCGCCCGCTGGTCGAAGCACCTTGGGTTGCCGCTCAATCTGCAGCCGCGTCATTTTCCGGTGCCCGCGGCGATCGCTTCGAAATGGATTCTCGCCGCGGTGTCGCAGGAAGGCGCGGGCGGCGCGCTCAAGCTGACCGGCGCGTTGCTGCGCGCGGTATGGGCCGAGGAGCGAAATATCGCCGACGCTGACACGCTGGCCGCGATCGCATCCGAGCAGGGATTCGACGCCAAGCGGCTAGCCGAACGCGCCGCCGCCGCCGACATCGGCGCGCGATACGACGCGCTCACGCAGGAAGCGATCGACCGCCAGGTCTTCGGCGCGCCGACGTATATCTACCGAGATGAGCCGTTCTGGGGTCAGGATCGGCTCGACTTTTTGGACCGGGCGCTGGCAAAATAGCATGTTTTCGCGGTTCGCCGTCCGCTTGCCCCGACGCGAGCGGCGACGAGAACCGCCTCCCGGCGCACGTTTCGGCCGGGCCACAACAATTGCGCCAAGATTCGCTCGCCACGTTTAGGGGATATACATGTCAACCGCACTTGTCTTCGCGCTCGTTTGCGCGATCGCCGCGCTGGTCTACGGCGGCTTGTCGATCACCTGGATCATGCAAAAGCCGGCTGGCAACGCGCGCATGCAGGAGATCGCCGCCGCCGTGCAGCAGGGCGCGCAGGCTTACCTCAATCGCCAGTACGCGACGATCGCCGTGGTCGGCGTCATCCTGTTGGTGATCATCGGCGCGTTCCTCTCCTGGACCACGGCGATCGGCTTCGCCATCGGCGCGGTGCTATCGGGGCTTGCGGGCTTCATCGGCATGAATGTCTCGGTGCGGTCGAATGTGCGCACCGCGGAGGCGGCGCGCACCGGCTTGAACGAAGCGCTGGCGGTCGCCTTTCGCGGCGGCGCGATCACCGGTCTCCTGGTCGTCGGTCTGGGGCTGCTCGGCGTGGCCGGTTTCTACTGGTTCCTCGTCGAGTCGGCCCATTACGCGCCGAACGCCGCCAAGGAGGGCCTGCACGGCATCATCGAGCCGTTGGTCGGGCTGGCGTTCGGCGGCTCGCTGATATCGATATTCGCGCGGCTGGGCGGCGGAATCTTTACCAAGGGCGCCGATGTCGGCGCCGACCTGGTCGGCAAGGTCGAGGCCGGCATTCCCGAGGACGATCCGCGCAACCCCGCGGTCATCGCGGACAACGTCGGCGACAACGTCGGCGATTGCGCCGGCATGGCGGCCGATCTGTTCGAAACCTACGCGGTGACGATCGTGGCGACAATGCTGCTCGGCGCGCTGTTGCTGCCGGCGTACGCCGAGGCCGCGGTGACCTATCCGCTGGCGCTCGGCGGCTTCTCGATCCTCGCTTCGATCGTCGGATGTTTCTTCGTCAAGGCGCGCGAGGGCGGCAAGATCATGAACGCGCTGTACCGGGGCCTGATGGTCGCCGGCGGCCTGTCGGCGATCGGGTTCTGGTTCATCACCGACTGGCTGATGAGCCCGATCGCCGCGACCAATCCGGAGCTGTCGACCTGGCACCTCTGGGCGGCCGGGCTGATCGGCCTCGCGCTTACCGCGGCGATGGTCGTGATCACCGAGTACTACACGGCGACCGAATTCAAGCCGGTCCGACACGTCGCGCAAGCATCGACGACGGGGCATGCCACCAACATCATCGCCGGGCTGGGCGTGTCGATGAAGTCGACCGCATGGCCGGTGATATCGGTGTGCATCGCGATCCTGGCCTCGTATTGGCTGGCGGGACTCTATGGGATCGCGATCGCGGCGACCGCGATGCTGTCGATGACCGGGATCATCGTCGCGCTCGATGCGTACGGTCCGATCACCGACAATGCCGGCGGCATCGCGGAAATGGCCGACCTGCCCGAGTCGGTGCGCGCGATCACCGATCCGCTCGATGCGGTCGGCAATACGACCAAGGCGGTCACCAAAGGCTACGCGATCGGCTCGGCGGGTCTTGCCGCGCTGGTCCTGTTTGCCGATTACACGCACGCGCTCGCCGGCGCCAACATCAACGTGAGCTTCGACCTGTCCAACCACATGGTGATCGTCGGATTGTTCCTCGGCGGCTTGATTCCTTACCTGTTCGGCGCGATGGCGATGGAGGCCGTCGGCCGGGCCGCCGGCGCCGTCGTCGTCGAGGTGCGCCGGCAGTTCAAGGAGATTCCCGGCATCATGGCGGGCACGTCGAAGCCCGAATACGGCGTCGCGGTCGACATGCTGACCAAGGCGGCCATCCGCGAGATGATCATTCCTTCGCTGCTGCCGGTGCTGGTGCCGGTGCTCGTCGGTCTGCTGCTGGGGCCGGTGGCGCTCGGCGGGTTGCTGATGGGCACGATCATCACCGGCCTGTTCGTCGCGATCTCGATGACGACCGGCGGCGGCGCCTGGGACAATGCCAAGAAGTACATCGAGGATGGCCATCACGGCGGCAAGGGCTCGGATGCGCACAAGGCCGCCGTCACCGGGGACACCGTCGGCGATCCGTACAAGGACACCGCCGGCCCCGCGGTCAATCCGCTGATCAAGATCATCAACATCGTCGCGCTGATGATCGTGCCGCTGCTCGCGTTGCATGGCGCCGATCGGAAGGTCGCCGCTGCACCGGTCCCAATGACGATGCCGGCCAGCGCCGTGACGTCGGCTGTCGCACCCGCACCGAACGCCCGCGCGGCGCCCACCGTGCCGGTCGACGCTCCCAAAAAGTAGCGCCGCAGAGCTGACAGCGAAGGCCGACCCGCGGGTCGGCCTTTGCGCTCCGCTGCGGCTTGGGCCCGCTAGCGCTTCCTGGCCAGCATCACGCCGTCGCCGACCGTCAAAAGACAGGCATCGACACGCCTGTCGTCGCTGATCTTGGCGTTCAGGGCGCGCAGCGCATCGGTGTCTTCATCGTGCACGTCCGGATCGGCCACCTTGCCCGACCAGAGCATGTTGTCGAGTGCGATCACGCCGCCGCGGCGGACGAGTTTCAGACAGGACTCGTAATAGGCATCGTAGTTGCTCTTGTCGGCATCGATGAAGGCCATGTCGAAGGTTTCCCCGCCACCACGCTTTAATAGGTCTGCGAGTGTTTCGGTGGCGGGAGCGAGGCGAAGCTCGATCCGTTCGGCGACACCGGCCTCGTTCCAGTAGCGGCGAGCGACGCTCGTCCATTCGTCGCTGACGTCGCAGCAGATGAGCTTGCCGTCGGCAGGCAGCGCGGATGCGACCGCCAGCGCGCTGTAGCCGGTAAACGTGCCGATCTCGATCGCGCGGCGCGCGCTCACGAGTCTCACCAGCAACGCGAGCAGCGCGCCCTGGTCGGCGCCGATCTGCATGCCCGCGTGCGGCATGCCCGCCGTTTCCGCTCGAAGTCGGCGCTGCACGTCGGTTTCGTGCGCGATTTCCCGGG
>DATNAR010000040.1:0-4047 GCA_035607385.1 Casimicrobiaceae bacterium
TATCGATCCGCAACGCGCGCTCTCTCGCCGAAGCGTACAACTGGGCGCTACGGCACAGCGTCGCCGACGTCGTCGTACTCTCGCACGACGACGTCGACGTTCTGACGCCGGATTTCGCCGCGCGTCTGTTCGAGCGACTTCAGGCGTTCGACATTGTCGGGGTCGTCGGCGGCACTCGCGTCGATGGTCCGACGATCGGCTGGAGCGGTCATCCGCATTTGCGCGGCTGGATCACGCATCGCGCGCCCGACAGCGCCCGCTGGCAGGTCGACGTGCTCGACCCGCGGCCGGTCGCCGGCGACATCGTCCTGCTCGATGGCGTCCTGCTTGCCGGCAAACGTGAAGCCTTCCAGGCGGTCCCCTTCGACGAGGTGAACTTCGACGGCTTCCACCTGGCCGACCTCGACTGGTCGTACCGCGCCGCGCAATCCGGATTCAAGCTCGGCGTCGCCGCCGACTTGCTGCTCGTCCATGCTTCCCGTGGCAATTACGACGCGACCTGGCAGCGTTACGCCGACCGTTTTTCCTGCAAGCACGGCGTCGGCCGTTCGCCGCCGGCGCCCTCGTCGTTCTTCGGCGCGTCGCTGGCCGATCCCGAACAGGTCCGTGCTTTTTTCGGGTACCTTGCCGAACTGTCTTCCTGAAGCGGCGCATCCGTCCGGCACGCAATACCGTATTGCGATAAAATATCAGGCACTTGCGACTGATCACCATGCCTCTCTACGCCCTTGGCCTGAACCATGCGACCGCGCCGGTCAAGGTGCGCGAGCAGATCGCATTCCAGCCGGACACGCTGGGTGTGGCGCTGCGCGACCTGATCGCGCAGCCGAGCGTCAAGGAAGCGGCGATTCTGTCGACCTGCAACCGGACCGAGGTGTATTTCAGCGCCGCCGAAGCCGCGCCGGTCGAGCGCTGGCTGGAAAGCTTCCACCGCGTGCCGTCCGAGTCCCTGCATCCCTATGTGTACACGCTGGCGCAGGATCGCGCGGTGTCGCATGCGTTCCGTGTCGCCAGCGGACTCGATTCGATGGTGCTCGGCGAGCCGCAGATTTTGGGGCAGATGAAGCACGCGGTGCGCAGCGCCGAAGCCGCGGGCGCGCTGGGCCTGATACTGAATCGCCTGTTCCAGCGTACATTCGCGGTGGCCAAGGACGTGCGCACGAACACCGACATCGGCAGCGCGTCGATTTCGATGGCCGCGGCCGCGGTCAAGCTCGCTGAGCGCATCTACCCGTCGCTCGCCGACCAGCAGCTGCTGCTGATCGGCGCCGGTGAGATGATCGATCTCGCGGCGGCGCATTTCGCCGCCAAGCATCCGAAGTCGATCACCGTCGCCAACCGTACGCTCGAGCGCGGCGAGCAGCTGGCGGCCCGCTTCGGGGCGAATGCGATCACGCTGAACGAGCTGCCCGACCGCCTCGCCCAGTTCGACATCATCGTGACCTCGACCGCGAGCTCCTTGCCTATCCTGGGCAAGGGCCTGCTGGAGCGCGCGATCAAGTCCCGCCGCCATGCGCCGATGTTCATCGTCGATCTGGCGGTGCCGCGCGATGTCGAGCCGGAAGCCGCGGAGCTCGACGACCTGTTTCTCTACAGCGTCGACGACCTCGCCAACATCGTCAAGGACAACCTGCAGATCCGCGTCGATGCGCTGGCGCAGGCCGAGGCGATGATCGCGGAGCAGGCGCAAGGCTTCTTGCGCTGGCTGGATGGGCGCAGCGTCATTCCGACGCTGACTGCGCTGCAGGGCCATCACGACGGTTTGCGTGCCGCCGAACTCGAGCGCGCACGCAAGCTCCTGGCCGGGGGCGCTGCACCCGAGCAGGTGATCGAGCAGCTCGCGCGCGGGCTGACCAACAAGTTCCTGCACGCCCCCGCGCAGGCACTGACCCGCGCCGGCGAAGCCGAACGCGCCCAGCTGCTGGCGATGCTGCACCACATCTACCAGCTGCCGGAAGACGATTAGCTGACGTAACTGTCCAGGAGCAAGACGCGTAGCGTCGCCGCGATTGGAGACAGTTACGTCATCCCGGCGAAGGCCGGGATCCAAGTGTAGAGCCCGTAGCCGTGCAACCGCGGAATGCTTCCGCCGTCGATAGCGCGATCACACCAAGCCTGTGGCCATGAAACTGTCGCTCTCCGCCAAGCTCAATCAGCTCACCTCGCGGCTCGAGGAATTGAACGGCCTGCTCGCGGCCGAGGATGTCACTCGCGATCTCGATCGCTACCGGGCGCTGTCGCGCGAGCACGCCGAGATCGCGCCGGTCGTCGCGCTCTACCGCGACTGGCTGCAGGGCGAGCGCGATCTGGCGGCCGCGCAGGACATGCTGTCCGATCCGGCAATGAAGTCGTTCGGCGACGACGAGGCGAAGGCGGCGCGCGAGCGCATGGCCGCGCTCGAAGACGAGCTGCAGCGCGCATTGCTGCCGCGCGATGCGAACGACGAGCGCAACGTATTTCTCGAGATTCGCGCCGGCACCGGCGGCGACGAGTCGGCCTTGTTCGCCGGTGAGCTGTTTCGCATGTATGCGCGCTTTGCCGAGCGCAACAAGTGGCAGGTCGAGCTGATCTCCGAAAGTCCCGGCGACATGGGCGGCTACAAGGAGGTGATCGCCCGGGTCGTCGGGCAGGGCGTCTACGCCAGGCTCAAGTTCGAATCCGGCGGCCACCGCGTGCAGCGCGTGCCCGAGACCGAGGCGCAGGGACGCATTCATACGTCGGCGTGCACGGTCGCGGTGCTCCCGGAGGCCGACCCGGTCGCCGACATCGCGATCAATCCGTCCGAGATCCGCATCGATACGTTCCGCGCATCCGGCGCCGGCGGACAACACGTCAACAAGACCGACTCGGCGGTGCGCATCACCCATTTGCCGACCGGCATCGTCGTCGAGTGCCAGGACGATCGCTCGCAGCATCGCAACCGCGCGCAGGCGATGGCGGTGCTGGCCTCGCGCCTGGTCGACCAGGAACGGCAGCAGCGGCAGCGGAAAGAGGCGGCGACGCGCAAGAGCCTGATCGGCAGCGGCGATCGCTCCGAGCGCATCCGCACCTACAACTTTCCGCAGGGGCGGGTCACCGACCATCGGATCAACCTGACGCTGTACAAGATCGACCAGATCATGGACGGCGACCTGTTCGAGCTGACGCAGGCGCTGGCGCAGGAATTCCAGGCCGAGCAGCTCGCCGCCCTCGGCGGCGACGAAGCCGCCGGCGAGACCGTGCGATGAAGCGCACGCCGCCGGTGTGGCTCGAGACCCTGCGCCTCGAGCTGCGCGAGTTCACGCCGGACGACATCGGCGACCTCATCCGGCTCGACAGCGACCCCCGCGTGCTGAAATACATCAACGGGGGCAAGCCGATGCCGCGAAGCGAGATCGACGCGGCGATGCGCCGGGTCACGCGCTACTACGCGCTCTACTCGGGACTCGGCGTATGGCGCGCGTCGCTCCGGGGCAGCGGCAAGTTCATCGGCTGGTACTGCCTCAAATACTGTCCGCCGACGACCGACATCGAGGTCGGCTACCGCCTGCTGCATGCGCATTGGGGACGCGGCTATGCGACCGAGGGCGCGCGCGCGCTGGTCGATTACGCGTTCGACGATCTCGGGGTCACGCGCGTCATCGGCGTCACGCATCCCGCCAACAAGGCGTCGCAGCACGTGCTGCAGAAAGCGGGCTTGAGCGACTTGGGCTGGGGGAATTACTACGACCGGCGGCTTCGGCTGTTCGCCTGCGAGCGAGCGGCGGACCGGCGAGGCTAGTCGCTGCGCCGCGCGGCGCGGATCGCGCGGGGCGCGCAAGGTGAAGCGCCGCGGCCGGCAGCCGGTCAGCGGCCGCTACGGCTGGCCGTAGTTCTTCGCCAGGTAGTCGGCGATTTCCTTGGCGTCGGCATCGGCGATCGGCGCGCCGTACGCCTTGATCATCTTGGTGACCTCGGCCTCCCAGACGCCGCGATTCATGAACGGCGAATTGCCCAGGATGTAGTCGAGGCTGTGGCACGAGGCGCAATTCGCCTCGACCTTGTCGCGTCCCGGCCCGTCCTTGAGCT
>DATNAR010000352.1:0-2701 GCA_035607385.1 Casimicrobiaceae bacterium
ATCTTGTTCGCCATGTCGACGACGATCACCTCGCTGCCGAGGCGACGGAACGCCTGCGCCATTTCGCTGCCGATCGGCCCGGCGCCGACGATGATGAGACGCGGCACCGGTTCGCGCAGCGCGAACACCGTCTGGTTCGTCAGGTACGGGACGTGCGCGAGCCCGGCGATCGGCGGAATCGCGGGTCGCGAGCCGGTCGCGATCACGAAATGCTTCGCAGTGATCGTGCGTCCGTCGACTTCGAATGCGGTCGGCGAAACGAACCGGCCGCTGCCCTGGATGACGTCGACGCCGAGGCTGCGAAAGCGCTCGGGGCTGTCGTGCAGCGCGATGCCGGCGACGACGCCCGCGACGTGCGTCATGACGCGCGCGAGATCCGGTTTCGGGTCCGCCGGAGCAAGCGCCCAGCGGTCAGCGTGGCGCATCGCGTGCGCGACGCGCGCCGACTTCAGCAACGTCTTGGACGGCACGCAGCCGTGCCACAGGCAGTCGCCGCCGAGCCGGTCCTTCTCGATCAGCGCGATCTTCGCGCCGAGCCGGGCGCCGCCGGCGGCGACGACAAGTCCGCCGGCGCCGCCGCCGATGACGGCGAGATCGAATTCAGGCTTGACCACGTTGACAATCGTTGCGGACGTGCGGCTGTCATCTTACTCCGGCGCAAAAGTGGGGTCCGACCCGGGGTCTGACCCCACTAATGGAAATCGCGCGAGCGCGTGGGCAGCAACCCGAGCATGGGCGTGAGATCGACGAGGTGGCCGGCGAGCACATGCACGACGCTGCCTTCGCGCTCGACCTTGCCGTAGACGCCGAGGAGCCGCGCGCCGAGGAGCTCGCGGCGCTGCCGGTCACCCACATCGCGCCAGACGATGACGTTCGTCGCGCCGGTTTCGTCTTCGAGCGTAACGAAGACGACGCCGCTTGCCGTATCCGGCCGCTGGCGGCCGATGACGATGCCGGCGGTGCGAACGAGGCGGCCATGCGGCGCGCGATGGACGTCGTCGGCGGTCGCGAGCCGGCGCTTGCGCAGTTGGCGGCGCAGGAGCGCCAGCGGATGCCGGCGCAGCGTCAATCCGAGCCGCCGGTAGTCGGCGACGATGTCCTGGCCTTCGGTCGGGGACGGCAAGGCGGGCTGCGCTTCATCGAATGGCGTGCCGGCCAGCAACTCGGGCAATCGCTCGATGCCGGCGACGTCCCACACCGCATCGTGGCGGTGGCCGGCGAGCGCCGCGAGGGCATCGGCATCGGCGAGGGCGGTCAGGTCGCGCCGGTCGAGCCTCGCGCGATGCGCGAGATCCGTGACGCTCGTGAAGGCGCGCTCGCGGCGCGCTTCGACGATGCGCTTGGCGCCGGCTTCGGTGAGCCCGCCGACGAGGCGCAGGCCGAGGCGCAAAATGGGGTCGGAGCCATTTATCCGGATACCGTCCGTTGACTGGATTCGGTCGTCTCCGGATAAACGGCTCTGACCCCATTTTTCCAGCGTGCAATCCCACTCGCTCACCGTCACATCGGGCGGGCGCACATCGACACCGTGCCGGCGCGCATCGCCGACGAGCTGTGCGGGTGCGTAGAAGCCCATCGGCTGCGAATTGAGGAGCGCCGCGCAGAACGCCGCGGGCTCGTAGTGCTTCAGCCACGACGACACGTAGACGAGCAGCGCGAACGATGCCGAGTGCGATTCGGGAAAGCCGTATTCGCCGAAGCCCAGGATCTGCTGATAGATCTGGCGCGCGAAGGCTTCGTCGTAACCGCGCGCACCCATGCCGTCGACCAGGCGCTGCTCGAACACCTGCAGGCCGCCCTTGCGCTTCCACGCGGCCATCGAGCGGCGCAGCCGGTCTGCTTCGCCCGGCGTGAAACCGGCGGCGACGATCGCGAGCTGCATCACCTGTTCCTGGAAGATCGGCACGCCGAGCGTGCGCTCGAGCACGCCCTTCACCGCGTCGCTCGGATACGTGACCGGCTCGAGACCCTGCCGACGCTTCAGATACGGATGCACCATCCCGCCCTGAATCGGGCCGGGGCGCACGATCGCGACTTCGATGACGAGGTCGTAGAACGTTCGGGGTTTCAACCGCGGCAGCATCGACTGCTGCGCGCGCGATTCGATCTGGAATACGCCGATGGTGTCCGCACGCTGAATCATCGCGTAGACGGCGGCATCTTCGTCCGGAATATCCTGCATCCGCAGCGTCATCCCGCGCCGAGTCGAAACCATGTCGAGCGCACGGCGAATCGCCGACAGCATGCCGAGGGCCAGGCAGTCGACCTTGAGCAATCCCATCGCATCGAGGTCGTCCTTGTCCCACTGGATTACGGTGCGATCGGGCATCGCCGCATTCTCGACGGGCACCATGCGCTCCAGCAACCCACGCGCGATGACGAAGCCGCCGACATGCTGCGACAGGTGGCGCGGAAAGCCGAGCAGGTGTCCGGCAAGCGCTACGACGCGGCGTATCACCGGGTTGTCGGGATCGAAGCCCGCTTCGCGAATGCGGTCGGGATGGATCGCGCGGCCGTCCCACCAGGCGAACACGCCGGTCAGCCGGTCGAGCTGCGCGAGATCGAGACCGAACGCGCGGCCGACGTCGCGCACCGCGCTTTTCGGCCGGTACGTGATCAGCGTCGCGGCGAGCGCTGCGCGGTCGCGTCCATATTTGTCGTAAACGTACTGCATCACCTCTTCGCGCCGCTGATGCTCGAA
>DATNAR010000368.1:0-3300 GCA_035607385.1 Casimicrobiaceae bacterium
CTGCCGTCGAACCAGCTCGAGCTCGCGCTCTGGACGCACGCCGATCGGATGGGCTACCTGCTCGACGCGCTCGACCAGAAGGCCTTGTCGAACCAGCAGGACGTGGTTCGCAACGAGCGCCGGGAGCGCATCGAGAATCAACCCTATGGCATCGTCGACGAGGCGGTGTTCCGCAGCCTCTTTCCCGTCGGCCACCCTTACCGCCCGTACATCATGGGCTCGCATGCCGACATCCAGGCGGCGCGGCTCGCCGACGTGCGGGACTTTTTCAAGCGCTACTACCGGCCGAACAACGCGACGCTGGCTATCGTCGGCGACTTCGATCCCGCGGCGGCGAAGCGCCTGGTCAACAAGTATTTCGGCTCGTTCCGGCGCGGGCCCGATGTCGAACGGCCGGCCATCGTCACGCCGCCCATCGTCGGCGAGCGCCGCGAAACCGTCACCGACCAGATCGAGCTCGAGCGGGTCGACTTAGCCTGGCTGACGCCGCCGCGATTCAAGCCCGACGACGCCGAGCTCAATATCGCCGCGACCATTCTCGCCGGCGGCAAGGCGAGCCGCCTGCACAAGCGCCTCGTCTACGAATTGCAACTCGCGCAGGAGGTCAGCGCCGCGCAGGACGCCTATGCGCTGACGTCGATATTCGACCTGCAGGCATTCGCGCGGCCGGGTCACACGGCGGCGGAATTGCAGGCCGCGATCGACGTCGAGCTCGACCGCTTCGCCGCGGAAGGGCCGACCGAAGCGGAGGTCGAGCGCGCTCGCAACCAGATCGAGCGTTCGATGTACCAGGGCCTGCAGAAGGTCGTCGGGCGCGCCGACACGCTGAACATGTACAACCAGTACACGGGCGATCCCGGCTACCTGCCGAAGGACATCGCACGCTATGCCGCGGTCACGACCGCCTCCGTGCAGCGCGCGGTGCGCGCTCATTTGCGCAAGGACGCGCGCGTGGTCGTCTTCGCCGTTCGCGGCGCGAAGAAGCTCGATCCCGAGCCGGCCGCGACCACGCCGCCGCGCACGCGGGCAACCGAGTCGATCAACGCCGACGAGCCTTGGCGCAGCAAGCCGCCGGCGGCCGGTCCGGCGCCGGTGCCCGTCTTGCCCGCACCGCAGTCGTTCAAGCTCGCCAACGGGCTGACGGTGCTGCATCTGCAGCGCTCGGCGCTTCCGATCGTCAGCGCGCAGCTTGTCGTCAACGCCGGATTGGGCGCCAATGATCCCAACCTTCCTGGCGCCGCGGATTTCGCGGCCGGGATGCTCGAGGAGGGCACGACGACGCGCAATGCGGTCCAGATCGCGCAGGAAATCGAGCAGCTCGGCGCGGGCTACTCGGCCCAGACGCGGCGCGACGCCACTTCGCTCCGGATCGACGCGCTGGCGCGCAATTTTCCCGCGGCGCTGGGCCTGGTCGCCGACATCGCCCAGCACCCGACGTTTCCGGCGGAGGAAGTCGAGCGGCAGCGCAAGGCACATCTGTCGGCGATCGTCGAGGCGCGCGAAGATGCCGGCACGCTCGCGGAAGTGGCGTTTTCGCGCGCGCTCTACGGAATCGATCATCCGTACGGACGCAGCAACCTGGGCACCGAGGAATCGATGCAGCGCATCGGCGAGGCCGATCTGCGCGACTTCTGGCGGCGCTGGTTCCGGCCCGACAACGCGGCGCTGATCGTCGTCGGCGCGATCGACGCCGCGGAGCTGCGCCCGCTGGCCGAGCGCTTGTGGGCGTCGTGGACGGCGGCGCCGATCGCCGGGGCACCGAAGCCGGAGACGCCGGCCGCGAGCACCACGGCCCGCGTCGTGATCGTCGACAAGCCCGGCGCCCCGCAGGCCGAGCTTCGTATCGGCCGGATCGGCACCGTGCGGACGACGCCCGACTTCCCGGCGCTGCAGGTGCTCAACGAAGCCATCGGCGGCGGCTTCACCAGCCGGCTCAATCTCGACCTGCGCGAAGAAAAAGGCTACACCTACGGCATCGGCTCGCGCTTCGAATACGGTCGCCGTCCCGGTCCTTTCGTCGTGCGCACCGCGGTGAAGAGCGACGCGGCAATCCCGGCGATCCGGGAAATCCTCGCCCAGCTCAAGCGCGCGGGCGCGGCGCCGCTGACGACGGAAGAATTGCAGCGCGCGCGCGGCTCGCTGACCCAGTCCTTGCCGGCGATGTTCGAAACCAACGGCGCAACCGGAAGCTCGTTCGGCGAATTGTTCGCCTATGGCCTGCCGCTCGACTATTTCCGCCGCCTGCCGTCGCAATTGGCCCGGGTCCGCGGCGCCGATCTGCCGCCGCTGGCGCGGCGTTACTTCGATCCGGCGTCGATGGTGGTGATCGCGGTCGGCGACCGCGCCAGCCTGCAACCCGCGCTCGAAGCGCTGAAACTCGGCCCGCTCGAAGTCTGGCCGGTTGCCGGCAGGCTGTTTTGACAGCGCGGCGATGCATACGACGCTGATCTCGACCGACGAGGTTGCCCGCGAGCTCGCCGACCCGGCGCTGGTGCTCGTCGATTGCCGCCACAACTTAAGCGACGTCGAAGCCGGCGAGCGCGCTTATCTCGCCTCGCATCTGCCCGGCGCGCGCTTCATGCATATGGATCGCGATCTGTCCGGCGAGCGCACCGGGACCAACGGCCGCCATCCGCTGCCGGATGTTGCCGCGTTGTCCGCGGGCTTGAGCCGCATCGGCATCGATGCTTCCAAGCAGGTGGTGGCCTACGATCAGAACAACGGCATGTGGGCATCGCGTCTGTGGTGGCTGCTGCACTGGCTCGGCCACGAAGCCGCCGCCGTGCTCGACGGCGGCATCGACAAGTGGATCGCCGAAGGGCGGCCGACGACGGCCGACATGCCGCGCGTCAAGCCGGCGCGGTTCGTCGCGATGACACCGCGACCGGTCGCTTCGAGTGCCGAAATCCTGCAGCACTTGCGCGACCAGGCGTCGCCGCCGCTCACGATCGTCGACGCCCGCGCGCCGGAGCGCTTTCGCGGTGACATCGAGCCGCTCGACCCGGTTGCCGGCCATATTCCGGGCGCGATCAATCGCCCGTACGGCGCCAACCTGACGCCGCGGGGAACGTTCAAGCCGGCCGAGCTGCTGCGCTCCGAGTTCGAAGCGCAGCTCGGAGCCGCGCCGTTGTCATCGGTCGTGCATCAATGCGGCTCGGGTGTCACGGCGTGCCACAACCTGCTGGCGATGGCCGTCGCGGGTCTGCCGGGTTCGCGTCTCTACCCCGGTTCGTGGAGCGAGTGGGTGTCCGATCCGGCGCATCCGGTCGCGCGCGGGAGCTAGCGATCAGCGCCGTCGCG
>DATNAR010000044.1:0-12512 GCA_035607385.1 Casimicrobiaceae bacterium
CCCGGCGGGCACCGTCTGCTCGGCGCCTTTCCAGACGCGCAGCGAGCTGACCGGCTTTCCGCTCTGGTAGAGCTGCACCGAATCGTAGAACTGGAACCCGTAGTTCAACAGCTTCTGCGCTTCGATCGCGCGCGCCGACTCCGACGCGGCCCCCAGGACGACCGCCAGCAGCCGGCGCTGGCCGCGCTTGGCCGACGCGATCAGGCAGAACCCAGCCGCATCGGTGTTGCCGGTCTTCATCCCGTCGACGTATGGATCGGTCCATAGCAGCCGGTTGCGATTCGGCTGCGTAATATTGTTGTAGCGGTACTCCTTGATCGAATACAGCGGGTAATACTCGGGAAAATCGCGGATCAGTGCGGCGGCGAGGAGCGCAAGATCGTTTGCCGTCGACGTTTCCTTCGGCGCCGGCAGACCGGTCGCGTTGACGAAGTGGGTGTTCTTCATGCCGAGCCGCGCCGCCTCGCGATTCATCCGATCGGCAAAGGCGTCTTCCGATCCGGCGACGGTTTCCGCCAGCGCGATGCTGGCATCGTTGCCCGACTGCACGATCACGCCATGCAGCAGCTCGTCGACGCTCACCGCTTTTTTCGGCTCGATGAACATGCGCGAGCCTTCGGCGCGCCACGCTCTTTCCGACACGTTGACCATCTGCGAAGGCGTGAGCTCCTTGTCCTTGAGCGCGCGAAAGGTCAGGTACGCGGTCATCAGCTTGGTCAGCGACGCCGGCTCGCGCGGTGCATCGGCGTTTTCGGCGGCGAGCGTCTGCCCGCTCACCAGGTCGACCAGAAGATACGCCTTGGCCGCGATCGAAGGCGGCGGAACTGCGGCGGGAAGGATCGTCTCTGCAGTCGCTTGCGCGGCAAGCAGGGCAAACGCGAGGAACAGCAGTCGTCGATATCGGGGAAGCATGGCGGGAGACGTGCGTGCAGGCGCGCATTATAACGCGGCCGCGCATGCGGACTGGCGCGCCGCGGCGGCATGCGCTCTAATCGCGGTAACGACGGCGGATCAGGAGATGCGATGCATTCATCAACCGGCTTGGGTCTTGCCGCGATTGCCGCGCTCGTCGTCAACGCTTGCACGACGCTGCCGGCGCCGCCGCAGCGGCAGCCGGGCGCCAGCGCACGCGACTCGCTGGCGGCAGCGGAGCTCGCGTTTGCGAAGTACTCGGTCGACCATGGCATGCGCGCCGCGTTCATCGAATACTTTGCCGACGACGGCGTCAACTTCGCCCCCGATCCGGGCAACACCCGGGCCCGCTTTCGCGCCCGCCCGGAGGCAATCGAGCCCTTCGTCCTCGACTGGCATCCCGCCATCGCCGCGGTGGCGCGTGCCGGCGACCTCGGATTCACGACCGGCCCGTATACGATCGCCGGCCGCGCGCCCGCGGTGCGCGAGCCGGCGCAGGGCATGTTCTTTTCGGTGTGGCGCCGCCAACCCGAGGGCAGCTGGAAGGTCATCGTCGATGGCGGCGTGCCGACGCGCGCGCCGGTGCCCGATGCGGCGTTCGGCGACGATCCGCAGCCGCTGATATCGGTCGCGACAGCCGGTGCTGCAACGGGGCAAAAGGCTTTGTTCGATCTGGAAGCGCAGCCGTTGTTCGGCCAGGGGCAGGCAACGAGCAGGTACGCGGCCTTGCTGGCCGATGACGCTCGACTCGTCATCGGCCCGACGCCGCCGGCGCTGGGGCGCGACGCGATCGTCGCGCAACTGGCCGAACGCGAGCTCAGCTTCCGGTGGGAGACACTGGCCGCCGGCGTGTCGCGCTCGGAAGACCTGGGCTACAGTTACGGCCGTCTGCATCTACTCGGCGCGCACGCCAAAGCAACCGGACACTATGTCCACGTCTGGATGCGCGACCGCGGCGGGCACTGGCGCATCGAGGCCGAACTGATGCTGCTGCCAGGCACCGACTAAGCGCGCGCCGCGCGGCTAGCGGACGACCAGCCGGCGGCGATCGATCTCGGTGCGCACGCCGTCGAGGTTGACGACGAATGTCCGCACGCCGAGGCTGCCGCCGGCAAGAGCCTGCGCGGGCAAGGTCGCGACGAAGCCCGGCAGCGCGACATCCGGATAGCTCGGGAAATACAGCGCCAGCGGCTCACCTCGCGCGCCGGCGTACGGGCGCCCGTACTCGGCCCGATAGACTTCGCCGCCGTCGGCGACGAGCTCGACCCGCGCCACCCCGCGCGGATCGAGCGCCCAGCCGACGAACTCGACCGCCCCTTCAACACGGTTCTGCTTCGGGCGATCGACGATGCCGGTGCCCAGTGGCGTCGCGGCAATCGCTCCGCGCAAGGCGATATAGCCGATCGCCGCGAGCGCCACCGATGCGGCGACGACGGGCACGGCCGCCGGCGCATCGGCCGCGGTGGCGTCGCCGCGCCGGCCGGCCACCAGCATCGCGGCAATCAAGCTGCCGGCCACGATCAGGAAGCCCGCGGCCAGACAAGGCGCCGCCAGCTGGGCGTGGCGCGGGATTTCGACGTAGCCGTCGCCCAGAATCGACGTCAGTATCGTGTACCACGCCGTCGCCATCAGCGCATAGGTGATCAGCGCGAAAGGCGCCGGTCGTCCGCGGATCGATGCCCGCAGCGTCGCGCCCGCGCTCGCGATCAGCAACGCGAGCGAAGCGCCGAGGATCCATGCGAACGCCTGCCGCGGCAGTGCGCTGACGACGGGCGCGAGGCTGATCGCCGCAGGACCCGCGACGGCGCGCACGGCCTCGTTGCCGGCGAAATCGCGACCTTCAACGCTGCCGAGGTAGCCCAGACGCCAGTCCTGCAATTGCGGCAGCCCGCGCAACACCGCGCGCGCAATCGTCACAGGCTCGGTGAACGCGACGGCGGCCAATGCGCGCTTCGGCATCGCCAAGGCCTCGGGGCAGGTCGTGGCGAGCGACTCGCCCATCGTTTCGTACCAGCTCGCGCCGGATGATTGCAGGCAACGCGGCGGCAATCCGAGCGTGGCCGCCGTGCGCGCCTGGTCGCGCGAGGCGGGCAGGATCGCGCCCAGCACCACGTCGACATTGTTGGCGGCGGTGATCGTCGCCGGCCGGGCCGTCATCGCCTGGGCGATCGCGAGCGCAAGCACCCACATGCCCAGTCCCACTGCGATCCTCCGCGCCGGCCGCCACAGCGAAATCAGCACCGGCGCCGCAAGCACCGCCGGCAGCAACAGATGCTGTTGTCGCGACAAGCCCAGGACGGCGAGGCTGCAGGCGAAGGCGGCCATCGCCCAGCGCCGCGACGCCGGCGACGGCTCCGCGTCAGGTCGGATCAGCACCGGCAGCAGTCCGATCGATGCGTAGGCCCCGAGCAAGGCGCCGAACTCGGTGTAGAGCGTATTGGCCCAGAGCGTGATCATCGGATCGGCCAGCACGAGCGCGAGCACGGCCGCATTCGCGAGCGCCCAGGCCGGGCGCCGCTTGAGCGCCGCGTCGAGCCCGAGCGCCACCAGCATCAGCACCGCACCCTTGAGCGCACCGACGAGGCGCAGATCGACCGGGCCTTCCCGCGGCGCGATCGCCAGCGCCGCCGCGACAAAGACGAGCTCGCTGCTGCGATAGCATTCGGCCGGTCTGGGCTCACCGCGCACGTAATGCGCGATCGGCGCCTGCGGATGCGCCTCGTAGCGCGCCGGCGCCGGCAGATCGGGCCAGAGGCCGAAGCAGGCCGAGGTGCGTCCCATGTCGAACTGGTTGGCATAGCCCAGCAGCGGCGACGCCGCGATGATGACCGCGATGCGCCAGGCGCCGAGCGCAAGCAATGCGAGCGCCGCAAGTCGCGCCACGGCGCGATAGCGCTCAGGCATCATAGGGCCAGGATCGTGAACGACGAGTGCGGCGCGGCGCGCATTCGTGCTGGCGAAGTCGGCCTGGGTGGCGCCGGCGGCGAAGGGGAACGATTATGCATTATTGGCAACTTCTGCGGCCGCAGCAATGGATCAAGAACGCGTTCGTCTGGGCCGGGTTCCTGTTCGCGCGGGCCTGGCACGACATCGCACTCGCGCAGCAAGTCGCTCTCGCCTTTATCGCGTTCTGTCTGCTGGCGAGCGCCGTCTATATCGGCAACGACTGGCTCGACCGCGACGCCGATCGTGCGCATCCGACCAAGCGCGATCGGCCGCTCGCCAGCGGCCGGATCGGCGGCGGCGCGGCCGGATCGCTCGCGGTCGTCCTGGCGCTTGCCGGCCTGGCGATCGGCGCCTGGGTCGGTGTAGCGCTGTTGCTCGTGCTCGTCGCCTACCTCGGCTTGAATTTCCTCTACTCGCTCTCGCTCAAGCGGATCGTCATCGTCGACGTCTTCGCGCTCTCGCTCGGGTTCCTGCTGCGTATCCTGGCCGGCACGCTCGGCGTGGGCATCGCGCCCTCGCCGTGGCTTTTGATGTGCGGGCTGATGCTGACCTTGCTTCTCGGCTTCGGCAAGCGCCGCGCCGAAGCCGCCGTGGCGGGCACAGGGGCGGGGCGCGCGGTGCTCGCCGAATATTCGCCGGCGCTGCTCGACCGGCTTATCGTCGTTTGCGTCAGCGGCACGTTGATCGCCTACAGTCTCTACACGATCAGCCCGCAGACGATCGCCGTGCACGGCAGCGCGGATCTGGTCTATACGGTGCCGATCGTCACCTATGCGCTGTTTCGCTATCTGTATCTGCTCGGCGACGGCCACGCGGCCGAAGACCCGAGCGGCTTGTTCGTCGGCGACCGCCACCTGCAGGCAGCCGCGCTGGCGTGGGTGATCGCGGTCATCTGGATCCTGCGCTAGGCGCGGGACGCCGCACGGCCGCCGCGCATTTGCCGTCAGACGCCGACGAAGTCGAAGCCGATCTCGGGCTTGCGACCCGAAACCAGCTCGGCGATCGCCTTGCCCGAGCCGGCGGCCATCGTCCAGCCGAGCGTGCCGTGGCCGGTATTCAGATAGAGGTTCGGGTAGCGCGTGCGGCCGATCAAGGGGACATTCGACGGCGTCGCCGGCCGTAATCCGGTCCAGTAGTCGGCCCGCGTCGGGTCGATCGCGCCGCCGAACCATTCCGCGGCGCGGCGCGTCAGCGCTTCGCAGCGCACGACATTGAGGTCGAGATTGTAGCCGGAGAGCTCCGCCGTCCCGGCGACGCGCAGCCGATTCCCCAGCCGCGTGAACACGATTTTCTTGGCGTCGTCGGTGACGCTGACCGACGGCGCCGCCGCCGGATCGACGATCGGAATCGTGGCCGAGTAGCCCTTGGCCGGATAGACGGGCACATGAATGCCCAGCGGCGCGAGCAGCCGCGGCGTGTAACTCGACAGGCACACGACATAAGCGTCGGCGGTGAGCAACTGCCGGCGCGACTCACCGTCGTCGGTCGGAACATGCGCCATGACGCCGGAGACTGCGCCAGCGGCAACATCGAACGCGTCGACCGTCACGCCGAAGCGAAAGACGACGCCGCGCGCGAACGAGCGGGCGGCGAGCCCCTGCGTGAACTTGCGGGCATCGCCGCTTTCATCGCTCGGCGTGTAGGTCCCGCCGACGATCCAGTCGCGCCGGGCCTCGAGCGCCGGCTCGATCGCGACGCATTCGGCCGCCGTTTTCACGTCGCGCGCTATGCCGTAGGTGCGCACCAGCTCTGCTGCCGCCGCGGCATCGTCGAAGTCGGCGCGATCGGTGTAGATCTGCAGGATGCCGCGCTGCAGATCGTCGTAGGCGAGCATCGTCGTCGCCCGGAGCTCGCGCAGCATCTCGCCCGAGTACTTGCTGATCGCGAGTATCTGCTGCATGTTGCGCCGCGTTCGCCAGGGCAGGCATTCGAACAGGAACTGGGCTCCCCAGCGCCACTGCTGCCAGTCGAGCCGTGGCCGGAACAATAGCGGCGCATCCGGCTGGCCGAGCCATTTGAGGATCTTCCATGGCGCCGCGGGATTGGCCCACGGCTCGACGTGCGAGACCGAGATCTGGCCGCCGTTGGCAAACGACGTTTCCAGACCGGCGACGCGCTGCCGGTCGACCACCGTGACCTCGTGCCCCTGTTCGCGCAAATACCAGGCCGACGTCGTGCCGATGACGCCGGCGCCGAGGACGAGGACCTTCAAGCCGCGGCCATCAGGCGTAATCCGCCACCGGGACGCAGGTGCAGAACAGATTCCGGTCGCCGTAGACGTTGTCGGCGCGGCCGACCGGCGGCCAGTACTTGTGCTCCTTCAGACCCGGGACCGGATACGCCGCCTGCTCGCGTGCGTATGGATGCGTCCAGTCGGCGACGAGCAGGCTGGCGGCGGTGTGCGGCGCATTCTTGAGCATGTTGTCGCGCCGATCCATCCGTCCCTGTTCGATCAGGCGTATTTCGGCGCGTATGGCGATCATCGCATCGATGAAGCGATCGATTTCGGCCTTGGACTCGCTCTCGGTCGGCTCGATCATCAGCGTGCCCGGAACGGGGAAGCTCATCGTCGGCGCATGAAACCCGTAATCGATCAGCCGCTTGGCGACATCATCGACGGTGATCTCGCTAGTGTCCTTCAGCGGGCGCACGTCGACGATGCATTCGTGCGCGACCAGCCCGCCGGGACCCGAATAGAGCACCGGATAATGCGGCGCCAGACGCTTGGCGATGTAGTTCGCCGCCAGGATCGCCGACTCGGTCGCGGCTCTCAAGCCGTCGCCGCCCATCATCGCAATGTACATCCACGAGATCGGCAGGATGCTGGCGCTGCCGTACGGCGCTGCCGACACCGGCCCGATGCGCTCGGCGCCGGCGTCCACGCTGCCCTGCAGGATGCGGTGGCCGGGCAGGAAGCGCGCGAGATGCGCGGCAACGGCGACCGGACCGACGCCGGGTCCGCCGCCGCCGTGCGGAATGCAGAAGGTCTTGTGCAGGTTCAGGTGCGAGACGTCGGCGCCGAATTCGCCGGGTGCGGCCAATCCCACCAGCGCATTGAGGTTGGCGCCGTCGACGTATACCTGGCCGCCGTGGGCGTGGACGATGTCGCAGATGTCGCGGATGCCGGCTTCGAACACGCCGTGCGTCGATGGATAGGTGACCATGATCGCCGCGAGCTCGGCGCGATGCGCGGCGGCCTTGGCCTCGAGATCGGCCAGGTCGACGTTGCCTTCGCGGTCGCACGCGACGACGACGACCCGCATGCCGGCCATCTGCGCCGAGGCCGGATTCGTGCCGTGCGCGGACGCCGGAATCAGGCACACGTCGCGGTGCCCTTCGCCGCGCGCAGCGTGGTAGGCCTTGATGATCAGAAGTCCCGCAAATTCGCCCTGCGATCCCGCGTTGGGCTGCAATGACACCGCCGCGTAGCCGGTGATCGCGCACAGCATGCGCTCGAGGCCGGCGATCATCTCGCGATAGCCGACCGTCTGGTTGGCCGGCGCGAACGGATGCATGTGGGCGAACTCGCGCCACGTCACCGGGATCATTTCGAGCGTCGCGTTGAGCTTCATCGTGCACGAGCCCAGCGGAATCATCGCGCGGTCGAGCGCGATGTCCTTGTCGGCCAGGCGCCGCAGATAGCGCAGCATCGCCGTCTCGGAGTGATAGCGATTGAACGTCGGGTGAGTGAGAAACGGCGTCGTGCGGCGCAAGGCTGGCGGCCAGGCGTCGGCCGTCGCCGATTCGATCGCGTCGAATTCGGGCAGCGCGGCGCCCCCGGGCGCGAAGATCGTCCACAGGAGGCGTACCCGGTCGCGTGTCGTCGTTTCGTCCAGCGAGACACCGATATGCGTCGCGTCGATCCGGCGCAGATTGACATGCGCCGCCGTCGCGAGCTCGTGAATCGCGCCGGTGCGCGCGCCGGTGGCGATCGTCAGCGTATCGAAGTAGGTCTGGTTGACGCAGTCGAGACCGAGTTGCGTGAGTCCGGCGCGAAGGATGCCGGTCAGGCGGTGCACGCGCGCCGCGATCGTCGCCAGGCCCTGCGGCCCGTGGTAGACGGCGTACATGCTGGCGATCACCGCGAGCAGCACCTGCGCCGTGCAGATGTTCGACGTGGCTTTTTCGCGCCGGATGTGCTGCTCGCGCGTCTGCAGCGCGAGACGGTACGCGGGCTCGCCGTTGACGTCGACGCTGACGCCGACCAGCCGCCCGGGGAGACTGCGCTTGAATTCGTCGCGCGTGGCGAGGAACGCGGCGTGCGGCCCGCCGAAACCCATCGGCACGCCGAAGCGCTGGCTCGAGCCGACGACGACGTCGGCGCCCCACTCGCCGGGCGGGACCAGCATCGTCAACGCAAGCAGATCGGTCGCGGCGATGACCAGCGCGCCCTTCGCGTGCAGCCTGGCGGTCAGATCGCGATAGTCGCGCACATCGCCGTCGGCACCCGGGTATTGCAGCATCACCGCGAAGCAGTCGGCGTCCGCCGCCGCATCGGCGGGTCCGACGGTGACCGCGATGTCCAACGGACCGGCCCGCGTGCGCACGACGTCGATCGTCTGCGGCAGCACGTCGGCGGCAACGTATATCGTGCGGCTCGATTGGTGGCTCATGCGCCGGCACAGCGCCATCGCCTCGGCCGCGGCGGTCGCTTCGTCCAGCATCGAGGCATTGGCAATCGCCATCGCGCAGAGGTCGCAGATCATCGTCTGGAAGTTGACCAGGGCCTCGAGCCGTCCCTGCGAAATTTCCGGCTGGTAAGGGGTGTAGGCGGTGTACCAGGCGGGGTTCTCGAGCACGTTGCGCAGTATCACGCCCGGCGTGTAGGTGCCGTAGTACCCCTGTCCGATGTAGGTCGTATAGACGCGGTTCTTCGCCGCGAGACTGCGCAACTCCTCGAGCGCCTCCTCCTCCCCCTTCGGGGCGGGCAGGGCCAGCGGCTTGCGGCGCCTTATCGCCGCCGGGACGATGGCGTCGATCAGCGCGCCGCGCGTGGCGAAGCCGAGCGTGCGCAGCATCGCCGCCTGATCGGCCTCGTCGGTGCCGATGTGACGGTCGACGAAGCCGCGATGCTGCTCGAGCTCGCGCAAGCTCGAGCGCGGGTGCGCGCTGGGTCCCGGTCCGGGTTCATTCATGGCCATCGTGTGTCCTCGGTCGATCAGGATTCGCCGGCCACCGCGATATACCCGGTTGCGTCCAGCAGCTTGGCCACGTCGCCCGGATTGGCGGGCTTCAGCCGGTACAGCCAGTTGCCGTAGGCGTCGGCGTTGACCTTTTCGGGCGCGGCGACGACTGCCTCGTTGACCGCCAGCACGACACCCGCCACGGGCGCGTACACATCGGAGGCCGCCTTGACCGACTCGACGACCGCGCAGGCTTCTCCGGCCTTGAGCGTTCTGCCGACTTGAGGCAACTCGATGAAGACGAGGTCGCCCAGCGCCTGCTGCGCGTGATCGGTGATGCCGGTCGTGATCGCACCGTCCGGTTCGCTGCGGACCCATTCGTGGCTTGCGGTGTATTTGAGCTCGGCGGGTACGTTCATCGGGTAGCGCTCCATGCGAGGGTGGTGGATCGATGCGCGGGCGGCGTCATCGCGGTTGGCTCAGTCGATCAGGCTCTTGCCGTTGCGCACGAACGGCGGCTTGACCACGCGCGCGGCGAGCGGCTTGCCGCGCACGTCGACGTGCACGATATCGCCCGGCGCGACGCGAGCCGGCACGCGCGCCAGCGCGATCGAGCGGCTCAGTGTCGGCGAATAGCTGCCGCTGGTGACTTCGCCGTCGCCGTGCGCCGTGCTCACCCGCTGGTGGCTGCGCAGTATGCCGCCCTGGTCCTGCAGAACGAGGCCCGCGAGCTGCCGGGACGGATGCGCGGCAAGCAGCGCGGACTTGCCGACGAAGTCGCGCGCACTCGTCAGGTCGACGGTCCATGCAAGACCGGACTCCAGCGGGCTGACGGCCTCGTCCATATCCTGGCCGTACAGGTTCATTCCGGCTTCCAGGCGCAGCGTGTCGCGCGCACCGAGACCGCAGGGCTTGACGCTTAGCGCCAGCAGCGCCCGCCAGAAGTCGGGCGCGAGCGCGGCAGGCAGCGTGATCTCGAAGCCGTCCTCGCCGGTATATCCGGTGCGTGCGATCAGATACTCGCCGGCCTGCACGGCGTTGAAAGGTTTCAGCGATTCGCTCGCCGCGCGCGCCGCGGGGACGACCGTCCACACTCGCTCGCGCGCCTGCGGTCCTTGCACGGCGATCATCGCGAGGTCCCGTCGGGGCGTCAGCTTGAGCTCCGGAGCGCGCTCGGCGACGAGCGCGCCGAGCCACGCCAGGTCCTTGTCGGCCGTGCCGGCATTGACGACCAGCCGGAACCAGTCTTCCCGCAGGAAGTACACGATCAGGTCATCGAGCACGCCGCCGTCGGGACGCAGCAGGCACGAATAGAGCGCCTTGCCCGGTACGGTCAGCTTGTCGACGTTGTTCGCAAGCGCGCCGCGCAGGAAGTCGCGTACGCCGCTTCCGCCCGCGGGCTCGCGCGGCTCGATGTCGACCGCAAGCATGTGCGAGACATCGAACATCCCGGCGCCGCGCCGCACCGCGTGGTGCTCGTCGATCTGCGACCCGTAGTGGACCGGCATGTCCCAGCCGCCGAAGTCAACCATCCTCGCGCCGGCGGCGCGATGAATCGCATGGAGCGGGGTTTGCTTGAGCAACGCGCCTCCCAGGCAGGAAAAAGGGCGAAGCCACGACTTCGGCCTCGCCCCGTCTGTCCTTTTACCTGAGAGATTGCAGCGTTCGCCTTGCGGCGTTGGCCGGTGCCCCTTCGGTGGGCCGCTGCATCTCGCGCGCGGCCGCTCTCCAGAGTGACTTACGGCTCGCGCAGTCCTTTTGCCTGAGCGATCGCGGGAGTTACGCCTTCGGCGGCAGCCGGTCCAACTGGGGCTGCCCTCTCCTGCACGAGCCGGGCAAGCTTACCGGCCGCGTCGGCGGCTGTCAAAATGCCGGCGGCGCGCGGCAGGTGTGTCGGCGCTTACTTCTTCAGCGCCAGAATCCAGCCGACCAGCGTCTTGATGTCCGCGTCGCTGACCTGGGCGTTCGGCGGCATCGGGACCGGGCCCCACACGCCGCTGCCGCCCTTTTTGACCTTGTCGCTCAACTTGGCCAACGCATCCTTGTCGCCCTTGTATTTGGCCGCGACGTCCTGGTAGGCGGGGCCCACGACTTTCCGGTCGATCGCGTGGCAGGCGGAGCAACCGTCCTTTTGCATCAGCGCCTGCGCGGCGGCGTTATCCAGCGCGGCGCGTGCGTTGCCCGCGGCGAGCAGCGCAGCGGCGAGCACGATGGCGTGGCGTTTCATGTTATCTCCGTAGGGTGATGGCTGTCGGTCGCCATGGTACCGGACGGCGCTCGCGCCGCCAAACCGCGGCCCGTTCAGGACGCGAGCACCGCGTCCAGGTCGGAAAGCGCGTGCAGCGCAGGCAGGCACACGGTGCCGCGGCAAAGCCACGCCGTCACCTTGCCGGCAGCGGCGTCGTGGGGCTTCGCCAGCGCATCCGGCAATGGCTGCTGCTGCGACAGGTTGAGCGTCCAGAGCGAGGGCCGGTAGTGGCGTTCGACATCGCGTTGCCACGTCGCGCAGGCGGCGGGCTCGCCGCGCAGCACCAGCAGTGCCGGGGGCTCGAGGCAGGCATCGAGCGCAATCAGCAACGACGAAAATCCGGCGGGCCGGGCAGCGAGCTCGCGCCCGAACGCGCGCACGGTTCGCTCGGCGCTGTCCAGATAGCGCGGCTCCGACAGCCAGTGGCCGAGCGCGATCAACGCCTGCGCGGCAACGCCGTTGCCCGACGGTGTCGCATTGTCGTGCCCGGGCTTCGGCCGGAGCAGCAGACGTTCGTGGTCGTCGCTGGTGAAAAAGAATCCGCCCCCCACGCGGTCCTCGAAGCGTGCGAGGAGGGCATCGGCAATCTCGATCGCCCACGCCAGGTCCTGCGCGCGAAACGAGCTCTGCAAAAGCTCGATCAAGGCGGCGAGCAGAAAAGCGTGATCGTCGAGATAGGCGTTCAAGTGCGCGCGCCCATCCTTGTACGTCGCCAGCAGCCGCCCGTCGCGCCACATCGCCTGCCGGATGAAGTCCGCGGCCTGCTGCGCGTCGGACAGCCATGACGGTTCGTCGAACACGCGCGAAGCACGCGCCAGCGCGGCGATCATCAGGGCGTTCCACGAGCAGAGGAGCTTGTCGTCGCGGCCCGGCCGGACTCGCCGCGCGCGTGCCGCCAGCAGCTTGTTGCGCGCCGTCTCCAGACGCGCTTCGACCTCGGGCAGCGGCAGCGAAAGCTCGCGCGCGACCTGCTCGAGCGGCACCGTGACTCGCAGGTGCCATGCCGCGTGCTCGAAGTTCGGCGGCCGGTCGAGCCCCCAGTGGCGCGCCGCGACCGCGTACTCCATCGGATCGAGCTCCGCCTTCGCCTGGTCGGGCGTCCAAACGTAGAACTTGCCCTCCTCGTGCTCGCTGTCGGCGTCGAGGCTCGAATAAAAACCACCCTCGGGCGCGCGTATCTCCGACTGCAACCACGCCACGATCCCGCGCGCGGTTTTCTCGAACGCAGGCTCGCCGGTGGCGCGCCACGCATCGGCGTAGAGCGCGAGCAGCGCAGCATTGTC
>DATNAR010000396.1:0-3432 GCA_035607385.1 Casimicrobiaceae bacterium
ATTCCCCATATCGGCCGCGCCGTCGGCCGATGCGCGTGAAACTTACTTCTTCTGCCGGGCCAGAATGGCCTCGATCTCGTCCATGATCGAATTCATCCTCGCGGCCAGCGCCTGATACGGCGCCGGCGTGGCGAGATCCACTCCGGCTTTTTTCACCAGTTCGTACGGATAACCGGATCCTCCGGCCTTGAGCAGATCGAGATAGCGGGGCAGCGCGCCCGGCTCGTTGGCGCCGACCCGCTGCGCGAACAGCGCGCTCGCGGCGATTGAGGTCGCGTACTGGTAGACGTAGAAGCTGTTGTAGAAGTGCGGGATGTAGGCCCACTCGACGCAATAGGCGTCATCGATGTCGACGACGCCTTCGGCGGCGCCGTGGTAGCGCTTCAGGATTTCGCAGTAGGTCTTGGTCAGAGCCTCGCCGGTCAGCGGCTCACCCTTGTCGACCCGCGCATGGATGTTGCGCTCGAACTCGGCGAACATCGCCTGGCGGAAGAACGTTCCCCGTAATTGCTCGAGCGCGTAGCCCAGGTAATAGATGCGCTCGTCGTCCGTTTTCGCCGTCTTCAGCACGCGCTGCAGCAGCAGCTCCTCGTTGAAGGTCGATGCGATCTCGGCGATGAATATCGCGTAATTCGCGGTCACGAAAGGCTGCGCCTTGTTGGCGAGGTACGAATGCATCGCATGGCCCCACTCGTGCGCGACCGTGGTGACCGATTCGTAGTCGTCGTTGTAGTTCATCAACACGTACGGGTGGACGTCGTAGGCGTATCCGTCCATGTGCGCGCCCGACAACTTGCGCGGACGCGGATAGGTGTCCATCCACCGGTGGTCGAAGCCATAGGCCATGGCATCGACATAGTCCTTGCCCAGCGGAGCCACGGCTTCCAGCACCAGCTTGCGACCCACGTCGAACGGCAGCTTGATGTCGCTGTGGACGAGCGGTGGATAGATGTCGTAGTAGTGCAGCTGGGGCACGCCCAGCATCTTCGCCCGCAGGCGGAAATAGCGATGCAGCGTCGGCAGATTCGCGTTGGTCTGCGCGATCAACGCATCGAAGACCGCAACCGGAACGTTGTTGCGGTCGAGCGAGCGCGTGATCGAGTCCGGGTACTTGCGCACCTTCGCGTACACCGTGTCCTGCTTGAGCTGCGAATACAGGTCGACGCCGAGCGTGCGCTCGTAGGTTTTGAACGTGCCGAAAAAGCTGTCCATCACCTTCTTGCGGTCGTCGCGGTTCGGCAGCTCGCGATATTTGGTGTAGGCAGACGCGTCGAGCGTGATCTCCTCTCCGGTGGAAAGCTTGAGCTTGGGCCACGGGATGTCGGCATTGGTCAGGATCGTGTAGGCCGATCCGCCGGCGTTGTCCATCATGCTGAATTTCGCGAGCAGCGCCTCGCCCTGATCGTCCAGCGTGTGCGGCGCCTTGCGCAAGGTTTGCGCGAGCGGGAACCGGTAGATCGACAGCGACGGATCCTTCTTCAGGAACTGCGCGATCCGGTCCTTGCCGATGTGCAGAACCTCCGGGTCGACGAAGGCGCTGCCTTCGGTCACCCGGTTGCCGAGAAGGTCGGATTTCTGATCGAGCTCCTGAAACGCGGCGTTGCCCGTGTCCTCGGAGGCCTGCTCGCTCGCATACGCGGCCAGCCGGTAATACCGTTTGGTGAGGTCGGCCTGGAGGTCGAGGCATTGCTTGAATCGCGCAGCGCTTTCGCCAAGGTGACCCTTGCATGCGGCAAGCTCCTTGAGCTCTCCGTCGACCTTGCTCGCATCGGCGTTCCAGGCTGCCGTCGACGGATAGATCTCCGACAGGTCCCACCGGTCGGCAATCGTTTCGGCGTGGGCCGGCGCCAGGATGGCGGCGGCGATGCCCAGCAGAAGGTGGCGGAATTTCATGGTGGCGACCCCGGAGAAGAACTGCCGAAGCGCGCGATTTTACGCGCAGTACGGCAGAATGAAACGGGCGCGACGGTAAGGATTATTGCATCCCGCCGGCCGCTAAAGCCACGACCGATCTACGCGGCTGTGGTCTTGACCAGCAAGCCTCGGTCGGCGTGGCCGATGTAGTACGCTGTCATTGCAGCCGATGGAACGAACTGCACAGCAAGCCGGAACGATAGTCGAGAGCTCCATCCCCGCGCGGCTGGACGCCTTGCCCTGGTCGCGGTTTCATTCGCTGGTGATTGTCGCGTTGGGGATCACCTGGGTGCTCGACGGCCTGGAGGTGACGCTCGCCGGCGCCGTGTCCGGTGCGCTGAAAGCGAGTCCATCGTTGCGGCTCAGCGACGCTCAGGTCGGGCTGTCGGCGAGCGCCTATCTCACCGGGGCCGTGCTGGGAGCGCTTCTGTTCGGCTGGCTCACCGATCGGTTCGGACGCAAGCGCCTCTTCTTCGTAACGCTGGGCGTTTATGTCCTCGCCACGGCGGCCACGGCCCTGTCGCAGGATTTCGCGACCTTCGCGCTTTTCCGCTTTCTGACCGGCGCCGGAATCGGTGGCGAGTACTCGGCGATCAATTCGGCGATCCAGGAACTGATCCCCGCCCGGTACCGAGGGCGCACCGATCTCGCGGTCAACGGGAGTTTCTGGGTCGGAGCCGCGCTCGGCGCGATCGGTTCCAGCCTGCTGTTGCAGCCCGGTCGCCTTCCGCTCGACATCGGCTGGCGATTGGCGTTCGGCTTGGGTGCTGCACTCGGCCTCGGCATCCTCTTCCTGCGGCGATACCTGCCCGAAAGCCCGCGCTGGCTGCTGCTGCACGGACGCACCGAAGAAGCCGAGCGCATCGCGGCCGCGGTCGAGCGCGAGGTCCGCGGCGGCGGCGTCGCGCATGTCGCGCTGCCGCGGCTGCGCCTGCGGATCCGCGCGCGCGTCGTCAGCTTCGTCGACCTCGGCCTTACGCTTTTTCGGCATTACCCGCGCAGGGCGGTGCTCGGGCTCGTGCTGATGACCGCCCAGGCGTTTTGCTACAACGCGATCTTCTTTACCTATGCGCTGGTCCTAGGCCGCTTCTATGCCGTGCCGCCGCAGGACGTGGGACTCTATCTGTTGCCGTTTGCCGCGAGCAATTTTCTCGGGCCCCTGATTCTCGGCCGCTACTTCGATCTCTGGGGGCGCCGCCAGATGATAGCCACGACTTACGCCCTTTCCGGCTTGCTGCTCGGCGTCACGGCCATGTTCTTCGTTGCCGGCTGGTTGAATGCGACCACGCAGACGCTGGCCTGGACGTTCGTGTTCTTCTTCGCCTCCGCGGCGGCGAGCTCGGCCTATCTCGTGGTCAGCGAAAGCTTCCCGGTCGAGGTACGGGCGCTGTCGATCGCATTCTTTTACGCGCTGGGCACCGCCATCGGCGGGATCGGCGCTCCCTGGTTGTTCGGTGCACTCATCGGAACGGGCGAACCCGCCGCGATCGCCTGGGGCTATGCGCTCGGGGCGATCCT
>DATNAR010000401.1:0-4865 GCA_035607385.1 Casimicrobiaceae bacterium
GCAGACGACGACCAGCAGATCCGTCGCGCAAGGCGCCTGCGTGGGCACGCCGTCGACCGAATAGGCTTCGGCCGCCCGCCAGACGGGCGCGTCGGCGTCGGCGAAGCACGCTTCCGGCAGAAGATGCCAGTGCAGGTCGAAGTCGAGACGGTCCGGCGACTGGAAACACGCGCTGTGATACGCGTCCGGCAGCATTTCGGGCATCGGCTGCGTGCTGGCCCATCCGGCATCGAGCAACAGGCGAATCGCGTCGAGCGCCTGAGCGCGCGGCACCAGGACGTCGAAGTCGTTCATAGGACGCAGCCCGAGGTCGCCGTAATACGCGCTGCCGAGCACGCCTCCTTTCGACACCATCGTCGCGATGCCGGCGCGGGCCAGCAGCGCGAGCAGGGTCGCCGCCCGCGCCCGCAGCATGCGGCCATGATAGAGCGCGCGCCGGTGACAGCCGACGATCAAGGGCAGCATCGGATCGCCGGATGGAAGAAGGTGAAGGCGCGGCTTGAGCAGCGGCAGAATTCGTGCGCTGCCCTTGTCGACGCCTTCCGGCCCGAGCGATCCCAGGCGCGCACGCCACGATTGCCATGCCGCGGGCGCGCGGGCTTCCGGACCGACGGCGACTTCGAGCAGGTCTTCCTGTGCCGGCGTCGGCTGCCAGCCGCCACCGATCATCGGCGTTCGCTTTCGCCGTCCTTGCGCAGCCGCTCGACATGCCTTTTGGCCGCAAGCAGGTAATCGCGATGATGGGTGGCCTGCAAGGTCGTGTTGTGCCGATGCAGGCGCCGTTCGACCAACACCTCGGGGATCAGCCGAGGCTTGAGCCCCGCCCGGCGGGCCCGGCTGAGCCAATCGACGACTTCTCCGACGCGAAGGTCTTCGGCGAACGGGCCGACGCGATCGAACGACGCGCGCCGGATCAGCATGGCCCCGGCGATCCAGCCTTCGAACGGCCGCGGCTGCTGCGCCTCCAGCGCCTTGCGCTCCGCTTCCGGCAGCTCCGGGCTCGCGAAGGCGCGCACGAGGCACACGACAAAATCGATCGCGGGGTCGGTGTCCAGCACGGCGGCCTGAAGTGCTAGCTTGCGCGGCGTCCAGAGATCGTCGGCGTCGAGAAAGGCCACGAGCGCCGCGTCCGAGCGCGCGATGCCCGTATTGCGCGCGGCCGCGGCGCCGCCGTTCTGACGCCGCTCGATCTCCACCGGAGCGCCGAACTTCGCCGCGACGTCGACCGTGCCGTCGGTCGACCCGTCGTCGACGACGATGACTCGATGCGCCGCGTGGTCCTGCGAAAGTACGCTCGCCAACGCCTGGTCGAGATAGCGCGCGGCATTGAACGCCGGGATGACGACGTCGATCGCGCTCATCGCGTCTTCCCGCGGCCGCGGCGCCGTTGCAGCGACTCGTGCAGCGTTCGCGCCATCAGGTGCGTGCCCCCTGGAGCGTACCGCCGGGCAATGAGATTGGCATCGTGAATGCGCCGCCGCACCAAGGGCTCGTCGAGATGAAGATAGCGCTCACCGCCGTCGAGCGCACGGAGCAGCCAGTCGGAATCGTCCATCGGCACCTTTTCCGGGTCGAACGGCCCGACTCTGGCCAGCACGTCGCGGCGCAGCATCAAGGTATTCGCGCCAAACCCGTGTTGCGGCACCGCCAGCATGCGCGGATCACACCAGGACGGCGGCCGCGCCATGTTCTCGCTCAGGAAATTCTGCTGGGCGCAGACGACGAAGCCCAAGCTGGGATCCGCCCGCAACGCGTCGATCTGCCGGGCGAACCGGTCGCCGCACTGGATGTCGTCCTGATCGACGAACGCGATCGCGTCGCCGCTTGCGAGTGCGCCACCGGCATTGCGAGCCGCGGCGCAGCCCGCATTGGCCTGGCTCACGACGCGAATCGGCGGGTATCGCGCCAGTATGGCGCGGCTGTCGTCGGTCGACCCGTCGTCGATGGCGATGACCTCGTCCGCGCGCCGGGTTTGCGCGAGCACGCTGTCGATCGCCGCGGCCAGAAAGGATGCGCCGTTGAACACCGGCAGCACGACGCTCAGCCGCATCACGCCGCTGCCGCCACTCCGGCGATCGCCCCTTGGCGAAGCAGGCGGGCAAATGCGCCGGCGACGTCGTGCGGATCGCCGGAAAGCTCGGCGCGCAGGCAGGGCACGGCCCGGCACAGCGCCGCGATTCGCTGAAACGCCATCGCGCCGGCCAGCGGAAACAGCAGGATCGAGCTTGGCGCAAGCGCGCGCAGAACCTCGGCCGCGCTCGCCGCGACGATCCGGGTCGAGCTCCGCTGCGCAACGACCGGCACCACGATGGCCCGAAGCGGAAATGACCGCAGGACCCGCTGCGGCGCGACCTCGTGCATGAACATCATCGGCTTCTCGTCGCTGCGCTCGAGATTGCGAAAGTGGCGACGATATCGGTCGTGCGCGCCCAGGCTTTCGCGCACGACCTTCGCCGTCGAATAGGCCATGTGCACGGTGGGCGCTCCGCGGCAGCAGACGAGCACGTAGTCGTCGCTGGTAAATCCCAGTCCGGCTTCCTGGCAGGCCAGTGCGGTCGTCGATTTGCCGCTGCCGCTGGGCCCCGCGATCAGCACGCCGCCGCCGGGCGTACCGACTGCGGCGCTATGCAGCAGCGCGCCGCCGCGCGAGAGCATCCACCACTGCAACAGGTGCCGCAGCGGGGCCGCGAATTCGTAGTACGGCAGCGCAGTCGAATCGCGCAGCCAGCAGTAGGCGCGCCGCCGCGATGCGTCGAACAACGACAGGACGCCGGCGTCGGGTTGAAAAAATGCCTGCGCGCCGGGCGCGGCAAACGCGCCGAGCCCACCCGCCGGCGCGACCCGGCGATGCGTTATCGCGGTGGCGGGAAGCGCCAGCTTGTCGCTCACCGCATCGAAGATGAAGACCTCGAGCGCGACGGCGTCGCCGTCGTCGTTCGCCCGCATCGGGGTGAAGGCCTCGAGCAACGCCGCGGCCCGATCTCCGGCGCGAATCGCGACCAGGTCGCCGGCCACGCGATACAGGCGCGGTGCGGCAGGCAGCCGCGCGACGGCCTTGTCGAGCGTCGCGGCCAGGAGCGAGAGCTCCGGCGCCGCGTCGGATGCAACGATCATGCTTTCCCGCTGTCGTCCGCGCTGCGCGACGGCCAGCCGAAATCGCCGACCTCGTGCACCGGGTCGATGACGAGCAAGGCTTGCATGTCGTCGTAACGCTCGAAGCCGAATCCCGGATACGTCACCGCCGGCGATGGGTCGACTGCGTCGAACGGCTCGGCCGCGACGCCTTCCTGGCGCGGCCGCAGAATCGCCTCGTCGGCCAGCCGCGCGATGAACGTGCCGAGGTCGCGCTCGACCGACGCGACATCGGCACCGTAGTGCCGCGCCACCCGGTCGGTGATTTCCCGTCGCGTCGCTCCGGCCACCAGCATCGGCCATGCCGCGGCCCCGGCGCCGGTGACGCTGTAATAGACGCCGGTGTCGAGATTGATGACCATCACCTCGCCGTCGATCACTTCACCGACGACCGGAGGCTGGTTCAGCGCATAGCGTGCAGCGGATGGCGAGTCGATCATGGCGCGGGCGGGAACTTGCCGGGCGCCAATGATATCCGGAGGTGGCATCGCTGCCTATTCCCCTGGCCGGCACAACGACGAATGCGCACCGCGTTACCAGCTTCCCGAGCTGCCGCCCCCGCCCGAGCTGCCGCCGCCACCCGAGAAGCCGCCCCCGCCGCCGGACGAGAATCCGCCGGACGAGCCGCCGCCGGAGCTCATCACGAATCCGCCGATGCTGGCGTGACCCTTGGTCTTAAGATCGCTCGCCGCCTTCAGATACCACGGCTGTCGCGACAGGATCAGCTTGGCGATCGGGTAGGCGACGACATAGGTGCCGAGCAGCCACAGCGCGCCGCGCGTTCCGACGACGATGATCGGGAACATCGCCCAGAACGGGATCAGGAACACGTAGAGGAACCAGCCGACGCCCGGCGTCATCACGCCGACGACGGTGAAGATCCCGATGATCCCGAAAATGAATGCACCAAGCAGGATGCGCGTCGGCCACGCGAGCTCGGGCCCGTCGAACTGCACCAGCGACTTAGCCCCGCTCGAGCTCGCCGCCGGCGCGCTCGCCGGGGCCGCTTCGGCGCGGCCCTCGAGCGCAGCGATGATCGCGTCGACGCCGTCGACCACGCCGCGGTCGTAATCGCCTTCCTTGAAGCGCGGCGTCATCCGGTCGCGGATGATGCGGCTCGACGCGACGTCGGTCAGCGTGCCTTCGAGCCCGTAGCCGACTTCGATGCGCATCTTGCGATCGTTCGGCACGACGATGACCAGCACGCCGTTGTCCTTGCCCTTTTGTCCCAGCTTCCAGGCGTCGAACACGCGCGTCGCGTATTGCTCGATCGCTTCGCCGCCTATCGTCGGCACCGTCAGCACGGCGATCTGGTCGGTGCTGGCGTCCTCGTGCGCCTTGAGCGCAGCGGTCAGCTTGTCGCGCGTCGCCGGCGCGAGGATTTCGGCGTTGTCGACGACGCGCCCGGTCAGATACGGAACGTCGGCCGCGAACGCCGTTTCTGCCGCGAAGACGAACGCGAGCCAGGCGAGCGAGCGTGCGGCCGTCATCGCGCCCTCGTCTCCTGAATCGGCCGGTCGGCGAGCTCATTGCCGCCTGACGCGGTGGACATCCCCTTGGCCAGCAACAGCGCCTCCAGGCGCGCCACACCTTGCTGCAAGGCGCCGAAGCAGCGGCGCTCGCGCAACAAAGGCGTCATCGCGTCGATCACCGTTCGCCAGTCGGTACGATCGAAGCGCGCGTGCAGGCCGACGTCGGGCAGGATTTCGACCTTGCGCTCGAACAGGGCTACC
>DATNAR010000009.1:0-4433 GCA_035607385.1 Casimicrobiaceae bacterium
GAGCACGTTCTCGGCCTGCCGCGCTCGTTCTGACCGCAGTCCGGCGGCGACGCCCGGGCCCGCGCATCTCCCTAGCGATTCCCGGGTCGGCGCAAGGGCCATTCCGATGGTATAATTTTGAGTTTATTTGAAACGTCGTCGGAGCTAAACGCATGGCGGTAGAACGGACGCTTTCGATCATCAAACCCGACGCGGTGGCCAAGAACGTCATCGGCCAGATCTACTCGCGCTTCGAGCAATCCGGGCTCAAGATAGTCGCAGCGAAGCTTTCCTGGCTGTCGCGCACCGATGCTGAGGGCTTTTACGCCGTCCACCGCGAACGGCCCTTTTTCAAGGACCTGGTCGACTTCATGATTTCCGGCCCGGTAATGATCCAGGTCCTCGAGGGCGATAATGCGATCATGCGGAATCGCGAGCTGATGGGGGCGACCGACCCGAAGAAGGCCGCGCCGGGAACGATCCGCGCCGATTTCGCTCAATCAATCGATGCCAATGCGGTCCACGGCTCGGACGCCCCCGAAACCGCCAGCGTCGAAATCGCCTATTTCTTTCCTGCGATGAGCATCTACCGCCGCTGATGGCGCAAATGATCAACCTGCTCGACTTCGACTCCGCCGCGATGACGGCGTTTTTCGCCGCGCGCGGTGAAAAGCCGTTTCGCGCCAAGCAGACGCTGCGCTGGGTCCACCATCGGCTCGCCGACCGGGTCGAGGCGATGAGCGACCTCGCCAAGGCGACGCGCGAGGCGCTCGCGCGCGATGCGGAGATCCGCGCTCCGTCGGTGGTGCGCGACTCGACGGCGTCCGATGGCACGCGCAAATGGCTGCTCGACGTCGGCAACGCGAATGCGATCGAAGCGGTGTACATCCCCGAAACCGATCGCGGCACGCTTTGCATCTCGTCGCAGGCCGGCTGCGCGCTCGACTGCGCGTTCTGCTCGACCGGCAAGCAGGGCTTCAACCGCAACCTCTCCGTCGGCGAGATCATCGGTCAGCTGTGGCATGCCAATCGCGCGCTGCTCGCCGATGGCATCGCGGCGCCATGGGTGGAGCACGGCCGCCATCCGATCACCAATGTCGTCATGATGGGCATGGGCGAGCCGCTGGCCAATTTCGACAACGTCGCCGCCGCGCTCGAGATCATGCTCGACGACAATGCCTATGGCCTCTCGCGCCGCCGCGTGACCTTGTCGACGTCGGGACTGGTGCCCGCGATCGACCGCCTGCGCGACGCCTGCCCGGTGGCGCTGGCTGTCAGCCTGCACGCGCCCAACGACGCGCTGCGCGACCGCCTCGTGCCGATCAACCGCAAATATCCGCTGGCGGAGCTGCTGGCGGCGTGCCTGCGCTACATCGAAAAAGCGCCGCGTGATTTCGTCACGTTCGAATACGTGATGCTCGACCACGTCAACGACGGCGCCGAGCACGCGCGCGAGCTTGTCGCGCTGGTGCGCGACGTGCCCTGCAAGTTCAATCTGATTCCGTTCAATCCGTTTCCGAACACCGAATTCAAGACCAGCTCGCGCACGCGGATCCTGGCATTCCAGCGCATCCTGCGCGACGCGGGCCTGGTCGCCACGCTGCGCAAGACGCGAGGCGACGATATCGACGCCGCCTGCGGGCAGCTCGCCGGTCGGGTCCAGGACCGGACGCGCCGCACGTTGCGCAGGATTCAGCCGATTGCGACTCATTAGGGGCTCGCCTGCCATGCGCTACCGTCTTCTGACCATCGCCGCCGTGTCGCTGTCGCTGCTCGCGGCATGCGGCAATCCTTTGGTCGTCGGTCCTTTGGTCGCCGCCCCTTCGACGACGCCGCCCGAGCGGCCGACGCGCGAGGCGCCGCCGCCGCAGCAGATGGCGAGCGCCGCCGAGCGGGCGAGGCTGCATACCGACCTCGGCAGCGGCTACTACGAGCGCGGCCAGATGGACGTCGCCATCGGCGAGCTCAATACCGCGGTCAAGCTCGATCCGAATTACGCCCCGGCGTACAACATCTTCGGACTGATCTACGCGGTGCTGGGCGAGGACAGCAAGGCCGAGCAGAATTTCGAGCGCGCGCTGCAGCTCGCGCCGAACAACCCCGATATCCATCACAACTGGGGCTGGTATCTTTGCCAGCACAAGCGGGAGCGCGAAGCGCTGGCCCAGTTCGAAGCCGCGATCAGCGATCCTTTGTATCGCACGCCCGAGATCGCACTGGTCAATGCCGGCCGCTGCGCGCAGGCGATCGGCGACAACGCCGCCGCCGAAGGCTATTTCCGTCGCGCCCTGTCCGGGCAGCCGAACAACGTGCTGGCGAGCTACGGCCTTGCCCAGCTCGCGTACAAGCAAGGCCGCTACGACGAATCGCGCGCCTTGATGCGGCGCGTGATTCAGACGAACAACGCGCCGCCGGAAGCGCTGCGACTCGGCATGTGCGTCGAGCGCAAGCTCGGCGACCGCCAGTCCGAGGCGTCGTACATTTCGCAGTTGCGCAACCGCTATCCGGACGCGCCCGAAACGCGGGCGATCGCCGAGGCTTGCGAGTGATGGATCTCGAAGCACAGCCGGCCCGCGGCGGCGTGCCCGAGCCCGAGGCATTCGGCGCCGGAGCGCAGCTCAGGGCGGCGCGCGAAGCTGCCGGCCTTTCCCTCGACCAGGTGGCGCAGCAGCTGAAGCTCGCGCCGCGCCAGGTCCGGGCGCTCGAGGAAGAGAACTTCGGCATGCTGCCCGGACGCACGTTCACGCGCGGCTTCATGCGCAACTACGCCCGCCTCTTGAACCTCGATCCCGATCTCCTGGTCGCGCATCTGCCCGATGCGGCGCATGCACCCTCGCTCGAATCGCCGCCGCTGCATTCGACCGGAACGACGATGGCCGAGCTCCCGACCGCGCATGCGCGCGCGCCGAGCTTCGGCCGCTGGCTGATACCGCTGGTGCTCGTTGCCTCGATCGTGGCCGCTGCCGGGTACGAGTGGTACCGCGGCAGACCCGTGGGCGTTGCGGCGCCGCCGCGCTCGGCCGAGACGGCGCCGCCGGCGGCGCCGAACACGTCGACGACCCCGTTGCCCAACCCCGTGGCGCCCGACAGCGGCGCGCCCGCCCCTGCCGCGCCGCCGGCGACGTCGGGCCAGTCCGCACCCGACGGTACCGCCCAACCGGCATCGGCGCCGCAAGCCGCCGGCGCCGCCGATGCGGTGCTGGTGGTGCGCTACGAAGGACCGTCGTGGACCGAGATCCGGGATTCGGCCGGACGGATGTTGATTTCGCGCCTGGTCGACGCCGATTCAGTCGAGCCGTTCGATGGCGCACCGCCTTTTTCGATCGTCATCGGCAATGCGCGGGCCGTCACTCTCGTCTATCGCGGCCAGCCGGTCGATCTGGCACCGTACACCCGTCTCAACGTCGCCCGGCTGGTCCTGCGCTAGGCGATGTCCCGACATCGATGAGGTTGCAATGACCGCGCTCCATCTTCCGCCGATCATCCGTCACCGAACGCGCACCGCACTGGTCGGCGGTATCGCGATCGGCGGCGGCGCGCCCATCGTCGTGCAATCGATGACCAACACCGACACCGCCGATGTGGCTGCGACGGTCGCGCAGGTCAAGGCGCTCGCCGAGGCAGGGTCAGAGCTGGTCCGCGTGACGGTCAATACGGCCGAAGCGGCGGCCGCCGTTCCGCTGATCCGGGAGCGTCTGGATTCGATGCGCTGCACGGTGCCGCTGATCGGCGACTTTCACTTCAACGGTCACAAGCTGCTGACCAACTATCCCGAATGCGCGCGCGCGCTGGCCAAGTACCGCATCAATCCGGGCAACGTCGGCAAGGGCAGCAAGCACGATCCGCAATTCGCGGTGATGATCGAGAAGGCGATCGAGTTCGGCAAGCCGGTGCGCATCGGCGTCAACTGGGGCAGTCTCGATCAGGACCTGCTCGCCCGGCTGATGGACGAGAACGCGCGGTCGACGAACCCGCTGGACGCGGCGCACGTGATGCGCGAAGCGCTGGTCACCTCCGCGATCGGGAGCGCGCAGCGCGCCGAGGAGATCGGCCTGCCCGGCGATCGCATCCTGCTGGCGTGCAAGGTTTCCGACGTGCAGGACCTGATCGCCGTCTACACCGAGCTCGCGCGCCGCTGCGACTATCCGCTGCACCTCGGGCTGACCGAGGCCGGCATGGGCTCGAAGGGCATCGTCGCCTCGACGGCGGCGCTCGCGGTGCTGTTGCAGCAGGGCATTGGCGACACGATACGGATTTCGCTGACGCCGGAGCCCAACGGCGATCGCACGCGCGAGGTCCTGGTCGCGCAGGAAATCCTGCAGACGATGGGCTTGCGCTCCTTCGCCCCACTGGTCACCGCCTGTCCGGGTTGCGGACGCACGGCGAGCCCGTTCTTCCAGGAGCTCGCCGACAAGATCCAGACCTATCTGCGGGCCGAGATGCCGCAGTGGCGC
>DATNAR010000032.1:0-42816 GCA_035607385.1 Casimicrobiaceae bacterium
TTTCACATGGGGTCTGGTTTGAATTCCGGTCGGATCGCGGCGGTCGGCCGCGCACGCAAAATCGATCGGCGCGCCTTTCCCGGATGAAGGCGACCGAATCGCCGTTGCGGCCGCTGCCGCCGGATCGGCGCTCGTGCGCCGTGCTGGTGATCGGCGCCGGAATCGTCGGTGTGGCCACCGCGCTGCGACTGCGGCGCGAAGGGCACGACGTATGGCTGATCGATCGGGAATGCGTCGCGGCGCAGGCCAGCCGCGGTAACGCCGGTGCGCTGGCCTTCTCCGACATCCTGCCGCTCGCCTCGCCGGGCGTCCTGCGCCACGCCGCGCGCTGGCTGCTCGATCCGCTGGGGCCGCTGACGATCCGGCCTCGCTACCTCCCTCGGCTCACCCCGTGGCTGCTGCGCTTCTGGCGCGCCAGTCGCCGTGATCGCGTTCAGGCAGCAACCGCCGCGCAGGCGGCGTTGATGACGCTGTCGGCCACGGAAACGATTTCAATGCTCGCGGCAGCCGGGGCGAGCCACATGCTGCGCAGCGACGGCGTCCTGCATCTTTACGAAAGCGAGGCCGAGCTCAAGTCGTCGCAGCCGGGCTGGCATGCGCGCGCCGGGCACGGCATCGCCTTTACCCATCTCTATGGCGCGCAGTCGATCGCGCCGTTCCAGCCGGGGCTGAGCCCGGCTATCGTGGCGGCGACTTTCGTGCCTGGCTGGAGCACGATCAGCGATCCGCTGCGATTGACGCTGTCGCTCGCGCGCGCGTTCGAGCGCCTCGGCGGCCGCATCGGACGCGCCGACGTCACCGCGCTCGCGCCGGGCGCCGACGGGGTCAACGTGCTTTTGCGCGAAGGGCCGACGATCGTCGCGCGCCGCGTGGTCGTCGCGGCCGGCGCCTGGTCGCACCGGCTCGCGCGCACGCTGGGCGAGCGCATTCCGCTCGAAACCGAGCGCGGCTACAACACGACGCTGCCGCCGGAGGCCTTCGATCTGAAGCGCCAGCTGACGTTCGGCGGCCACGGTTTTGTCGTGACGCCGCTGGCGTGCGGCATTCGCGTCGGCGGCGCCGTGGAGTTTGCCGGGCTCGAAGCGGCGCCCAACTTCGCGCGCTCGGCGGCATTGCTCGCCACGGCGAAGCGCTTGCTGCCGGAACTCTCCACCGAAGGCGGCAGCGAATGGATGGGTTTTCGTCCGTCGCTGCCCGACACCTTGCCGGCGATCGGCCGCGCCGCGACCGATGAGCGCGTCATCTATGCGTTCGGCCACGGCCACCTGGGGCTTACGCAGGCGGCAGCGACCGCGCGACTGGTCGCCGACCTGATGTCAGCGCGTCCGCCGGCAATCGATCTCGCGCCGTATCGTCCGCAGCGCTTCGGCTCGGAACGGATTCGGGCAACCGGCACCCAAAGTGATCTCGTCCACGCCGATTGATCCGACCAGGATCGTTAACTCAAGCGAAGACTCATGACGACATTCCGAACGCTCGCCGCCGTCCGCCATCACGGCATGGAGCTGACCGACTACGAATTCAGCGTGCCGCTGGACCATGCGCAAGCTTCGGGCGAGATGCTGTCGATTTTTGCGCGGGCGGTGAGGAACAACGAAACCGAGTCGGCGACGCGTCCCTGGCTGGTCTTTCTCCAGGGAGGGCCCGGCTTTCCGGGACCGCGACCGCTCGACAAATCGGGCTGGCTCAAGCGCGCTCTGGACGATTACCAGGTGCTGCTGCTCGATTCGCGCGGCAACGGCCGCAGCAGCGTGGTATTGCCGCAGACGCTGGCTCGGCGCGGCAACGCCCGCGCGCAAGCCGATTATCTGATGCACTTTCGCGCCGACAGCATCGTTCGCGATGCCGAGGCGATCCGTCGCCAGCTCCTCGGCACGGACGAGCCGTGGAGTGTGCTCGGCCAGAGTTACGGCGGGTTCTGCGCCGTGCATTATCTGTCGGCCTTTCCGCACGGCCTGCGCGAAGTCTTCATCACCGGCGGTCTGCCGCCGCTCGAAGGCGACGCCGACGAATACTACCGGCACACCTATCCGGAGGTGCGGCGCAAGACGCGTCAATTCTTCGCCCGCTACCCGGCCGACCTTGCGCTGTGCGCCCGCATTCTCGAGCATCTGCACCGTCATGAGGTCGCCCTGCCTGGCGGCGGACGCCTGACGGTTCGCCGCTTCCAGCAGGCCGGCTTCATGCTCGGGTTCCACGACGGGATGGAGAAGCTGCACTACCTGCTCGAGGATGCTTTCTGCGCCGGCCTGCACGGCGACGAGCTCGCCCTGCCGTTCCTGCATGCGCTCGAACATTCACAATCGTTCGAGACCAATCCGATATTCGCGGTGTTGCACGAGATGTGCTACACGCAGGGCGCCGCCGCGCGCTGGTCGGCCGAGCGCATTCGCGGCGAGTTTCCCGACACGAACTGGGCGCCAGGCAAGCCGCCTTCGTTCACCGGCGAAATGATCTATCCGTGGATGTTCGACGAATATCCCGGCCTGCGGTCGTTGCGCGAGGTGGCCGAGCTGCTGGCGCACGAGGAGCGCTGGCCGGCCTTGTACGATCCGGCGCAACTGGCGCGCAACACCGTGCCCTGTGTCGCGACGATCTACGCCGAGGACATGTTCGTCCCGCGCGCGCTTTCCGAGCGAACCGCCGCATCGATCGCCGGCACCAAAGTCTGGCTGACCAACGAATACGAGCACAGCGGGCTGCGCGAGAGCAGCAGGGTGTTCGAGCGCATGCTCGCGCTGCGGCGGGACCTGCTCTAACCGAGCACCGGTTGTGGCGCGAGGGACAGCGAGGCGAGGCGCGCGTCAGGCCGCGCGTCTGAGGCCGACGTCCGGCAGGGCGGGACGCGTCGCCAGCGCGTGCTTCATCATCGCCTCGATCTCGGCGGTTTCCTTCGGACCGAGGGGCAGCCGCGGCGGACGCGTGCGGTGCGTGCCGCGCCCGACGATGTGCTCGCACAGCTTGATGCACTGGACGAGATCGGGCCGGGCGTCGAGGTGGAGCAGCGGCATGAACCAGCGGTAGAGGCTGATCGCTTCGTCGTAGCGGCCGGCGGTCGCCAGTCGGAACAGCGTCTCACCTTCGCGCGGGAACGCATTCGACAGGCCGGAGACCCAGCCGACGGCGCCGACCAGGATGCTCTCGACGACGACGTCGTCGAGCCCGGCGAAAAGCAGGAAACGATCGCCGACCATGTTCTTCAAATCGATGAAGCGCCGCGTGTCGCCGGAGGATTCCTTGAAACACACGATCGTCTCGCAATCGGCCAGCGAGGCGAGGATCTCCGGCGTGACGTCGTTCTTGTAGATCGGCGGGTTGTTGTAGACCATTACCGGCAGATCGGTCGCCTTGGCGACGCTGCGGAAATGCGCGGCCGTCTCGTGCGGCTTCGACGAGTAGACCAGCGCCGGCATCACCATCACGCCGTCGAGGCCGATGCGCGCCGCTTCTTTCGCCATGTCGATCGCGAAGGCCGCCGTGAACTCGGCGATGCCGCTGATGACGGGCACCCGCCCGCGCGCCACCGACTTCGCGGCCTCCATGACCGCGATCTTCTCGTTTCTGGCAAGCGAGCAGTTCTCACCCACGGTGCCGCAGACGATCAGCCCCGAAACCCCGTCGCGAATCAGGCCCTCGATCACCCGCGCGGTCGCGTCGACGTCGAGGGACAAATCTTCGCGGAACTGCGTCGTCACGGCCGGAAAGACACCACTCCAATCTGGGTTCACTGGTCGACTCCTTGAATGAGCATCCGGCCACCGCGGATCATTGAGCGCGTCCCTCGTCAATCATCTCGAGTATTCGAATAGGAGACAGCGGGGCCTCGCGAATCCGCACGTTGAACGGGCCAAGCGCGTTTTCTACCGCGGAGATGACGCAGGCAATCACCGGAATAGTGCCCGTTTCACCAATGCCTTTCACGCCAAGGGGATTGGTCGGCGAAGGCGATTCGTGAAACAAAACCTCGAGGTTCGGAATTTCGGTGGCGGTGGGAAGCAGATAGTCGGCGAACGTTGTGGTGATGGGCTGGCCGATCTCATCGAACCGCATTTTCTCGTACAGGGAGTTGCCGATGCCATGGACGATGCCGCCGTGAATCTGGCCTTCGGCAATCATCGGATTGATCAACCTTCCGCTATCGTGAACACCAATATAGCGCAGGATACGCACGTCGCCTGTCCCGATGTCCACCTCCACTTCGCAGGCGTGGGTGGCATTGGCGAATGCCTGGGCGTCGAACTGGAATAGCGATGTTGCCTCGAGACCCGGCTTGACACCGGGCGGCAGGGCGTATCCCGGAGAACCTTTGAGTTTGCGCGCGATACTCGCGAGCGAAATACCATGACTAGGCACGCCGAGAACCTCGACGCGCCCATTCTGCAGAACCAAATCCTGTTCCGCGACTTCCAGGACGTGCTGCGCGACCTTGATCGCCTTTTGGCGGACTTCGAGCGACGCCAGATGCACGGCCGACCCCGCGAGAATCGCCTGACGGCTGGCAAATCCCCCCAATCCCAGCGAGACTCGGCTGGTGTCGCCCGCGCTGACGTCGATCGACTCCAGCGGCACGCCCAATTGATCGGCGCACAGCTGTGCGAGGGCGGTGGCGAGGCCCTGTCCCATCGCCATGGCACCGGTATAGATGACAACTCGCCCGGCCGGCGTCACGCGAACGACCGCGGATTCAAACGGACCACGGCCAGTCGGTTTCACGGCATGCGCAAAGCCGAGCCCCAAGTAGCGCCCCGTGGCGCGCGCCTGGTCCTGCCGCGAAGGAAAGCCAGCGTAGTCGATGGCGTCAACCGCTTTCCTGGAACACGCGGCGTAGTCGCCGCTGTCGATCACCGCGATAACGCCTGCCCTGCTCTTGAGCTGCTTGTTATACGGCATCTTTTCTTTGGGAATCAGGTTGCGGTTGCGCACCTCGACACGGTCGATTTGCAACTCCCGCGCGATTCGATCCATCAGGCGTTCCATGACGAATGCTGCTTGCGGGTAGCCCGCGCCGCGCACCGGAATCACCGCCGGCTTGTTGGTCTGGCAAACGAACAGGCTCATCTGGTACGCCGGTACGATGTAGGGGCCGGTCAGCGACGAAACCGAGTTGTAGGGCAAGTTGATGCCTTGGGGCGTATACGCGCCCTGGTCGTGGATCATCCGGCCCCGGATTCCCTGGATCTTTCCATTGTTATCCGCTGCAATCGCAACGTCCCAATACTGATCCCGATCCTGGATCGCACTGAGGAAGTGCTCCATCCGGTCTTCGACCCATTTGACCGGACGCCGCAGATGTCGCGTTGCCGCGGCGACGGCGATCTCTTCGGGATAGACGAGGTACTTCGCGCCGAAGCCGCCGCCGACGTCGGGTGCGATCACCCGCACCCTATCGGGTTCCATCCCGAGGAGATCCGCCAGCACCTGCCGAAGCTCGTGCGACATTTGCGTCGAGGACCAGACAGTCAACTCGCTGCTCGTGTCGTCGAATCGTGCCAGTACACCGCGTCCTTCGATCGGATGCGCCATACCGCGGTGAATGAACAGGCTTTCCTTGAATTGCCTGTTTGCAGGACCGAATGCGGCGGCGATGTCGCCGTAGGCGAGCTCCACCCGTTCGATGACGTTCGACGGCGAATCGCTGCGGGCGCGCGGCTCGCTGTTCTCGAGCGCACTCTTGCAATCCGTCACTGCCGGTAGCGGATCGTAATCGACCTGAATCAGGCCAACTGCGTCTTCGGCGAGATACCGGTCCGTTGCGACAACCATCGCAACGGCCTCTCCGACGAAGCACACCTCGCGTTCGCTCAGCACGAACGGCGTTATGCCCGCCGGCAGCGTCGACGACGGGAATCCCAGGGGCATCCGCAGGTCGGTCAATTCGGCACGCATGGCTTGCGCATCGAAAACCGCCACGACACCGGGCGCCTTGCGTGCCGCGGAGACGTCGACGGCGCGCAATCGCGCGTGCGCATGCTGGCTGCGCAAGAAGGCCGCGTGCAACACGCCGTCGATGTGGATATCGTCAAGGAACTTACCGCGTCCGCGCAGTAGCGCGCGGTCCTCGATCCGCTTCGCCTTGGTGCCGACGATGCGCGGCGAATGCTTGCCGTCAGCCGCCCCCTGGTCGTCCGCCATCATCGCGCTTGCTTGGACATCGAGCGTGCGGCTTCGAGCGCCGCGGCCACGATGTTCTGGTAGCCGGTGCAGCGGCACAGGTGGCCCGACAGTACCAGCCGGACTTGCTCTTCGGTGGGAGCCTCGACGTCGCGCAACAACTCGACCAGCGACATGAGAATGCCCGGCGTACAGAAGCCGCACTGCAGGCCATGCCGGCTCCAGAATGCTTCCTGGAGTGGATGCATTGCCTCACCGTCTCCGCTGTCCGGCGCAAGACCTTCGACGGTATCGATCCTGCATCCGTTCGTCTGCACCGCGAGCATCAGGCAGCTTCTCGCGCTCACCCCGTCGACGAGCACCGTACAGGCTCCGCAAACGCCGTGCTCGCATCCGAGGTGGGTGCCGGTAAGCGCCAGGTCGTGACGCAGGAAGTCTGCGAGCAGCCGGCGGCTTGATACCGGCCGGGTGAATGCCTGACCGTTCACCGTCACCGAGATCATTTTCTCGCCGCCGTTCATGAGTCTCCATCCCGCGCACGCGCGCGCTCAGCGGCGATCGCGATCGCGCGCGGCAGGAGCGTGGCCGCAACGCGCCGCCGGTACCATCTTGGAACCTGCGGGTCGTCAAGCGCGTCGATGCCTGCGCATTGCTCGGCAACCTTGGCAACGTTCGCGGAAGTGAGCGCTGACCCGAGAAGTTGCTTTTCGGCCTCTCGCAAGCGGAGTGGAACAGGGCAGACTCCGCCCAGCGTCAGCGCAACGCGCACGACTTTCGAGGCAGCGTCGAGTTCCAGCAAAACCGCGACGGAGACGATTGCGAAGTCGCCGTGACGGCGGGCATATTCGATAAACGCCCAGCCGTGGCCGGATCTCCAGGGCTCGATCCTGATCGACGTCAGGATTTCGTTGTCGTCAAGCGCCGTGGTCATCAGCCCCAGTGCAAAATCCCGCATCGCTATTTCGCGGACGCCGCGCTGGCTTGCGACAGTCAGCGTCGCATCCATCGCCATCGCGACCGCAGGCTGTTCCGCCGACGGGTCGAGATGGCAAATACTGCCGCCAATCGTCCCGCGGTTGCGCGTCTGCCTGTGGCCGACCAGTGTGATGGCCTCCGCGAGCAGCGGCAGACGCTCGCGGATAAGCGGCGAGAACTCAATATCGCGCTGACGCGTCATCGCACCGATCACGATGCCGCCGCGGTCCTCGCGAATCCCGGCCAGCTCCGGAATCCGATTGATATCGACCAGGTGATCGGGGGACAACAGTCGCATGTTGAGCATCGGCATCAGCGACTGGCCGCCCGCGAGCAAGCGTGTGTTGTCATGTTCGCCGACGATGGCCAGCGCGTCCTGCAACGTGTGCGGCGCGTGATAGTGGAACGGCGGTGGCTTCATGACCGGGACGCGGCAGGCGAGCGCCGTCCGCTAGGGAAGGTGCGCCTCTCGTCGCTGGTACAACTTATCGTCGGCGTAGCCCATGGCTTCGGGACGTCCACGGCCGAGCATCACCTGGAAATACACGGGCTCAAGGCTTCGGTTCTGGTAGCCATGAATGACGCCCGGCGGGCAGGAAATACAATCCCACTCGCCGAGCCGTGTCCAGATCTGCTTCCCCGATTCGTCCTCGAGGAACACGTCCAGAAAGCCCTTCAGCACGAAAAAAACTTCCTCGACTTCGTGCGTGTGGGCGGCATTGCCCTGGTTGGGCTCGACGTACATGATGCTTAGCGTGAAGCCGCGCGCCGGAATGACGCTTGTATCGCCATGCTTGCCGGATCCGCCGGCGCCTATGAAACGGTGTTGCGCCCGCTTGAACCCTTCGATCTTGGCATCTTCGAACGCTGCCCAATCGGGCTTCCGGTCGCGATAGCGGGCGATGAAGCGATCACTCAATTCCTCGAGCGATGCATTGGCGATATCGTCAGGACGCGAATGACGCGCGATCGACATGGGCTCTCCTCGGGCGAGGGCCGCGCCGTGCCGAGCGTGAATCGATCAGCACCTGCAGCCTTGGGCTAACGGTATCAGTAAATTGACCGCCTGGTCAATTAATAAAGACAGCGCGGCGACAGCCACGTGCCGCAAACCGCCGGCGCACGGCAGAGCACGCCTCGGTAACGCGCATCAGATCTTGCTCAAGTCCAGTGTCGAGGCAGCGAACAGCTGCTCGGGGCGCACCAGGGTCTTCGACAGTCCCTGGGCGTGATGATAACGCGTGAATACGTCCAGCACGTGCCGGTTGTTCGCAAACCCATAGCTCCAGTAATCGTCGCCGAGCGAGGACCGCGCCTGCTCGAAATTGGCGACCGGCCAAGGCAAGCTGACGAACAGGTGGCCGATCTGCGCGAGCTCTGCCATCGCCAGGTCGCGCGCGGCGGAAAACGCCTTGTACAGGCTTACCGGCAGCCACGGATGGCGCTCGGCGAGCGCCTTGCGCACGCCGATGATGTGCATGATCGGGAAGATCTTGTGCTTGGCGTAATAGCGACGCTCGGCGTCGGGATAATCGGGAAACAGCCGCCCGACATTGGCGGCGCCGTTGAGGAAGCACGAGGGCGCCCGCGCTCCGATAACGGCATCGAGCTCCCCCGCCTCCAGCATCGCGGAGAGTGTCTTCCCGGCCCCGACCTGCACGAGGTCGATGCCGGGAGGCAACGTCAACGAAGCGCGTTCTTCGCGCCCTGGCTCTTCGACCCCGCCCCGCCGCCAGTGAATCGTCGACGGATCCAGACCGAACTCGTCCTGGAGAATTCCACGGATCCAGACGTTGGCCGTAATCTGATATTCCGGCAGGCCGATCGTACGACCCCGAAGATCCTCGGGGCTCGAGATTCCGCGATCGGTTCGTATGTATATCCCGGAATGGCGAAACAATCGCGAGACGAAAGCGGGCACGCCCACGTAAGCGTTCTCTCCTCTCGCGGTCATCAGGGTGTGACTGCTGAGCGAAAGCTCGGAAACATCGAATTCGGCGAAGCGGAAGGCGCGGTGGAATGCCTCCTCCGGCTCGATCGGCACCGCCAGCAACCGGCAACCCTCGACCGATACCCGGCCGTCAAAAAGAGCACGCGTGCGATCGTAGTTGCAGCAGCCGAGGCTTATTTCGAGATCGGGCATCTTGGCTCGTTCAGAGGGTGCGGCCGAGCGCCAGGGAGGGATGACCTGGGGCCAAGCCGGCCGCGCTGTCGACGTTGGTCATCGACTCGCAGGTGTTGCCGATGAACTCGCGCATCGCCTGTCCAAGGCGGTCGTCGGCCGTGTTGATGTGCGCGATCATGGAAGTGTGATTGTGACCATCGAGTCGGAGCACCCGCGGCGCGCGGCGAGCGGCGAGCGCAACGCGGTAGGCGAGTTCGAGACAGTACACATCGATCAGGGGATTCTCGTATTCCGCAAAGGCCACCAGCGTGGGAATGCAGGGGGCGGCGACCAGGTTGACCGGCGACAGTGCCTCGTACCGCGCGATATCCGGGCCGAAATAAGCTTGCACCTTTTGTGCATTCGGGTTTTCCGGAAGCGCGTCGGCGCGCACGCGGCCACTGATGACGATCAGTCCCGCGACGCTGCCATGCATCGGTGGATTCAGCACATGGTCGTAAGCGAATCCCGCGGCATGCGCTGCGCCGGCCGAATGTCCGACCAGGATGATCTTCGCCGGATCCCCCCCGTAGCGCGCGATATTGGCCCGGACCCATGCGATGGCAGCGGCCACGTCCTCGATGCCCGACGGGTAGGGATGAAGCGGCGCGAGCCGATACTCGATGTTGACGCCGACGATGCCGTGCCGTGCGAAATAGTACAAGACGTTCGCATAGACTTCCGCGCTGCGATTGCGATGGCCGTCGACGAACGCTCCGCCATGGACGAACACGACTACCGGCCGAGGCTGCGCACTTTTTTCCGCAAACACGTCGAGCTGCTGCCGTGGATCATCGCCGTAGGCGATATCCACGAAGGTCGAGACGCCTTGCTTGGGAGCCGTCGCGAGGACCGGGTCGAACGCATCGATCACCTCTCTTACATGGCGAGGTATGTCCGACGCCCACACGGGTCCGAGACGCGCCATCAGCGCGCGCACCGGGTCCGGGATCGGGGGTGCGCAATCGCTCATCGGACGTCGGCGCGGATGCCGATGAACTTGACTTGCGACAGGTCCTCCATCGCGTAGCGAAGGCCCTCCCGGCCGAATCCGGAGCGCTTGACGCCACCGAAGGGATAGGCGTCCAGCCTGAATCGACTTGCTTCGTTGATCCACAGGGAACCGACGTCGAAATCGTCCGCAAATCGATAAGCGGTAGCCAAATTGCTTGTGAACACGGCCCCTTGCAGCCCGAATGGCGAGTCATTGGCGAGCGCCAGCGCTTCGTCGATGCCCTCGAACCGGCGCACCACGGCGACCGGTCCGAAGGCTTCGTCGCGCCATAGTGCACAAGCTTCTGACACGCCATCGACAATGGCCGGGCTTACCAGGCATCCCTCCCTCTCCGCGCGCAACACGTAGTTTGCACCGGCGCCGACCGCATCGTCGATCCAGGACATCAGCCGGTCGGCCGCCGCAGGCGAGATCATCGGTCCGATGTCGGTGTTCTTGTCCCAAGGGTCCCCGACCTTGAGGGCCCTGGCCGCGCCGATGAAGTGTTCCATGAAGGCATCGTACCGGGAAGCTTCCACCAGCACGCGTTGCGCGGATATGCACTGCTGGCCGCTAGCCTCGAAGGCCGCCGCGGCAATTCGCTTGGCGGCGTCGGCGACTTGCGCATCCGCCATGACGATATTCGCCGCGTTCGAGCCCATCTCGGCAATGAATTTTTTCGCCCCTGCCGCGCGCGCCAGCGCGTCACCCGCGGCGGTTCCTCCGGTAAACGTCAATGCATCGACCCCGCCGTGCGCCGCAAGCGCAGACGCTGGCGCACGGTCGCCGAGCACGACATTGAACAGTCCCGCAGGCAACCCCGCCTGTGCAAACAATTGGGCCAGCGCCAACGCAACCCTGGCGCCCGCCGGATGAGGCTTGACGACGACGGCATTACCCATGACGAGGGCCGGACCGACTTTTTGCAGCAGCAGATTCAGGGGCGCATTGAAAGGCGTCACCGCGCCTACCACGCCATACGGAATGCGTCGCGTAAACCCAAAACGCCCAGCGCCGGCGTCGACCGAATCGAGCGACAGAACTTCGCCTCTGAGCGACTTGATTTCGGCAGCGCAGCCGCGCAGCAATTGCACGCCGCGGCCGACTTCGAAGGCCGCGGACCGGATCGGCTTACCGATGTCCCGTACGATCAGCTCGGCAATCTCGGCGCTCCGCTGCTCGAGCGCGGCGGCCGCCTGCATCAGCCACGCAGCCCGCGTGGCGACGGTTGAACGCCGCGCATCTTTATAAGCGTCGCGCGCTCCCAGCACCGCGAAATCCACGACGCTTGCGGAGGAGTCGGGCATGTCCACGCCATCGCCGCCGGCGATGGGTGATTGCACCGAAAAAGGGGCATCGCTTTGCTCGATGAAGCTGCCCCCGACAAAACTCGTTATGCGCGTGCGCACATTCACTCCGGAAGGGATAAATATTGACGTTTGGTCAATGTTTGTCAATCGCTGGTTGACGATTGGTGCTCGATGTTGCGGAGTGCATCAATGCGTGCAGGTGGTCGCCCGTGTGGCGGCGAGGGGGTTGGGCCGCATCATCACGGCGTTCGAGAAGCGAGGGCGAACAACGGTTGCTGATAGAATGAAACATCGCAATAGGGTCGATGCGTGCCGCGGCTTTCCGCGGCATCCGCTGGAAGCGAGTGCTTGAATCAATGACTACCAAAATGCCGACGCGACGCTTGAGGAAACCTCTGCATTCCCGAGCATCGAAAGCAAAGCCATCGACCGGTGTCGCGACGCGAAACGCCGAACAGACACGCCAGGAGATTCTTGCGGCGGCGACAGCCGAATTTGCGGCCAAGGGGTTCATGGGGGCGCGCATCGACAAGATCGCGAACCGGTATGGCGGCAGCAAGAACATGATTTATCACTATTTCGACAGCAAGGACGGGCTCTTCACCGCCGTGCTGGAGGATATGTATGCGACCATCCGCGACCGGCAACGCGACTTCGAGCTCAAGGGTCGCGCGCCGGTCGAAGGCATCCGCGCGCTCGTGCAGTTCACGGTCGATGTGTTCGACGAGCACCCCGAGTTCGTGAGCCTGTTGCACAGCGAGAACATCGCTCAGGGCAAGCACATCAAGCGATCGGCCGCGATCAAGGCCATGTACAACCCCCTGATGGAAACAATCGACGATCTGGTATCGCGCGGCATCACGATGGGCCTGTTTCGCAGTGATACGTCGTCGGTCGATCTGTACATTTGCATTTGCGCGATGGCGGCCTATTCGATTTCGAACCGGTACACGCTTTCCGCGATCTTCGGCACGGACATCTACGCGCCGAAGCGCAGGAACATGCGCCGCCGGCAGATCAGCGACATGCTGGTTGGTTATCTGCAATACAAGTGACGTGGCGTTCGCCGGGATCTTCAAAGTGCGGGGAAGCGACTGCTAGAACACGACCGCCGACAGCTTTTGGCGGACGGCCCGCTGCACCGACAACGCAGCGAGCGCGGACGTCTTCGGATTGTCGGCCAGCGGCGCAGCGGACACCTTGACCTCGAGCTCGCCGAATTCACCTTGCGCCAGCATGGTATGCGTGTTCCTGACGATCGCGGGATCCGCGATCAGCGTCACCTCGGTTCGTTCGAAGCCGATGCCCGCCAGGGCGATCATCGCGGCCACGTTGGCATTCTTAGGGTACAGGCGCGCAGCATCTCTCGCGTTGCCAGTAAAGATCGTATGCGGCTTCGCAAGCGACCTGAGGTCGACCTGCGCCTCCGCGGGAGTGCCCGTCCAGGCCATCGCGGGCTTGCGCCCGGTGTAGACGACCCTGTCGAGCCGCAAGTGGCTGGCCGCAGCCAGCGCATCGATCGCCGCGATAGCGCCCGGCACGAGCGTGAGTTGTGCGCCGCCCGCCGCGGCCGCCTCCGCGAGCTTCTCCGGAAGTCCCGGCTCCGCCAACGCGCCCACTGAAGCGACGATGACGTCGACGCCTTGCCGCAGCAACGGCAGGACCGACTTCGTGATCGCCGCATGCCCTGCGCACTCGAGCGCAAAATCGGGACGCGCGTCCAGTTCGTCCAACGATGCGACGACACGGACCTCGTCGTCCAGCTCCGCTTGCAAGTCCCGGCAGCGATCGGGAGCCTCGAGGATGTGGGAGAACCTCAGCCGCGAGTCGGCGAGCAACGCCGCCATCACGCTCCGGCCCATTGCCCCGCACCCGATCAAAAGCACTCGCTTCATCTGAAGTCATCCGCGCGGTCATCTCGCACCGTCGCTGTGCGTGGATCGATTACTGCCGCTTGTAGGGGCCTAGTTTCTTGGCTGCATCATTGGCGATGGCGGGCACCACGTAATCGCTGTACTCGAGCTTCTTCTTCAGCTCGTTGCCCTTCACGAGCTCGTCCACAGTGAAATCCCACGCCGCCTTGGACAGCAAGCCGTCGACGTTGTAATACTGGATCTCGGCAAAGTGATTGAGGCCGGCCATGATCTCCTCTTTCGACACGTCCGGAAGGACCTTCTGGCTGATCGCGGCCGCGGCCTGCGGATTTTGCATCGCCCAGCGGGCTCCCTTCAGCGTTGCCGTCGCGAACGCCTGGATCGCGTTGCGCTTCTGCTCGAGCGTGCGCTCGGTGGTGACTTCGACGGTATAGATGAAATCCGGAAGGTCGTTGGCAGCGTCGGCGATGACGTGCAGGTAGTCATACTTGGTGGTTCTCGAGGCGAACGAGCTATTCAGGACCCCGCCGTCGATTTTCTTGCCAATGAGCGCGAGCGTGCGCGCCGAGCTGCCGCCGACATTGATGAAGTTGACCTTGCCCGGATCGCCCCCCGCGCTCTTGATCATCAGCAGCGGCACCTGGTAGGAAACCGCGCCCGGGCCCGAGATGCCGACCGTCTTGCCCTCGAATTGCTTGACGTTGGCAATGTCCTTTTGCGCCACGAGCAGATAGTCCATTTTGGGAGACGTGGCGAGGATCACCTTGAGCTTCGCTCCGGCTTCCACCGCTCGCAACGGTATCGCGAGGCCGACACCCGCCGCGATGTCCGCCTCGCCCGCGATCACGGCCCGCATCGCCGTAGCGTCGCCATTGAAAGGCATCAGCACGACGTCGAGGCCCTCGGCCTTGTAGAACCCGTTTTCCTGCGCGAAGTAGTAGGTCTGGAGCGAGAGGTCGGGCGGGGCGGTGCCGATCGCGACGACCAGCTTGTTGGCTTGTGCGGAGACTGCTCCCGAAAGGCAGGCCAGCAGCGCGAACATGCATCCGGCGAATATCGCGTTGAAACGGTGATGCCATACGCTTGCAGTCATTTGGAAGGCTCCTTCTTGCATTTGCGTCAATTAGCTCTCTCGGTTTGCTTCCAGGGTGCCATCTTGACTTCCAGCAGCTTGACCGTTTCGGTCAGGCCGACACCCAGGAGCGCGAGGAGGATGATGACCACGAACAACTTGTCGGTTGCGAACGCATTGCTGTAGTAGACGATCGCGCCGCCGAGGCCGGACATGGCCGTGAACATTTCCGCGACGACCATGCCGACGACGGCCCGGCCCACGGCCAACCGGATGCCCGACATGATGAAAGGCAATGACGCGGGAACGATGATCTTGCCGAAGATCTGGCGCTCGACCGCGCCTTCCGCCTGGGCGATTTCGACCAGGCTGCGGCTGACGTTGCGCACACCCCCATAGGTGTTGACGATGATGGGGAAGACCGCGGCGAGGAAGACGATCACGATCTTCGACGTCATCCCGAGCCCGAACCAGAGGATGAGCAGGGGAATGAGCGCGACGTTGGGTGTCGAGTACAGCGCACTGACCTGCAGATCGACGAAGTAATCGAAGAGCCGATAGCGCCCCATCAGGAGCCCGATCGCCACCCCGATGACGATCGACAAGATGAACCCGATGACCAGCCCTTCCAGCGTCAGCAGCAGCGCTTTCTGCAACTCACCGGATTGCAGCATGACCGGCAGCGCCGACACGATGGCGGTCGGATACGAAAAGAAGATGGGATCGACGCCCCGGCCGTACCATTCCCAGATTCCCAGCGTCAGCACCAGGGAGAAGATTCGAACGGCCTTCGGGTGATCGGTGAGCTTGAAACGGGTGCGCGGCGCAGTGCTGGCCGGCCGTCTCGCCGGTGCCCGCGCCGAGAGACTGTTGGCGGTTTCGCCCTTCTCCGGGGGCGTGTCGGACTCGCCATCGACCAGCATGCCGCGAAGGGTCGTGCACAGCTCGCCGAATCGCGGTGAGGCCTTCACGTTGGACGCAAACCGCGGCCGGGGCAGGTCGATCTGGACATCGGCCCGGATCCTGCCCGGCTTCGCAGCCATGACGATGACACGATCGCCGAGGTAGACCGCCTCCTCGACCGAATGCGTGACGAACAGCACCGTGGTCTCGGTGGTATTCCAGATGCGCAGAAGCTCCTCCTGAAGGACCTCGCGCGTCTGCATGTCGACCGCCGCGAACGGCTCGTCCATCAGCAGGATCTCGGGATCCTTGGACAGCGCGCGCGCCAGGCCCGTTCGCTGCTGCATGCCGCCGGAGATCTGGTGAGGAAAGTGATTCTCGAATCCCACGAGTCCCACCTTGGCGATCGCGGCGTCGCAGCGCTGCTTTCGCTCCAGCGAGGATTCGCCGCGCACTTCGAGACCGAATTCGACGTTTCCGCGCACCGTGCGCCAAGGCAAGAGGCCGTAATTCTGGAACACCATCGACCGCTCGCGACCAGGGCCATGAATCGGCTTGCCGTTGACGAGCACGCTGCCACCGTCGGCCTCGTTGAGTCCTGCGACGATGCGCAGCAGCGTGGTCTTGCCGCATCCGCTGGGACCGAGCAGGCACACGAAGTGGTTGCGCCGCACACTGAGGCTGACGCGATCGAGCACGACGAGCTCGGTCCGCCGGACCTGCGGGTCGTCGTAGAAAACCTTGGAGACTTCCTTTATTTCAAGCATCCGTTCGGCCCGGGTGTGCAGGCGTTGGTGTAGGTACGCGATACGCGCTGTTCATCATCTCTTTAGCAAAGCCGTTCAAGCTTTGCCGATCGTATCTCCTTTCGGCACAACGCGGACGTCATCCTGTCGAAGTCCTCGGCGAACACGGCCAATGCCGACCCCGTGCCCGCCGAGCGGCCTAATGCGACGACGGTTCCGAACCGATGCCTCAGTGCCGGATCGCCGTCGCCCTGCAGCCGACTGCGCTACTTCTTCCTCGGTACCACCGCCCAGGCTTCGATTTCGACCAGCATTTCCTTGAGATCGATGCCGACTCCCCGCAGGAGCGTCGCCGGGCGCGGATGGGCGCGAAGATCGGGCTCGAACTCCTCGAAGAACTTGTACATCTCGTCGCGCATGTCGAACACATCTTCGCGACGCGGCAGGTAGTAGCGGAACATGACGATGTTCTTGAGCGTCGCGTCCATCATTTCAAGCTTGTTCTTGATGTACTCGAGCGTCTGGCGAACCTGCTGCTTGACGTCCATCGACACGACCTTGCCCTTGCCGTCGCGCTCATCCTGGGGCGTGCGGCATGGCACGTCTTCGAACGGATCGCGGCCCGTTTCGCCGGAAAGGAACAGGATGTCGACGTCCCCTTTCGTCTTGAAACCGCCACCCCAGTTCATCTTCTCCTTGTGATAGTGCGGCCAAAGAGTGCCCCACTCGTATTCGACCTTACCCTTCTTTGCGAGCTCAATTGCCTTGGGATTCGTAGCCATTGCGAACATCTCCGTTTAGGTTTGTTGCTGCCGTTCGTTCGAGCGCATTCGTGGCGATGGCTGCAAAGCGAAACGCCGGCCGGCGGTGCACGCCCATTCGCGACTGGGCCGTCCCATACAGCCTTCCACGGTTGCGGCGCAAGTATTGACTGAATATTCAGTAAATGCAATGGGGCCCGCGCTGCTTCGTGCCTGGGGGTACGTGTTCGGCCCTCGCTCGACTTCTCCGCGCGGGCCTCGTCTAGATGCTGTACAGCATGTTGAGCGCCACGGTTGCGTACACACGGATCATGTTGAAATAGCCGTCGAGTCGCAGGCGTTCGTTGGGGCCGGAGCCGACCGTGGTGAACGAGAACTTGCACGTCGGAATCTTCGCGTGCAGCACGAGCCACCGCGAATCGCTGGTCGCCGGCGATGCCAGGACGGGCATCTGCTTGCCGGTGACTTCAACGCACGCTTTCTGCACCTCCTGCACGATGGGGGAGTCGACTGGAATGAAGGAGTACGGAGCTTCGTACGCGACTTCGACGGTGACGTCCAGTTCAGGGTCCTGCTCGCGCAGCGGCGCCAATACCCGCTCGACATCGGCGATCACCGTCTGAGGCGTCTGCGGCGGAAGCGTTCTGACATCGCAGTGGATGACGCACTTGTCGGGGACCATGATCTCGGAGTAGCCCCCTTCGATCAGATTGACGCTCAATATCGGCTTGCCCTCCAGCTGCGGGTGCGGTTCCCAGTGGGTGAATTCCATCGCCGATACCGCCTCGATGACTTTCGCCATCTTCAAAACGGCGTTGATTTTCTTCTTGGCGGCAGGTTCCGAGGTATGCCCGCTGCGCCCTCTCGACGTGATCATCACGTCGACCCGGCCGCGATGGCCGATCTCGATTCTCGTAGGCATGCCGGTCTCGGTATAGATCCCGTAGTCAGCCTTCAGCAGGTTATTGTCGATTACCAGCTTCAGCCCTTTGAAGCCGCCTAGCATCTCGTCGGCCGTTTGCGAGAGCAGCAGATCCCCCTCCAGCTTCAGATCGCATGCATTGAACAGTCGCGGCAGGAACATCGCCGCCGCCATTCCGCTTTTCATGTTCTTGGCACCGATGCCCCAGATCATTTCGTCGTGGACCTCGGCGCCCAGCATCGGGTGCTCCCATTCTGCCGGGTTACCGAGTGCGACGGTGTCGAGGTGCGAATTGAAGAGCAGCGTCTTGCTTCCTTGCTTGGTCCCGACCAGACGGCCGACGTTGCTGATCCGATTCTCGAAAGGCTCGATCTGCACGACGTCCAGGCCCTGCCGGCGCATGTAGTCGGCGTTGAAATTCGCGATTTGCCGCTCATTGCCGGGAGGGTTGGGGCTGGGGATGCGAATCATCGACTGCAGCAATCCCAATGCCTCGTCCTTGAGCTCGTCGATCTTGTGCAGAACCTGCGTCTTGGCTTCCTGCAACGAGGGGCGGGCGACCATTGTGCTCATGCTGCGTGCTCCATTTCGAATGGGTTGAGGGTGCGGTGCGACGTCATTGCACGATGCGGCGATCGACGATCGTGTCGTACGGCAATGGCGCCGCAAGATCTCCCGTGTCGACCATGATCTTCATCGTCTGATTCAGCATCTGGGGCTCGATGCCGCCATCGACCGCGTAGATTCCCATTTTCGCCGCGGTTTCGAAGGAGGCGATCACGTTGGCCGGGTTCTTCGCGCCCATTCGCTCCATGCTCAGCTGCGCAGCTTGCCGGGGATGCTGCGTGACGAACTGGATCCCCGCCGACTCCGCCCGATAAAGGCGCCGCAGCGCGTCGGTCTTGGTCGCGATCGTCTTGTCGGAAGCCACCACCGAGATGAAATGAAGATCCGGAATCTTCTCAGCCACCGACGCCAGCGTCACGAGGTACGGATACCGTTCTTCGGCTTCGGCTGCCTGGATGAGATCGACCATCCCGGCGTCCACTTTCTTGGCGATGAGCGCCTGGAAGCGCGTCGCCGTGCTTCCCAGCGCGACGTACGTGGCGCTACCCGGATCGACGCCGGCGCGCGCCATGATGATCCGCGGTATGTGATATGAAATCGCGCCAACCGTCGACACGGCGATGCTGCGTCCCTTGAGCCCTGCGATCGTGCCGACGTCCTTCTGCGCAAGAATGACGTTGGAGGACTTCGGCACGGGCGCATAGATGATCTTGATCTTGGCGCCCTTGGCGATTGCCTGGAGGGCGGCAGCGGTACCCACCCAGGCCACGTCCACTTCGTTGCTCAAGACCGCGCGCAGCGCCAGCGAATCGCCTTGAAGCCATTTCACGTCGACCTTGATCCCCTGCTTCGCGATGTCGCCGTTGCGCTCCGCTGCATACAGGGGTTCCGTGATCAACGACGGTGACGACACCGCGTACGCATAGGTGAGTTCCGTCACGGGCTGGCCATGCGCCGGCGCGCCTACCAGCGCCGCAAGCGCGACCAGCGAAGCCCGGAGGCAACCAAGCGCTGTCCGTTCCAATCGATTGTTCATGATCATCCTCCGCAGTCTGCGCCTCTAGACAGATGGCTGGTAGGCGGTGCTGCATCGCCGATTATTGACTAATGAGTCAAGTTACGCAAGCCGAGGAACAGCCCGGTTCGCGCCGCGCTCGGGGCGGAAGGGTCATGGCGCGAGGCCTGAAGAACCCTATGATCAGTGTTGCCGTGAACCGGCTCTTCATGTCTCGTTTCCGGGCAACCGACTTTACTAAATTCTTCTTCTCAATGAAAATGGCGATTAGGTCACGATGAAAAGTTGACAAGATCGGAAGACAATTCTCCCCAACCCCTCGACTAAACCTCTGCCGTCCGCAAAGCATGCGGAACAGGCGAAATTCTGCTACGGTTGCGACGCAAGAATGAGACCTGTTGGACAGCTTGCAGCCGAGCACAAGGTAACGACACCATGTCAGACATAAATCCAGTGATGCGCAAATTTCCCGTTCCCGGCACGATCGTGAAGGAATGGATTATCCCTGCGAAGGGCTATGACGCGTTTGTCATGAAGAAAGGCGAGGTCCTGCGCTTCGTCGATATCGAAGGCAAGCAGGTGCCGGATCTGGTGTGCTTCGATGTCGACGACCACGGTGAATGCATCAATCTTGGCAATTCGGTGCTGCTGAACAAGCGCCGCGAATTTATCAAGGGCAATGCGCTTTATTCGATTACCTGCAAGAAGATGATGACGATCGTCGACTACTCGAATGAGTTGAGCTACGCATACGGCCCGATGTGCAGCGAAGAGCTCAACCACATCCGTTATGACGTGCGGCATACGGCCAATTGCCGGGGCAATCTAGCGATGGCGCTCGGCCCCTGGGGCTTCAATTATCGCGACATCCCAAATGCGTTCGTGCCGTTCATGAATGTGAGCACCGACGACAGCGGCACCATGGATATTCACGAGCCGACCAGCGAGCCGGGTGATTTTTACGACATCCGTGCCGAGATGGACCTGCTGGTTGGCATTTCGAACTGCCCGCAGGAGCGCAACCCGTGCAATGGTTTCAACCCGACTCCGATGGGCATCATCATTTATAAATAACAAGGCAATTCGCAGACGGTGACCGGAACGAGCCGAAGCGATGAAAACCACCAGAACAGACGTTGTCATATCGGTCGTTTCGGTGATTGCATTTATTCTGCTCTGGGAATCTTGCGTTCGGATATTCGATATTCCGTACGTGATACTACCGGCGCCGTCGGCGGTCATCGCGGAAGGGCTTTCCCGCTATCCTCTCTATTTTCATCATAGCTGGATCACGCTGTACGAAACTGCTGCGGGCTTCGTGCTGGCTGCCGTGATCGGCGTTGCACTGTCGGTCGGTATTGTCTATTCGCGTATACTGAGAAGCGCGCTTTTCCCGCTCATCGTTACGTTGCAAATCGTCCCCAAGGTGGCGATTGCTCCGCTGCTGCTGATCTGGGTCGGATACGGTGTCTCGTCGAAGATCGTGCTCGCGCTTCTGGTTGCGTTCTTCCCGATTGTCGTGAACATGGTCACGGGACTCTCCGCAGTGGATGAAGAGCTCATCGAGCTCTGCCGGATTCTGCAGGCGAACCGCTGGAAGGAATTTCTCAAGGTGAGGCTGCCGAATGCACTGCCTTATCTCTTCAGTAGCCTGAAGGTCGCCAGCACGCTTGCCGTTATCGGCGCGGTGATCGGTGAATTTGTGGGCGGTGATTCCGGCCTCGGCTATCTGATCATCATTTCCAATACCGAGATGCGCACCTCGATGGCATTCGTGTCAATTGTCGGCCTGTCGGTGCTGGGGCTTGCCCTCTACGGACTGATCGCGGCTGCAGAAGTATTGTCCATGCCATGGGAGCGCCGCGTTGACTCCTCGGCGCCAGCTATCGCGGCGCCCTCTTAGATATAGGCGAGCCCGATTTTATTGCCGATGGCCTGCACCAGCTCGGTAAAACGAGGGCTAAGCTTAGTTTCAGGTGTGCGCGGTCTCTTGAGATCTATCGTCAGAATATGGGCGATGCGGCCGGGACGCGGTGACATCACCACGACTCGGTCCGATAGAAACACCGCTTCGGAGATGCTATGGGTCACAAGCACGCTGGTTTTGCGCCGCTCTTCCCAGATCCGCAGCAACTCGAGATTCATATCCTCGCGTGTCATCGCGTCGAGCGCGCCGAACGGTTCGTCCATTAACAGCAAAGTCGGATCGTGGATCAAGGCGCGACAAATCGCGGCACGTTGCTGCATGCCCCCCGACAGTTCGTTCGGATATTTGTTGTGAAATCCTGAAAGGCCGGCAAGTGCCAGCAATTCGACCGCCTTGGACTTGTAGGCATTCCCGACAAGACCGAGCATTTCGATTGGCAGCATGACATTATCGAAGATACTGCGCCACTTCAGCAACACTGGCCTCTGAAACACCATGCCGACATCGGGCAGCGGATGGAGGACTATCTTTCCGCGCACGCTCACGGTACCGGCGGAGGGTACTACGAGACCGGCGATAATCTTCAGCAGTGTCGTCTTGCCGCAGCCGCTGTGGCCGACGATCGACACGAACTCACCCTCGCACACACTGAACGACACGTCTTCGAGAGCGTACACGGGCCCATCTCGGCCGCCATAGGTCTTGCGTACGCGGTCAACCAGAATCGCGGATCCAGCCGCGCCGTTCACGACCAACTCCTGCGCGGCAAGTCTTCGCCGACTGCGTTTAGTTGAGATGCCCTTCGGTCGGTACGATCTTCGGTATCAGGAATCGGTTGGTATAGATGTTGTCCGACTGCAAACCCGTCGCGTTAAAATATTTTTCCACCGTGTCGACCGTGTGTTGCATTTTGTCCTTATCCATGTAGCCGATACCGAAGCGCTTGGTGTTGGCGGTCATCAAGTGTGCGAGCGCAATGCGCCAGTGCTCCCGGGCCTCGGCCGGGTTGACCGCCGGATTGTCTTTCAGGAACGTCTGCAGCGCCTCTTCGGGATGCTCGACCGACCAGGCGACAGCCTTGTAGGTCGCCTGGACGAATTTTTTGGTCCGTTCGGGGTCCTTTGCAATTTGATCGTTCGGCACAATTAAGCCCCCGCCGTAAAGATCTAGCCCGTAATCGGAATACAGGAATGACGCCCATTTCTTTCCAGATTCCCTGGCACGGGCGGAAAAGGTCGGAGTTTCCGTCGCCAAAAGGACTGTGGCGTCCGCTTGACCGGCAATGAGACTCGCGGCGCGCGCCGGGGCCGTCATGGTGACCCATGTCACCTTGGATTGGTCAAGTCCTACTATCTGCGCCAGAGCCGGGAATAAAACCCGGCTGGCGTCCCCCGCACTGGACGCGATTCGCTTTCCTTCGAGGTCGCGCGGGCCTTTGATCTTAACAACGTCATCCAACCAGCCGATGCTATACAACGACTTTTCGTGAATAACTCCCACGATTTGGACGTTGGCGCCTTTCGATATCCCGATAATTGCTGTCGGGATATCGGCAAACCCAAATTCGGCAGAGCCAGCAGCTACGGCGGCGACCGTCGCTGCCGAACCGCTGCCTTTTAATATCGTGACGTCAAAGCCCGCATCTTTCCAAAATCCCTTTTCGAGAGCCGCGTAGAAGAACGCGTGTTTTCCATAAGGCACGAAGTCGAGAAGAAAATTAATTGGTTCGTTGGCGAATGCTGCTGGGACAAGCATTGCGCAAATTAGGCTCCCGACGACGATCTGACGAACTGAACGAACTGTTTGAGAAAGCATTTTTTTCATGGGCATCCTCGCAAGTGCTCGGCAGTCTTGATCGGGCATCAACAATTCTGTGCTGGTTGGAGCGACCGCAGCTCGCTTCGTATCTTGCTGCAGCCGCGATAGATGTTTGGATTTAAGTAAGTGTAGGCGTCAATTGGCCAAATGGTCAATTTGTTTTATCGCGCGCTGACACTCGCTGCAAACGGCAACCGACTTCGCGTCGCTAATCCGCATGCGACACCTTGCGTCGTTGCGGTCGAAATCTCGTCCCGGGTGGTTCGAATGCGCGGAAGAGCGCGGATCCGGCGGAAAGCTCTCCGCTATCGATGGGCGGGCGATCTCGTTACAATCGCAGTTCGGCCGCGCGCTTCGCGCAGGCACTGATGCGGGACGTTGCTAGCGGCTCGTCGCGTATCCGCGATTTGCAAACGACGCGATGGCAGTCGCGCGAAGGCGAGCCAGTTATCGGTGGACAGGGAATGCTGACCGTATGCACCGGGAGCCCCGGAAAATGAGGACGATTGCCAGAGACAAGACGTCCACGCGACCCACCCCGCGAAACAGCTCCAGCGGAACGCGCTCGGCAATCCTTGCCGCTGCCATCGAGGAGTTCGCGGGCAAGGGATACGACGGTGCGCGCGTCGACGAGATTGCGCTCAATGCGGGCGTAAACAAGAACCTCATCTACCACCACTTCATGAACAAGGACGGTCTATTCACGGCGGTCCTGGAAGTCACATACGAGGCCATTCGCAAGCGCCAGAAGGACCTTGAGCTGAGGGACATGGATCCCGTTGTCGGCATGCGCAAGCTGGTGCTCTTCACTGGCCGCATCTGGATCACGATGCCGCATTTCCAGCGTCTGTTGCACAGCGAGAACCTGCACAAGGGCGAGCACGTAAGACGCTCGGGGAAGATCTCGCGCATGTACAACCCGTTGCTTCAAACGATCCAGGACCTACTTGATCGCGGCGTCGCATCCGGCGATTTCAGGCGCAATATCGACCCCGTCGACCTCTATATATCCATTTCCGCATTGACGGCGCATTACATCAGCAATCGCTATACGTTCGAAGAGATATTTGGGCGCAAGCTGATGACGCCGAAGCGGATCAAGCAACGGATCGACCACGCGGCTGACATGGTTCTTCGCTACATCCTGCGCAAGCCCGCTTGAGGAGCCGGCGCGCCGGCACGTCGCCGTGCCGCTCGGGAGCTCGTTTTGCGAGACTTGACTCCATAATCAACTTCCCGCCGCGATGTGCGTCGCGGGTGCAGCGCCAACGCAATCCAGAATCAGCGCCGAACTCCTAGTCTCGGCGCTGCGCGCGGTCGAGCCTGAGACGAATGCCGGACGCCGCTTGACGGGAGGAATCCGGCAGGGCCTCGCGCCCGGAATCGCTATGCTCGCGGCGTCGTGTCGACCCCCACGCCGTGCCGATGCACCATTTCTCCGCCGAGCCAGCCCGACACGGCCAGGATCGCGATGGCGATCACCGAGAGGACCAGCGGCGTTCCGGTATTAGGCGAGCCGCCCAGGCGAAGCCAGATGTTGACGGCGAACAGCGCGACGGCAACGAGGTTGATCGACATGTGAGTGATCGCGATCTTCTTGACGCTGGGATCGGTCAGCGACAGAAGATCGATCAGACCCGGCACGGCGGCGACCAGTGCGCCGATGAATCCGCCGACCATCGTGTACAAGGCGACGGTCGCCCAGGTCGCGGGATTGGCGCTGCCGAGCGAGCACAGGTCGCAGATGAGTGAAAAAATCAGCAGCCCAACCGGAAAAACGATCAGCATCGCGTGCAGCGGATGCCCCGCCACGCTTGCAGGGGTGCGCATGGAGTTCTCCTTTTACAGTGAGTCGTTGTTCTTGCAGCGCTGCAGTCGGCTTCCGCAAGGTAACAAAGGCAGCGCTCTTCGATACCCTGAATCGCCTGCAAAACCCCAAGAAAAGACTGTGCGCTCCGTCGAGCGCCGCCGTCAAGAGCGGCGCGGCCGAGGCGCTATGCCCGCGGCATGTCGTCGGCCATGTACGCCCGCACGATGTCTTCGAAATTCGTGTCGGCGGCCATTCCCAGCGCCGGCCCGAGACGAGGCGCGAAGTTTGGCGGCCAGGTCCGCACGATCCGGTCGATGGCCGGATCGACCCGCCACTCGACCCGCGCCGCGACGGGGTCGCCTGCGACCCGGCGCAATGCGTCGACCATCGCGGCCACCGATATGCGCAGTCCGGGCACATTGACCGAGCGCGTGTCCCCGGGGAACTTCGCGGCCGCCACGTCGTGGCCGACGATCAGGTTATCGATGACCTGGCGCGGCGACGTGATCCAAATCTCGGTCTGCGGCGGCACCGGACACACGGCGTCGATGCCGGACAGCGGCTCGCGGATGATGCCGCTGGCGAACGACGACGCGGCCTTGTTGGGCTTGCCCGGCCGCACGGTCACCGTGGGCAGGCGAAGGCTGCGGCCGTCGATAAATCCCTTGCGCGTCATGTCATAGACGAGCAATTCTCCGATCGCCTTCTGCGCGCCATATGAGGTCTGCGGCGTCAGCGGCGCGTCGTCGGGTACTGGGTCGGGCAATTTTCCGCCGAACACCGCGAGCGAGCTGGTGAACACGAACTTGGGCGGCTTGCTCAGCTTGCGGCAGCGCTCGAGCAGTGCCCGCGTTGCGTCCAGGTTGACCCGCATGCCGGTGTCGAATTCGGCTTCCGCCTGGCCGCTGACGACGGCGGCGAGATGGAATATCGAATCGGTGTCGGCTGTCACGACGCGCTCGATGACGGCAGGATCGGCGAGGTCGCCGGCGACCGCGGTGACGCGCCGATCGTCCACCGCTGCCGCTGTCATGTCGAGCAGAACCAGTTCCCGCAGCGGGCGAGACGTGCCCGCGGCATCGACGAGACTGCCGCGCTCGAGCAGCTTGCGCGCGAGGCGGGTGCCGAGGAAACCGGCGCCGCCGGTGATCACGATTCGCATCGGGACTCCGTGTCTTCAGACGTAAACGATGCCGCACGCGGGTGGCGCGGCGCGAAGCCCGCATTATAAGATGGGGCTTTTGCCGCGGTGCCCTCGCGATGCCGCATCCGATCCATTCCGGGATTTGCGCGGCGATCGAAGAGCGCGGCTGGGCGGTCGATCCCGCATTCCTGCCCGAGCAGGCTATCGCCGCGCTTCGCGCCGAGGCGCGGCTTCGAGACGCGGCCGGCGAGTTTCATGCGGCGGGCATCGGCCGGGGCGCGGCGCGCGTCGAGCGCAGCGACATTCGCGGCGACCGCATTCTTTGGCTCGACGAGCATGCGCGCTGCGCGGCCGAAGTTCCGCTCTGGCAGGCGCTCTCGACACTGCAGACGACGCTCAACCGCGGTTTGTTCCTCGGCCTCGATTCGTTCGAGGGCCACTACGCGGTGTATCCGCCCGGCGCCTTCTATCGCCGGCATCGCGACCGGTTCCGGGACGACGACGCCCGCGTCATTTCGTGCGCGCTCTATCTGAACGAGGCTTGGTCGGCCGGCGACGGCGGCGCGCTGCGCATGCATCTGCCGCAAGGCGTGCGCGATATCGTGCCGGAAGGCGGCGTATTCGTCTGCTTTGTCGCCGAGCGCTTCGAGCACGAGGTGCTGCCGTCCGCGCGCGAGCGCCTGGCAGTGAGCGGCTGGTTCCGCCGGCGCACTTGAGCATGGCGCCACGCGCGAAATCAGCGCTCCCGCGCATGCTAGAATCGATTCGATCGATCGAGGCCTCGCCGCTTCGATCGCCGACTTCTCCCCGCACTTTCCGTCCCTTGCCCTGTTGACGATGTCCGCCGCGACCGCACTGCCGGCACGATTGGTGATCGCTACGCGCCGCTCGGCGCTCGCGCTGTGGCAGGCTGAGCACGTGCGCTCGCGCCTCGCGGCGCTCTATCCGTCCAGGACGATCGAGTTGCTGGGCCTGACGACGCAAGGGGACAGGGTGACCGATCAGCCGCTCGCCGACATCGGCGGCAAGGGGCTGTTCATCAAGGAGCTCGAGCAAGCGATGCGCGATGGCCGCGCCGATCTCGCCGTGCACTCGCTCAAGGATGTTCCGATGGACATGCCGGACGGTTTTACGCTGGCGGCGATCATGGCGCGCGAGGATCCGCGCGATGCACTGGTGTCGGGACGATGCCGCGCATTGTCCGAGCTCCCGCCGGCCAGTGTGGTCGGAACGTCGAGCCTGCGGCGCGAAGCCCAGCTCCGGGAGCGCTATCCGGCGCTCGCCGTCAAGGCGCTGCGCGGCAACGTCAACACCCGACTCGACAAGCTCGATGCCGGACAGTACGCGGCGATCATTCTCGCCGCGGCCGGACTGCGGCGGCTGGGTCTCGCGCCGAGGATCGCGGCGCTGCTGGATCCCGCTGACAGCCTTCCCGCGATCGGGCAGGGCGCGCTGGCGCTCGAGTGCCGCACCGACCGCGCCGACCTCATCGCCGCGCTGGCGCCGCTTTCGGATGCAGCGACGACGAGAGCGACCGTCGCCGAGCGGGCATTCGGGCGCGTGCTCGCGGGCAACTGCCGCACGCCGCTCGCGGCCTACGCGATGGAGCGCGGTCCGCAATTGTGGCTGCGCGGACTGGTCGCCAGCCGCGACGGCAGCCGCGTGCTGCGCGGCGAGCGCTTCGCACCGGCCGGCACCGTCGAGGAAGCGGCGGCGCTGGGCGAATCGCTCGCAGCCGAATTCCTGGACCGCGGCGCCGCCGCGATGCTGGCGGACGCATGAGCGAGGCGGGAGCCTTGGAACGCCTGCGCGAGCAGGGCGAAGCCAAGGCGCGGAGCGCGCGTCTGCGAGCGCTGGCGGTGCCCGAAGCGCTGTGGATTGTCCACCCGGGTCGCAATGAGGGCACCCGAAGGGCCGTCGCCGAGCGATTGCGCAGGCCGACACGCGATCTCGTGCCGGTCGCGGTCGCACAAGGAGGCCTGACATGAGCGGGCCGCTGCGCGGCGCGGGCATCGTGATCACGCGCCCCGCGCGGCAGGCCGCTCTTTTGGCGCAGCAGATCGCCGCCGTCGGTGGCACGCCGCTGATCTTTCCGACGATCGAGATCCTTCCGCCCGATGACACCCGAGCGCTCGACGACGTGCACCGGCGGCTCGCGCAATTCGATTACGCGATTTTCGTCAGCGCGAATGCGGCGGAGTTCGGCGTCGGCGACCGTGCCGCATGGCCCGCGGCGCTGCCGGCGTTCGCACCCGGTCCGGGCACCGCGGCGGCGCTCGCCGCGGCCGGCGTCGGCGACGTGCGCCAGCCCCGGACGACGATGGACAGCGAAGGCCTGCTGGCATTGGCCGAGTTGGCCGCTCCTGCCGGCAAGCGCGTCGTGATTTTTTGCGGCGGTGCCGGACGCGATCTGCTGGCCGACACGCTGACTGCACGCGGCGCGCATGTCACACGCGTGGATTGCTATCGCCGTAGCCGGCCGCAGACCGGCGCGCAAGGCCTTAACGAGGCGTGGCGCCAGCGCCGCGTCGACGCGATCACGCTGACCAGCAGCGAAGGTCTGGACAACCTCTGGGAGATGCTCGACGCGTATGGACGCACCGCGCTTGCCGCGACGCCGGCTTTTGTTTCGCACCCGCGCATCGCCGAACGGGCGCACGCGCTCAAGCTCGCGCGCGTCATCGTCGCCGAGCCTACCGACGCCGGATTGATCGCGTCGTTGCTACAATACTTCGACGCCGATTCCTGACGGACCTCTCGATGCCAGCCGACATTCTTATCACCGCACCGCTGCCACCTTTTCTCTACGACCCGCTGAAGGCGGCCTATCGCTGCCATGATTACCATCAGGCGTCCGACAAGCAGGCCTTGCTGACCGCAGAAGGCGGTGGCATTCGCGGACTGGTCCAGGGTGGAGGAACGGTGACGGCGACCAGGCTGCTCGACGCGCTGCCGAAGCTGGAGATCATTTCGGTGTTCGGCGTCGGATACGACGGCGTCCCGACCGCCTACTGCCGCGAGCGCGGGATCAAGGTGACGAATACGCCGGATGTGCTGACCGACGACGTTGCCGACGTGGCACTCGCGCTGGTCCTGATGACTGGCCGCGGCTTCGTGCGGCTGAATCGCTTCGTCCATGCCGGCAGGTGGGAGAAAGGCAGTCCCGAGCTGACGACCAAGTTGAGCGGCAGAAAGGTCGGCATCCTCGGCCTGGGCAGGATCGGCAAGGCGATCGCCGAGCGCGTCGCGGCAATGGGCATGAAAGTCGCCTATACGGGGCGCAAGCCGCAGGATGTTCGTTACGAATACATCGCCGACCTGAAGGCGCTGGCCGCCGCGGTCGACTTCCTGATCGTCGCCTGTCCGGGCGGCGAGGCCACCCGGAACATCGTCAACGCCGACGTTCTCGCTGCACTCGGCAAGAAAGGCACGCTGATCAACATCGCCCGCGGCTCGATCGTCGACGAGCCGGCGCTGGTCGCCGCGCTCGAGGCAGGCACGATCAAGGCCGCGGGGCTCGACGTATTCGCCGACGAGCCGCACATTCCCGCGGCACTCCTGAAGATGGACAACGTCGTGCTGTTGCCGCACGTCGGAAGCGCCACGCGCGAAACGCGTCAGGCGATGGGCGACCTGTGCAAGGCGAACCTCGACGCCTGGTTCGCCGACAGGAAGGTGCTGACGCTGATTCCCGAGCTCAGGTAGCTCGCCGCGCTACGCCGCATCACTCGGGAGGCACGACCGGCTTCGCAGCCGGCGCGAACAGCACCGCGGAGAGCGCTGCCAGCACCAGCGCGAGCGCGATGTATTCGCTCGGCCCGGGCCGCTCGCCCAGGAATAGGATCCCGGACAGCACGCCGACGACCGGAACCGGAAGCGAGGACAGCGAGCTGACGGCGACCGGGAGCGTACGCGCCATCGTGAACCATGCCCAGTGCGCGAGGGTGCCGGCGAAAAAGATGTTGTAGAGCACCGCGAACCAGGCCGTGCCCGACATCTCGGAGAGCGCGCTCAATGGATGCGGATCAAACAGCGGCACGCACACCGCGATCGGCAGCCAGCCGATCAGTATCATCCACCCGGTCAACGCATTCTGCGGCACCGCCGGTTTCCAGCGCCGCAACAGCACGGTGCCGAACGCCCAGGAGATTGCCGCGGCAACGATGAACAAGGTGCCCATCGGCGAGCGCGTGATGTGCCGCACGTCTTCGCCGAGCAGCACCGCCATCCCCAGCATACCGAGCGCTAGTCCTATGATCTTGCGCCGCGACAGCGGCTCGTGCAGCAGAACCATGCCGAACAGCACCGTCCAGACCGGCATCGTGAACGCCAGGATCGCCGACCGCCCGGCGGGCATCTGCTGCACGCCGAAAAGAACCAGCCCGTTCCATGCCGCGATGTTGCATAGCGCGAGCGCCAGGACTTTGCCCCAATGCTCGCGCGGAATCCGGATAGAATCGCCCGACAGCCGTGTGGCCAGCAACAGGCCGATCGCCGCGAACGGAAGTGTCACCGCGCGAAACGTCAGCGGCGCGAGCTCGGTGACGCCGAGCTTCAGCACCGGCCAGTTGCATCCCCAGACTAGGGTCACGATCGCGACCAGCAAAAGACCCGACGCCGAAACGCGTCGCGCCGCCCGACGGGCCGTCGTCATCGAACGATCGCGCCCGCGGCAGCGATCATGGACGCCGCCCGTCCGGCCGCAAGCCGGTTGCGCCGTCGCCGTATTTGGCCTGGTGCAGGGAGCGCGCCTGCGTTACCCACTGGTCGCGCCGGATGCGGCCGGGAAACTCGGGCAAACGCGCATCGAAGTCGTCGATGTCGCGCTCGCTCCAATGCGCGATCTGCTGGAAGCTCATGATGCCGAGGTTGTGCAGCATGCGCTCGAGCACCGGTCCGACGCCGACGATCAGCTTGAGATCGTCGGGGCCGGCCGCGCCCGACAGGATCGGCGGCGGAGCGTTGTTCTCGATGTCGATGACCAGCTGTCGATACCGGGCATTCTCGCCCCGCAGATCGGCGAGCGCGGCGAACAGTCGCCTGCGGTCTTCGCCGAACACGGCGGCCTGATAGCGGAGCGCATCGGCGCCGGCGAGCGCCTGCCGCAGGCGTGCCGCCTCGCCTTCGGCGCCGCGTATGATCCGCGCCTTTTCGGCGCCGATGCGCTCGGCATCTGCGGCGGAGCCGGCCGCTGCCGGATCGATTGCACCGATGACCGTGGAACCGGTCGGTGTGCCTGCGGGCAGTTGACGCTTGCGCAATCCGTACGCATAACCGGTCAGCGCGGCGACGGCAACGACGGCGATGAGTGCAAGGATGAGCATGGGATCGCAAAGACGCGCCGCGGGACGACAAGGCTGAAGCGGACGTGCGAGCATTCTAGAGGAGCGTGACGATCCCGGCCAGCCCGGGCGGCGACAGCGCCCGTCCTGCTACAATCGACAGCGTCTGCGCTCGCCTTCACTACGATGCCCGAACCGGCGGCCGACCGCCCCGCCTCCTCCTCTCCGCCGCCCCGAATGCCGGTCACCGCGTCTGCGTCGCCGCGCCTTGCACTCTGGGCGTGGGTTGTCGTACTGCTGATCGCCGTTGCGATCGGGGCAGCGTGGCTCGACGCCCGCCATGGCCAACGCGAGTTGCGCGTCGAGCTCGCCAAGCGTCTGGCTGAAATCGAATCCGTCCAGCAGTCGACGCGCGCCGTCGTCAAGGACGCCCAGGAGAACGTGCGGGACGCGCAGGCCAAGATCGCGCTTCTGGAGAATCGGCTTGGCGAATCGCAGGCGCAGCAGGCCGCGCTCGAGGCGCTGTACCGCGAGCTTTCGCCATCGCGCGACGAATGGGCGCTGACCGAGGTCGAGCAGGTCCTGATGCTGGCCAGCCAGCAGCTTCAGCTGGCCGGAAACGTCCGCGGCGCGCTGGCGGCGCTGCAGGTCGCCGACACCAAGCTGCAGCGGCTCGATCGTCCACAATTCGTCCCGCTGCGCCGGGCGCTGGCGCGCGACATGGACCGGCTGAAGGCGGTGCCCTATGTCGATGTCGCCGGGTTGTCGCTGCGGCTCGACGAGTCGATCGCTGAGATCGATGCGTTGCCGCTGGCGATCGACGAGCGGCTCGGCGCGTCGCCTCCGCCGGCGCCGCCGCCGGGCGAGCCCGGATGGCGCCGCCTGCTGAGGAGCGCCTGGCTGCAGATGCGCCAGCTGGTGCGCATCGAGAACATCGACCGCCCCGAGGCTCCGTTGCTGCTGCCCGAGCAGCAGTTTTTTCTGCGCGAGAACCTGAAGCTGAGGCTGCTGTCGGCGCGCTTCGCGCTGCTGTTTCGCGATCAGGCGAACTTCCGCGCCGACCTTACTGCCGCTGATGCCTGGCTCGCCAAGTATTTCGACACGCGCGCCAAGCCGGTGCAGTCGCTGCAGACGCTGCTCAAACAGCTGAAGGCGACCGACATGTCGACCGAGCTGCCCGGACTGAGCGCAAGCCTCGATGCGGTGCGCGTGCTGCAGATCGCGCGCGACAAGCCGCAGCGCTAGCGCGGCAAGCGGCCACCAGCGTCACACTCGCCAATGCGCTTTCTCTTCTGGTTCCTGCTGCTCGCCGCGGCGGCGGTGGCCGCCGCGCTGGCGGTCAAGCTCAATTCCGGTTACGCCCTCCTGGTCACGCCGCCGTACCGGATCGAGCTGTCGCTCAACCTGCTGCTGCTGATCGCCGTCGTCGGTTTTGCCGCGCTGTATGGCGGAATCCGGCTGGCCGTGCGCACCGCGCGCCTGCCGCAAACCGTGCGCGCCTGGCGCCGGCGGCAGAAGCTGGAGCGGGCTCGTTCGGCGCAGGACTCGGCCATCGTCGCCTTGCTCGAGGGGCGTTACGGCAAGGCCCAGCAGCGTGCGCTCGAAGCGCTGGCGATCCCGGGTTCCAGCGGACTCAATGCGATCATCGGAGCGCGCGGCGCCATCGACGTTCGCAACTTCGATGCGGCCGAGGCGATGCTCGGCCGGCCGGACGCGCAAGCGACGAGCCTGGCGGTCGCCCGGATGATGCTGCTCGCCGAAATTGCGCTCGAGCAAGGCCAGCCGCAACGCGCGCTCGACACCCTGCGCGAGCTGCGCCGCGAAGCCGGCATGCATACGGCGGCGCTGCGGCTCGAGCTGCGCTGCCTGCAGGCCGCACGGCGCTGGACCGACATCGCGCCGCTGCTCGACCAGCTGGTCCGACGCAAAGTTTTCGACGCGACGCAAGCCGAGCATGTGCGCGTGACGGCGCAAAGCGAGCAGCTGAAAGTGCTCTCGCACGATGCCGCCGGTTTGCGCGACTACTGGAACCGGCTGCCGGACGTCGCGAAACGGCATCCGAAGGTCGCCGGCGCCGCGGCAAGGAGCTTCCTGCAGCTCGGCGGGGATCGCGAAGCCGTCGACATCCTGGCCGAGAGTCTCGAGCGCGAATGGAATCCCGAGCTGGTCGAGCTGTACGGAGAGTGCCGTCCGGCCGATGCGACGCGCCAGCTCGAGCAGGCGGAGCGGTGGCTGTTGCGGCACAACCAGGATCCGGTGCTATTGCGAGTTCTCGGCACGCTGTGCCAGCGGCGGCAACTGTGGGGCAAGGCGCAAACCTATTTCGAGGCCAGCCTCGCCCTGGACGACAGCTGGCGCGCGCATCTGGCGCTCGGAGAGATGCTGGGACACCTTAACCGCGACGACGAGGCGAACTCGCACTTCGTCGCGGCGCTCAAGCTGGCGACCGGCGAACTGCGGCGCGCGTGACGAGCCCGGCGCGCCTTGCGCCTAGTCGACGAGCTTCCGGCTTTTCAGCAGATTCGCCAGCGCGGTCGTGAAGCGCGGCACGTCGGTGCCGTCGATGTGCGAAGTATCGGGCAGCACGAATGCCGTCATTTCGGGCACATCGCGAAAGTCGATCATCGTGGCCGGCGAGCGCCGCGCATAGGCGTCCCAGTAGCGGTCGCGCGGAAAATTCGCTTCGTCGAGCGCCAGGCTTTCATCGGCTGCCGGCTCGCGGAAAAAGACGACGCGGCCGCCGCGGCGCTGGATTTTCTCGACCCACGACGACACGGCGGCAAGGTCGCGCAGCCAGGTTTTGGCATCCGTCGGCGGCTCTTCGCGGTAATAGCGGACCAGGTCGGCGACGCGGGAGGCCCGGATGCCCGGCAGATCCGGACGATGGTAGTCGATGAATCCGGCACGATCGGCGCGCACGAAGACGTGATCGTTCATCGGCGGCCCCTCGCCGGCGATCCAGCGCTCGACGATATTGACCGCCGAGAACGCCGAGCGGACGAACACCAGATTCTCCTGCAGCACCGTCAACAGCGTCCGATGGACGCGGCGCGCGAGCGTCCAGCGCCGGTGGTAGTGGTCGAAGTAGCTTTGTTGCATATCCCAATGCCGGCGCTGCATCCCGCGCGCATCGACGCCGACGATCGCAAGGCCGATGAACGACGGATCGTCGGCCAGCTCGCGCAGCGCCGCCAGCGGATACCTTCCATTGACCGCGAGCATCGCGACCGGCCGGCCGCCGAGCTCGTGGGAAAGCAGCTGCGGATCAACGCCGAATTCGATGCGCGATGCGCCGAGCAGCGCTACCGCGCGAGGCGAATTCCGGATGCGATCGAGCTGCATCGACCACAGGTCGGCATCGTCCTGCACGGTGACGAGGTAGCCGCGATCGCGCAGCAGCCATTCGTAACCGCCGGCGAGCAGCGCGCACACCAACAGCGCGGCGACCCAGGCATGCAGCCACTGTCGGTTCATCGTCAGAACTGGAAATAGATGAACGCCGGATTGAATCCGGGCGAGAACACGACAGCGGCCAGCGCCAGCGTGATCGACGCTGCGCGCGGCGCGAACGACCAGCGATCGAGCCAGTCCCAGCGGCGCAGGTGGCCGAACAGGATATGCGAGCCGACGACGCAGGCGCCCAGCACCAGCGCAACGATGGCCTCGCTGAACGGAACCAGCGCGGAATGGACGCCGGGAACGAACATCGACGCCAGGATCGCAGTGCCCTGCCCGAACGAATGCGCGCGGAAGAACACCGCGGCAATGCTGAACATCCCGAACGTCGCCACGGCCAGCGCCGCCCGGCCGAAGGGATTGCCGACTTTGCCGAAGTCCCAGACGTAGCGCTTGACCAGATGCTCGGCACAGATGAACACGCCCTGCAGCCCGCCCCAGACGACGAACGTCCACGCGGCGCCGTGCCAGAGCCCGACCAGCAGGAACGCGAACAGCAGGTTGGCTTCACCGCGGAGCCTGCCGCGGCGATAGCCGCCGAGGGGCAGGAAGACGTAGTCGCGGATCCAGCTCGCGAGCGACATGTGCCAGCGCGTCCACAGCTCGGCCATGCCGACCGAGCCGAACGGGCTTTCGAAATTCATCGGAAAGCGGAAGCCGAACATCAGCGCAACGCCGATCGCGCAAAGGGAATAGCCGGCGAAGTCGCAATAGGCCTGCAGCGAGAACGACGCGGCTCCCAGCCAGCTTTCCCCGAATCCTGCGGCGACGCCGGGGGCAAACACGCGGTCGACGACCGGAGCGAACACCAGATCGGCCAGGCAAACCTTGAGTGCCAGGCCGTAGACGAACAGCGCCAGGCCTTTGCCCACCTCGGCCGATGCCCAGGTTTTGGCCTGCGCGCATTGCGGCGAAAAGTCGCCGTACCGAAGGATCGGTCCCGCGACCAGGTGCGGAAAGAACGTCACGTACAGGCCGTAGTCGAGCAGGCTCTTCGACACCGCGATCCGCCGGCGATAGACGTCGATGACGTAGGACAGGCTCTCGAACGTGTAGAACGAGATGCCGACCGGCAGCAGTATCCCGAGCGACACCGGCTCGAAATGGATGCCGAATACGTGCAGCAGGTCGACCGCATTATCGGAAAAGAATTGCGCGTACTTGAAAAAGCCGAGAGCGCCAAGGTTGATGGCGATCGACGAAGCGAGGATCGCCTTGCGGTATGACGGGTGCTGCGCGCGGTCCATCCAGTGCGAGGCCAGCCAGTCGAAGCCGGTCGTCGCGATGATCAGCAGGACGAAAAACGGGTTCCACGCCGCGTAGAACAGGTAGCTGGCGGCGAGCAGAAAAACCTTGCGCGCCGTCCACGAGCGCACCGTCCAGTAGCCCGCGAAAATGGCGGCGAGAAAGACGACGAAGGTCAGCGAATCGAACGTCACGGCGGCCGGCTGCCCGTCAGCTCGCGGTCGCTGCCCTACGCCGGCGCGTCGGGCTGCGCCGCATAGGTGAACGAATCGGCGTAGAACGCTTCCGGCGGCAGCCGCCGAAGCTCGGTGAATTCACGACGCGCGATATCGATCATCGCCGGGCCACCGCAGGCATAGACCTGGTAGCCGGACAGATCGGCGAAGTCGGTCAGCACGGCCTTGTGCACGAACCCGGTCCGGCCGGGCCAGTGGTCGGCGGGCAACGGATCGGACAGCACCGGGATGAACGTGAAGTTCGAGTGCGTTCGCTCCCATGCCAGCGGAAGAGCTGGGAGGTACAGATCGGCGCGCGAGCGCACGCCCCAGTAGAGCACCATCTGCCGATCGACGTTGTGATGGAACGCGTGCTCGATCACCGCCTTGATCGGAGCGAAGCCGGTGCCGCCGGCGACGAAGATGATCGGCTTGTCCGAATCCTCGCGCAGAAAGAAGTTGCCCAGCGGGCCCTCGATGCGCAGGATCTCGCGGCCCTTGAACTCGTTGAACAGCTGGCCGCTGAAATAACCGCCGGGAACGTGCCGGATATGCAGGTCGAGCAGCGCGTCGTCCTCGGGCGCGGTCGCGATCGAGAAACTGCGCCGGCGACCGTCCTTGAGCAGAAAATCGACGTATTGGCCGGCCAGGTATTGCAGACGGTCGTTCGCCGGAAGCTTCAAGGAGACGATCGCGACGTCGGCAGCGACCTTGTCGATCTTTTCAATCCGGCACGGCAGCTTGCGGATCCGGATGTCGCCAGCCTTCCGGACTTCCCGCACTTCGACGACGACGTCGGTCTTCGGGCGGGCGACGCAAAGCAGCGCATACCCCTGCCTCTTTTCCGCGTCGGTCAGCGTCCCCGGCTGATAATGCCCGTAGTCGACGACGCCCTCGAGCAGGTGGCTCTTGCAGGTCCCGCAGGCGCCGTTGCGGCAGCCGTAGGGAATCATCAGGTCGGCGCGCATCGCCGCCGCGAGCACTGTCTCGTCGTCGTCGCAGGCGAACGAATGGCCGCTGGGCTTTATGGTAATCTGATGCGGCATCGGTAGACTTTAAGCGCGCAGCGTAGAGACGGCGGTGATCAGGGTCTTGTTAATTGGCTGTGGCGATATCGCGCTGCGCACCGCCGATCTTCTGCGCGGCAAGGTGCGGCTGTACGGGCTGACACGCCGGCGCGACGAGATTCCGAAGCTGCGCAGCCACGGCATCGTGCCGATCATCGGCGACCTCGATCGGTACCACAGCCTCGAGCGCTTGCGGACGGCGCCTTTTGCCGTGCTGCATTTCGCGCCGCCACCGGCCGAAGGCCGCGACGATCCGCGAACGGCGAAGCTCGTCGCGGCGCTGACAAAAGCGCGAATTATACCGCAGCGCTTTGTCTACATCAGCACGACCGGTGTCTACGGCGATTGCGCCGGCGCGCGGGTCAGCGAGACGCGCCCGCGCAAGCCGCAGACGCCGCGCGCAAAGCGACGGGTCGCGGCCGAGGACCGCCTGCGCCACTGGGCGCGCCGCTACGGCGTCAGCCTTTCGGTGCTGCGCGCCCCCGGCATCTATGCCGAAACGAGACTGCCCCTCGAACGAATCAGGCACGCAACACCGGTGCTGCGGCCCGAAGACGACGTTTTCACCAATCACATCCACGCCGATGATCTCGCCCGCGCGGCAGTCGCCGCCGCATTCCGCGGCAAGCCGAACCGGGCCTACAACGTCAACGACGACGCCGAGCTGAAGCTCGGCGGCTGGCTCGACGCCGTCGCCGACGCATTTCGCCTGCCGCGACCGCCGCGCGTGTCGTGGGACGAGGCCGAAGCGCGCATCGCGCCGATGCTGCTATCGTTCATGAGCGAATCGCGGCGGCTTTGCAACGCGCGGATGAAACGCGAGCTGCGCGTGCGGCTTGCGTTTCCGACCCCCGACGCGCTGCTGGCCGACATTGCGCCGCGCGCGCTGAAAAAGCAGCTCGCGCTGCCGCTGGGCGCGCAGTGACGGACGGGCCCGGCTCCGGCACGACAGCATCGACCCGCTGGCAGGCGATCACCGCGCGGATCGACGCCTACGAGCGCCTGATCAGGCTGGACAAGCCGATTGGAACGCTGCTGCTGCTTTGGCCGACGCTGTCCGCGCTGTGGCTCGCGTCGTTCGGATCGCCGTCCTGGATCGTCGTCGGCATTTTCGCGCTGGGCACGCTGTTGATGCGCTCGGCCGGCTGTGCGATCAACGATTATGCCGACCGTGATTTCGACCCGCACGTGCAGCGCACCGCCAGTCGCCCGCTCGCGCGCGGCGAGATCGCGCCCTGGGAAGCGCTCGCCATCGCCGCGGCGCTCGCCTTCTGTGCGCTGCTTCTGATACTCCCGCTCAACCGGACGACGATCCTGCTGTCGTTGCCAGCGCTGTTGATCACCGTCGCCTATCCCTATTGCAAGCGGTTCTTGTCGCTGCCGCAGGCCTTTCTCGGCATAGCGTTCTCGTTCGGCATTCCGATGGCGTTCGCATCGGTGAACAATGAAGTTACGCCGCTGGGATGGACGCTGTTCGGGATCAACCTGTTCTGGGTGATGGCCTACGATACCGAGTATGCGATGGTCGACCGCGAGGACGATCTGAAGCTGGGGCTGAAGACCTCCGCCATCACGTTCGGCAGGTTCGACGTTCTGGTCGTGATGTTCTGTTACGCGGTCTACCTCGCCGGGTTGACCTGGATCGGAGGCCAGCGGCAGATGGGACCGCTGTTCTATATCGGCGTGCTGGCAGCGACGTTGATCGCGCTGTGGCACTACCGGCTGATACGCAAGCGCGACCGCGCGAATTGCTTTCGCGCGTTTCTCGGCAACCATTGGCTTGGCTTTGCGGTGTTCGCCGGCATCGTCGCCGACTACAGCGTGCGCCTGCACCGTACGCCGTGGTGGCCGCAGTGAAAGCCGCGTCCGCAGACTCGCCGTTGCGGCGCGGATTGCCGCCTGTTCTCGATGCTGCTACACGGGTGCTGATACTCGGCAGCTTTCCCGGAGTCGCCTCGCTGGCCGCGCGGCAGTATTACGCGCACCCGCGCAACCACTTCTGGCCGTTGCTGGGCGCGCTGCTCGACTCACCGCTGAAGGACATGCCGTACGCGAGTCGCCTTGCCGCGTTGCGGGCGCACCGGATCGGGCTATGGGACAGCATCGTGCGCTGCGCGCGCGCGGGCAGCGCCGATACGGCGATCCGCCGTGCGGAGCTGGCCGAAATCGCGCTGGCGCAGCGCCGCTCGCCGGAGCTCGAGCTCGTCTGCTTCAACGGGCAGACGGCCGCCAGGGCGGCGCCGCGATGGCGCGAAGCAGGCTATGCTGTCCGCCTGCTGCCCTCGTCCAGTCCGGCGTATACGCTGCCGTTCGCCGATAAGCTGGCTGCGTGGCGCGAGACGATGGCCGAGGCCGCGCGTCTGCGCTCGATCGCGCCGGGGTTGCGAGGGGGAGAAGCCCGCGCGCCGGCGCGGACCTAGCGCACGGCCCGCGCAGCGCGGCGTCTGAAGCGCAGCGCCGCGGCGCCGGCGAGTCCGAGCAGCACGATCAGCAGCGCGAGCCCGGTGGAGTCCAGCGCCGGGACGTCCGTCAGCAGCGGCGGTGCCCGCGCCAGTCGCGCGATCTCGCCGGTCGTGCAATTGAACGTGATCGTGCTGGTGAACGTCACCGTGCCGGTCAGATTCGGCCCGGTGTAGGTCGTGATGGTGACGGTGATCGGCGTGTTCGGCGCGAGGCCGCCGCCGAAGCCCAGGATGTGAAAGTTCGGGTAATTGGCGTTGAACACGCCGACGTTGGCGCCGGTATTGTCGGTGAACTGCTCGAGCAGGCTCGGATTGAGTACCGGCGACGAAACGCGCACGCTGGCCGAGGTCTGCGCGGTCGTGTTGATGAAGGTGTTCACGTCGAACGCCGACCCGTTGCATCGACCGGCGAGATTGAGCTGCTTGGGGAGGATTTCGATCGACGGCAGCACCGAGGCCTGCACGACGGCATTGGCCAGCGGTCCCGCGCCAGCGGTGCCGGCGTCGGGCGCAGCGATGCCCGCGCTCGCCGAGAACAGGGCAAACGCTCCCAACATCGCCTTAAGCGTCGTTATCGCATTGCGCAAACGGAAATCTCCCACGGGACCAGGCGCCGCGCTGAAGCTATGCGCGCTAAGTCGAGCCCAGCATAGTCGCTGCTCTTTGCTCAGGTCCAGCAACGGGGACCGATAGTATCGCCATTCGAACCGCGTGTGGTATCCGCGCGACGCCGACTGTCGCCGCTTCCCGACAAATCCGGCGATTTTTGGCTTGTCGCGCACAAAAAACGCATATGGCGCGCGCGCATCGGAGATGTTTGGTGAGCGGCGGGAGGCCGCGATTGGCGCGCCGGCGGGTTTGCTAAGATCGGCCCAGGGCGCAAGCAACATGCAATCATGAAATACAAGGATCTCCGCGATTTCCTCGCCCAGCTGGAGCGCGACGGCGAAGTCAGGCGCATCGCCGTCGAGGTCGACCCGCGCCTCGAGATGACCGAGATCTGCGACCGCGTCCTGAAGGCGGCGGGTCCGGCGCTGCTGTTCGAGGCGCCGAAAGGGCACTCGATCCCCGTGCTGTGCAACCTGTTCGGCACGCCGCGCCGCGTCGCGCAGGCGATGGGCGCCGAGGCCGGCGAGGACCCGGTCGCCGCGCTGCGCGAAGTCGGCAAGCTGCTCGCGTTCCTCAAGGAGCCGGAGCCGCCGCGCAGCCTCAAGGACGTCTGGCAGAACACGCGCCCGGTGTTCATGCAGGTGATGCAGATGGCGCCGAAGGAGCGTTCGTCGGCGCCGTGCCAGGAGATCGTCTGGGAAGGCGAAGAGGTCGATCTCGCACGGCTGCCGGTGCAGACCTGCTGGCCGGACGACGCCGCGCCGCTGATCACCTGGGGCCTGACGGTGACGCGCGGACCGCTGAAGCCGAGACAGAACCTCGGCATCTACCGGCAGCAGATCCTGTCGCGCAATCGCGTGATCCTGCGCTGGCTGAGCATGCGCGGCGGGGCGCTCGATTTTCGCGACCACGCGCAGCATCATCCGGGCGCACCGTTTCCGGTGGCCGTTGCGCTCGGCGCCGACCCGGCGACGATGCTCGGTGCGGTAACGCCGGTGCCGGATACGCTGTCCGAATATCAGTTCGCCGGATTGCTGCGCGGGTCCCGGACCGAGATCGTCAAATGCCTGAGCCACGGACTCCACGTTCCGGCCTCGGCCGAGATCGTGCTCGAAGGCCATATCCGTCCGGACGCGTCCGATCCCAGCGGGTTCGAAAGCGCGCGCGAAGGGCCGTTCGGCGATCACACCGGCTACTACAACGAGGTCGAGCGTTTTCCGGTGCTGTCGATCGAGCGCATGACGATGCGCCGGCAGCCGATCTACCACAGCACCTATACCGGCAAGCCGCCGGACGAGCCGGCGATCCTCGGCGTCGCGCTGAACGAGGTGTTCGTCCCGCTGCTGCAAAAGCAGTTCCCCGAGATCGCCGACTTCTATCTGCCGCCGGAGGGTTGCTCGTACCGGATGGCGATCGTCAGCCTGAAGAAGCAGTATCCGGGACACGCCAAGCGCGTGATGTTCGGCGTGTGGAGTTTTCTGCGGCAGTTCATGTACACCAAGTTCGTCATCGTCACCGACGCTGACGTCGACATCCGGCAGTGGAAAGAGGTGGTCTGGGCGATTTCGACGCGGGTCGATCCGGCGCGCGACACGCTGATCGTCGAGAACACGCCGATCGACTACCTCGATTTCGCTTCACCGGTCGCCGGGCTCGGCGCCAAGATGGGCATCGACGCGACCGCCAAGTGGCCGGGAGAAACGTCGCGCCAGTGGGGCCGGCCGATCGCGATGGACGATGCGACCAGGCGCCGGGTCGACGCTATGTGGCAGGACCTGGGCCTCTAGGCCGCGGGCGCGCATCGGCAGTCCGTCGATCGCGCGGCGCGGGATGGTCGGGGGCCGCTTGTGTGGGCGGACCTGCGGCAGCGTCCGATACGCGGCGCGCCAGCTTTTCGGCAAACTGCACGACCAGCGCGAGCGCGTCGGCGCGCGCCGCGCCATGATGGATGATCGCTATGTCGGCAAAGAAGGGGTCGTCGACGAAAGCGATCTGGCCGGCTTCGAGACGGGGCCGCGAGGGGACCTTGAGGAATTCGTCGGCGTCGAGCAGGAGATGAAATCGGCGTCGGTCGTCGCCAGGATTCGACGCGCAAGCTGGGTGACGATCTCGGATTGCCTGAATTCCAGCGCGGTATTGACCTCGGTCTGCAGCGGCAGACCCTCGGCCGACAAGGCGGCGAGAATCGCGGGTGTGGCGTCGGTAGAGCCGTGATCGACGATCGCGAGCCCGTCGAGCACCGTCAGATTGTGGCGGATGAACGCCTCGATGACGTCCGCCTCGTTGCGCGCCATCGCGACGCCCCAGAGCTTCATGGCGGCGGCGGCAACCCGTGAACAGACGCTAGTCGAGCGTCGAGCGGTGCCA
>DATNAR010000059.1:0-8282 GCA_035607385.1 Casimicrobiaceae bacterium
AGCGTGCGCTGTCCGCCGACTTTCATGCCGGCCACGCCTTCATCCCAGCCGCGTATGACGCGCCCTCCGCCGAGCGGGAAAACAAAAGGCTCGTTGCGATCGCGGGAGGAGTCGAACTTGGTCCCCTTGTGGTCGGGTGCAGCGGGTACATAAAGCCATCCAGTGTAGTGAACAACTACCGACGCACCCTTGATCGCTTCAGCGCCGGTGCCGACCTTGTTGTCGATCTTTTGCAATTCATTCAATTTGGCATCCATCTTGCTAGACTTGGTTGAGGAATCCGTTGTGCCTGTCTGTGCGAACGCGAGGCAGGCAGTGAGCAGCAGCGCGGCCGGAAGCAGCAGCGGCAACTGCCTGATGGTGAACGCGGCGAAAAACGGGACGCCAGGCACGTTAGATCTCCGGGATGAGCGCGGCGGAAGAAAGCCGCCTTACGATTTCGACGAGGCGTGAATTTTACTCCAACTCGACGCCGTTTTTTGCGCGACCGACCGATTTCGGCTATAAATCAGGGCTACTTCGCAACTCGGCAAACATGTCGACGAGGCCGCAATGAGCGCGATGTCCGGCACGGGCAGAGGGCAGAACTCAGAGCAGGGCCATCGTCGGCAAACTGGCTCAATGAAATCGATGTTTGGATTTTTGACTCCGCACAGCAAGGACTCCACCGATCCGCTGCAAAGCGCGAAGGCCGCGTCCGCATGGCTCCAGCAGCTGCCGGCGCTCGACGTCATCGGGCGGCAGCAGCACGTGATCCAGGCGCTCGATGGGGTGCGCGGAACGCAGCGGCCGATCGACTTGAACCGCATCACCGCGATCGAATTCGTCGATGCCGCGCTCGGCGCCGATCGCCGTCAGCTCATCAAGCAGTACATCGAGAACATCGAGGCCTCGCCCAAGCTGGCGGAGCGCATCTGGCAGGCGCTGTGGGAGATGAGCCAGGCGTTCACGCTTGCCTATCAGCAGGCGCTGGAAAGCGCGTTGCCGCAGGCCGGCAACGCGCGCTGGCGCGCGGCGCTGCCACTGCTGTTCGTGCGCTTCGTGCACTTCCACGGCACCGACGCCAAGCTTCGCGTATTCAAGTACGAGCGCTGGATTCCGGCCAAATGGATCGAGCTGCACCAGGCTTACCTGCGCGCCTGCGAGATGCAATGCGATCGGCAGGCGGTCGTGCTCCCCGCCGCGGGCCAGGGAGCGCAGCAGTGGTCGGTCGAGCAGGAATACCTGTATGTGCTGCTCGTGCATCAGCTGAACACCGGCAACCTCAATCCGACCGAGATCGATTGGGCGAGCTCGCAGCTGCGCGCGTGGACCCGGCGTCTCGAGCTCGAGCAGATTCCCCGGTCTCTGGAGGGATTCTTCGTCGATCTGGCGGGACGCGAAGGGCTGGTGCGGCGAACCGGCAACGATCGCGGCTCGGTGCTGCGCTATCTCGACACGACGCCGCTGGCTGACGGCCTCGAGCGGGCGATCACCGCGCTGCGCGACGCGGAGCTCACCGATCAAGGTCCCGTCGCAGCGATCAATCAGCAACGGCTGTCGGTGCTGCGCAAGATCCAGCCGGCCGTCTCTCCGACGTCGGAGACCGAATTGCGGCGCGACCCGCGCGTCGCCGTCGCCGTGTCGGCTCGCGTGCGCATCGGCCTGTCGCGCATTTGCCAGGACCTGGGCGCGCAGGCGTCGGGCGAGAACGGTGGCGAGGCCGGCGCCGGGACCGAGCAGATCGAAGTATTTGCCGTCGCCGGCGCGCCGCGCCTGAGGCGCAAGCCATCGGAGGACGACTCGCTGGCGGTGAGTCTGTCGTCGTGGACCGACCCGACCTGGGAAATCAAGGATCGCAGCGTCGCCGGACTGCGCATCGCGGCGACCGGCGGCATCGGCCAGAGCCTGACGCTGGGCACGCTGGTCGCCGTACGCCAATCCGATGTCGGCGGCTGGCTGCTCGGCGTCGTGCGGCGCCTGAACAAGGTTTCCAACGAGGAAGTCGAAGCCGGCGTCAACATCATCGCGGAACGCGTTGTCGCGGTGACGCTGGCGGCGAAACGGCGCGCGAACGAGGATATGGGCTACGTGATCAACGGACTCGACATGTCGACGATGGGCGAGCGCTTCGAGGGGCTGTACCTGCCACCGCCTTCGCGTCCCGACAAGCCGCTGGCGATGAAGACGATCATCGTGCCGACCTCCGAATATGCCGAAGGGCGCAACGTCCTGCTGACGACGGCGCGGTCCGTCTATACGGTCTCGATGCGTCACCTGGTCGAGCAGCGTCCCGACTGGAGCTGGGCGACGATCCAGCTCGTCGACAAGAAGGTCCGCGAGGAAGCGGCGTGAGGCAGAAGCAGGGGCCCCGCGCATAGCGCGGGGATGCGACTAGCCGAATCGACGCTGGCGGCCGACACGCGTCGAAGAAATTCCGGTGATGGTCGAGGAGGCCGCGCGTGAGGCGGAAGCAGGGCCCCGCGCCCAGCGCGGGATAGGACGCCGCAGGGCAGAGCAGGGGCCCCGCGCATCGCGCGGGGATGCGACCCCGGAGGCGGAACGGCCAGCGACAACACGATACTTGCGTTTCGCGCCGCTGGTTCGGAAGCTGGCGACCAGCCGAATCGACGCTTGCGGCCGACGCGCTGCAGAGTAAATTGCGGTGATGGCGGAAGAGGCCGCGCTAGGGCTGCTCGAACGGCTTGAACCTGAGGTTCAGGTTGCGCTGGAACAGATCCGGTGAGTCGGGACGCGGCAGCGGCGACGACTTGATGATTGCGCGCTGCACCGCTTCGTCGTAGGCCCGATTGCCGCTGGACTTCCTGAGCTGCGCATCGATGATCTCGCCGGTCGGCAACTGCACAACGTCGAAGATCGCTTCCGGATTGCCGGCGATCTCCGGCGGCACGACGACGTTGCCCTTGATCTTGGCCTGGATGCGGCGGATATAGTCGGCGTTGGCGCGAGCCTTCGCCGCGTCGGCAGTGGCCGCCTGCTCGCGTTGCGCCTGCGCCTTCAGCGCCTCGGCCTCGCGCGCCTGGCGCTCGCGCACTTCGGCCAGCCGTTTTTCCTCCGCCTTCTTCTTTTCGGCCTCGATGCGCTCCTTTTCCTTGCGCACGCGCTCGGCCTCTTCCTTCTTGCGCTCCCGCTCCTGCTTTTCCTTCAGCGCGATCTCGGCCTTGGTCGGCGGCGGCGGCTCGGCTTTGGGCGGCGGCTTTGGCGGCTCGGGCGGCGGCTTCGGCGGTTCCGGCGCAGGCTTCGGCGGCTCGGGCTCGGGTTTCGGCGGTTGCGGCGGCGGCGCCGGCGGCGTTTCGCGCGGCGGCGCATAGAGCTCGACGCTGACCGGCTCGGCCTCTTGATTCTGCCAGTTGACGCTGACGATCAGGAATACGACGAACGCGAGATGGACGGCGACGGCGAGGATCGCGGCAATCCACTTGCCGACCGACCAGCCGGGCGCGGGACGCGACGGGGGCACTCGATCAGCCTGGCTGGCGGCGCGCGAGCAGGCCCACCTTGCTCACCTTGTTCCGCTGCAGCATGTCGAGCACCTCGACTACCGACTCATAGCGCACGTCCTTGTCGGCGCTGATCACCACCGGCAATTCGCGCGTCTGCCTTTGCCGCGCCTGTATGCGCGTGATCAACTCGTCCCGATCGAGTCGAACCGGCGATGCGTTGCCGTCTTTGAGCCACAACGAGCCGTCGCGCCTGATCTGTATCTGTATCGGCGTGACCGGCGTCGTCAGCACGCTCCCGACGCTGGGCAATGTGATTTCGCCCGGCGTGATCAGCGGCGCGGTGATCATGAAGATCACCAGCAACACCAGCATCACGTCGATGTACGGAACGACGTTGATCTGGTTGATCGATTTGCGTGGGCGCCGCATCGCATCACCCCTGGCGCTGCAGGATGTTGGAGAATTCCTCGATGAAGGTCTCGAAGCGCGTCGCCAGCCGGTCGACGTCGTGCGTGTACCGGTTGTACGCGACGACCGCCGGAATCGCGGCGAAAAGACCCAGCGCGGTGGCGATCAGCGCTTCGGCGATTCCCGGCGCGACCTGCGCCAGCGTCGCCTGGCTCACGCTCTGCAAGCCGCGAAAGGCGTTCATGATCCCCCACACGGTGCCGAACAGGCCGATATAGGGACTGACGGAGCCGACGGTCGCGAGGCCTGCGAGGTTCGCTTCGAGGGCATCGATTTCGCGCTGGTACGAGGCGCGCATCGCGCGGCGTGCGCTGTCCATCGTCGCCGCCGACGACGAGCCCTGCTTGCGATGCTTGGAGAATTCCCGGAAACCGGCGGAAAAAACCCGTTCCAGCGCGCCGCCGTCGCGCGCCTGGCTCGCGCGCTGATACAGCGCGTTCAGATCGCCGCCTTTCCAGAACTCGTCCTCGAACGCGTCGGTGCTCGACTCGGCGCGCCGCAGCGCGAACATCTTCAGGAAGATCTGCCACCACGACCAGAGCGAAAGCACGAGCAGCAGCACCATCACCGCCTGCACGACGATGCTGGCGTGCGCGACCATCGCGACGAACGAGAGATCAGGATGAACGTTCAAGCGTCGGGTATCCTTACGTTAAACGCCGACCGGGCGTCGGCGGGGTCGAGCGAATCCGGCTCATTCGCTGAAGAGCTCGCCGGCCGCCGCGGGCGGGGCCAGACCGAAATGGCGGTACGACAGCGCGGTGGCGATCCTGCCGCGGTTGGTCCGCTGCATGAAACCCTGCTGGATCAGGAACGGCTCGAGCACGTCCTCGATCGTGTCGCGCTCCTCGCCGATGGCCGCCGCGAGATTGTCGACGCCGACCGGGCCGCCGCCGAACTTGTCGAGCACGCAGCGCAACAGCTTCCGGTCCATCACGTCGAGCCCCAGCGCGTCGACGTCGAGCATCTGCAGCGCGAGATCCGCGACTTCGGAGGTGATGTTGCCCGCGGCGCGGACCTCGGCGAAATCGCGCACGCGGCGCAGCAAGCGATTGGCGATGCGCGGCGTGCCGCGCGATCGCCGCGCGATCTCGAGCGCGCCGTCGGCCTCGATCGGGATCGCGAGCAGCCGCGCCGACCGGGTGACGATGCGGGTCAGTTCTTCCGGCGTATAGAACTCGAGTCGCGCGACGATGCCGAAGCGATCGCGCAAGGGGTTGGTCAGCATGCCGGCGCGGGTCGTCGCGCCGACCAGCGTGAACGGCTGCAGGTCGAGCTTCACCGAGCGCGCCGCCGGACCTTCGCCGATCATGATGTCGATCTTGAAATCCTCGAGCGCCGGATACAGGATTTCCTCGACGACCGGCGACAAGCGGTGGATCTCGTCGATGAACAGCACGTCGTGCGGCTCGAGGTTGGTCAGGAGCGCCGCCAGATCGCCGGCGCGCTCCAGCACGGGTCCCGACGTCTGCCTCAGGTTGACGCCGAGCTCGTGGGCGATGATGTGCGACAGCGTCGTCTTGCCGAGGCCCGGCGGACCGAACAGCAGCACGTGATCGAGGGCCTCCTTCCGCTTTTTCGCCGCCTCGATGAAGATCGAAAGCTGGCCGCGGATCTTTTCCTGGCCGATGTACTCTTCGAGGGCGCGCGGGCGCAGCGTGCGCTCGAGCACTTCTTCCTGCGGGCTCACCGGCGCGGCGGCGATCAGACGATCGGTCTCGATCATGCGTCTATTATGCCTGCGGCGTCGTGGGCGTCGCGCGCGTCGTCGAGCGCATCGTCAGGCCTTGGCCAGCAGCTTCAGGGCTTGCCTGATGCCGTCGCCGACCGCAATGCCTTCCGGCAGCTCTCTGACCGCGCGCGCGGCCTCCTTGTCGGAGTAGCCCAGCGACAAGAGCGCGTTCAGCACGTCGGCGGCGACGGGGGCCGGCCGGTACACGCCGACCGCCGTCGTCAGATCGGCGCCGAGCTTGTCCTTGAGCTCCAGCAGCAGGCGCTCGGCGGTCTTCTTGCCTATGCCGGGAATCTTGGTAAGCCGGCCGCTGTCCTGCATGCTGACGGCCTGCGCCAGCTCGGCGACCGACAGGCCCGACAGCACCGCAAGTGCGATGCGCGCGCCGACGCCGGTGATCCGGATCAGCTGACGGAAGGCGCGGCGCTCGTTTTCCGAGGCGAAGCCGAACAGCAGGTGCGCGTCCTCGCGCACGACCAGGTGGGTGAACAGCGTAAGCCTGTCGCCGATGCCGGGCAGGTTGTAGAACGTGCTCATCGGGACGTCGATCTCGTAAGCGACGCCCTGGACGTCGAGCAGGATCTGCGGCGGATTCTTCTCCAGCAGCGTTCCGGCGAGGCGGCCTATCATCGCCTTGCCGCCGCCGCGACGTGCGCATCCGGGCGCGACCGGATCGCAGTGCCGGAAAAGCCGGGCCGTCGAATGCCGCGCATGGCGCGAATTATCGCACGCACCGGGGTCGGCGCAGGCGGCCGGGGCCGCGGCTCATCGTCCGATGGCGCGCAGATGCGCGGCGACCGCGGAAAGCGATGCCAGCACCAGTGGCTTGTGCGCAAGCAGCGCGGCGCTGGGCGGATGCAGGTCGGGCACCATGACCGGCGTCATGCCGGCGGCCGCGGCGGCGATGATGCCGGGCTCCGAATCTTCCAGCACGATGCAGTCGCGCGCCGCAACGCCGAGCCGCTCGGCGGCAGCAAGGAAAATGTCGGGAGCCGGCTTTCCTCGCGGCACCTCGTCGCCGCCGACCAGCGCCGCGAAGCGATGCAGCAGTCCGACGCGGTCGAGCTTGGCGCGCGCGCGTTCGCGCCGCGTCGAGGTCGCGACCGCGGTGGCGATCCCGCGCTCGTCGAGCAGATCCAGGATGTCATCGAGCCCGGGTTTGAGCGAGATCCCTTCGCTGGCGACAATCGCGTCGTAATCGGCGGCCCAGGCGCTGGTCAATGCATCGACCGGATAGTCGGACCCGTGCCGGGCGCGGATCAGCGCGACGCAATCGCCGAAGCTGCGTCCGATCATCTGCCGGCATAGCTCGAGGTCGAACTGGCGGCCCAGGCCGCGCGCGGCGCTCTCCCAGGCGCGCAGCGCCGGGCCCTCGGTGTCGAGCATCAGGCCGTCCATGTCGAAGATGACGGCTTGCGGCCAGCGCTCGATCAAAGGATGCGGCCTCTGCGCACGCGATAGCCGCCGCGGCGCAATCCGCCGATGCCGGCGCCGCCGTGCGCGTGACAGATAGCGCAGGCGAGCGCGTCGGCCGCATCGGCGGAAGGGACCACCGGCAGCGCGAGCAGGCGCCTGACCATCTCCTGCACCTGCTCCTTTGCCGCCTTGCCGTGGCCGACGACCGCCTGCTTGATCTGCAGCGCCGTGTACTCGCTGACCGGGAGCTCGGCGAGAACCGCGGCGGAGATCGCCGCGCCGCGCGCCTGGCCCAGCAGCAGCGTCGATTGCGGATTGACGTTGACAAAGACTTTTTCGACCGCGACCTCGGTCGGCAGGTGCGCGCCGATGACGGTCGCGAGGTCGCGCACGATCAGCTTGAGCCGATCGGGCAACTCGCCCGACGTGTTGCGTATGCAGCCGCTGGCCACGTACTGAAGGCGATTGCCAGTGCAAATGATTACACCAAAGCCTGTCACCCGGAGACCGGGATCAATGCCCAGTATCCGTCGCGGGTGACCGGCTTCTGTGGAGGCTAACATGTGCCGCAGGCACATGTTACGCCGGAGCTAAAGCCTGTCACCCGAAGACCGGGATCAATGCCCAGTATCCGTCGCGTCAGTTGAGTCTGGTTCATTCGACGATGACTGCCGTCGTGTAGACGTCCTGCACGTCGTCAAGCGCTTCGAGCGCATCGAGCAGCTTCTGCATCCGGACGCCGTCCTCGCCTTTGCACTCGACTTCCACCGTGGGCTTCATCGTCACCTCGGCGAAATCGGATTTGAGGCCCGCATCGGCGAGCGCCTGCCTCACTTTAACCAGGTCGTGCGGTGCGGTGATCACTTCCGACGAGCCGTCGTCGTGGCTGACGATATCCTCGGCGCCAGCATCCAGCGCGACCTCGATCAGCGTGTTTTCGTCGGTGCCCGGCGCGAACACGATCTGGCCGCAATGCCTGAACAGGAACGCCACCGAGCCATCGGTCCCCAGATTGCCGCCATTCTTGGAAAACGCGTGGCGCACGTCGGCGACGGTGCGCGTCCGGTTGTCGGTGAGGCAGTCGACGATCACCGCGGCGCCGTTGATCCCGTAGCCCTCGTAGCGGATCTCCTCGTAGCTCGCGTCGTCGGCGCCGCCCGATCCGCGCTTGATCGCGCGCTCGATCGTGTCCTTCGGCATGTTGTTGTCCATCGCCTTGTCGA
>DATNAR010000076.1:0-4442 GCA_035607385.1 Casimicrobiaceae bacterium
TCGACCTGATCGGTCAGGGGCCGGCGGCGATCGTCGATGCGAACGCGGCCCTGGGCCTCGCGCTGTCCGACGATGAAATCGACTACCTCGCGGCGAGCTTCCGGGACGCGGGGCGCAACCCGACCGACGTCGAGCTGATGATGTTCGCGCAGGCGAACTCCGAGCACTGCCGGCACAAGATCTTCAATGCCGAGTGGACGATAGACGGGGAGCGCCAGCCGCTGTCGCTGTTCGCGATGATCCGGCGCACGCACGAGATCAATCCCGAAGGCACGATCGTCGCCTACGAAGACAACGCCGCGGTGATGGAGGGCGCGACTGCCAGGCGCTTCCATCCCGGGATCGACGGGCACTACGGCGGCCGCGCCGAGCTGACGCACGTCCTGATGAAAGTCGAGACGCACAATCATCCGACGGCGATCGCGCCGTTCCCGGGCGCTTCGACCGGCGCCGGCGGTGAAATTCGCGACGAGGGCGCGACCGGCATCGGCGCGAAGCCGAAGGCGGGCCTCACCGGCTTCACCGTGTCGAACCTGCGTATTCCCGGTTTGCCGCAGCCGTGGGAAATCGATCATGGCAAACCCGGCCGCATCGCCTCCGCGCTGGATATCATGCTCGAAGGTCCGATCGGCGGCGCATCGTTCAACAACGAGTTCGGTCGGCCCAATCTGCTCGGCTATTTCCGCACGTTCGAACAGGAGGTAGCGGGCGAGATACGCGGCTATCACAAGCCGATCATGATTGCCGGTGGCGTCGGCAATATCGCCGCGCGCGATGCGCACAAACGTCCATTGCCGGCCGATGCGCTGCTGATCCATCTGGGCGGCCCCGGCATGCGGATCGGCCTCGGCGGCGGCGCGGCCTCGTCGATGACGGCCGGCGAGAATACCGCCGATCTCGATTTCGACTCGGTGCAACGCGGGAACGCGGAAATCGAGCGCCGCGCACAGGAAGTCATCGACCGCTGCTGGCAATCGGGCGACGACAATCCGATCCTGTCGATCCACGATGTCGGTGCGGGCGGGCTGTCCAATGCGCTGCCCGAGCTGGTCCATGGCGGGCCGGGCACCGAGCCCCGCGGCGCTCGCGTCGATCTGCGTGCGATTCCATCCGAGGAACCGGGCATGTCGCCGCGCGAGATCTGGTGCAACGAAGCTCAGGAGCGTTACGTGCTGGCGATTGCGCCTGGATCGCTGGACCGGTTCGCCGCGATCTGCGAGCGCGAACGCTGTCCCTTCGCCGTCGTCGGCCGGACGACCGGGGAACCGCGGCTGGTCGTCACCGACAGCGCGCTGGGCGACCGGCCGGTCGACATGGACCTCGCGGTGCTGTTGGGCAAGCCGCCCCGAATGACGCGGGAAGCGGTTCATGTTGAGCGCGAGCTGCCGCCCTTCGACGCGCGGCAGATCGAACTCGCCGACGCGGCGTTCCGCGTGCTGCAGCTGCCGAGCGTGGCCGACAAGACCTTTCTGGTGACGATCGCCGATCGGACCGTCGGCGGGTTGAGCGCGCGCGACCCCATGGTCGGGCCGTGGCAGGTGCCGGTAGCGGACGTCGCCGCGACCCTGCTCGATTTCGACGGCTATTCGGGCGAGGCGATGGCTATCGGCGAACGCACGCCGCTGGCGTTGATCGATGCGCCGGCGTCGGGGCGCATGGCGATCGGCGAAGCTTTGACCAACATCGCGGCTGCCGCGATCGATCAGTTGCGCGACGTGAAGCTCTCGGCCAACTGGATGGCGCCCGCCGGACATCCGGGTGAGGACGCGGCACTGTATGACACGGTGCGCGCGGTCGCCCTCGATCTGTGTCCGGCGCTGGGTATCAGCATTCCGGTCGGCAAGGATTCGATGTCGATGCGTACATCCTGGCGCGACGGCGAGGTGGAGAAAGCAGTGACTGCCCCGGTGTCGCTGATCGTGTCGGCCTTCGCCGCGATCTCGGACGCGCGTCGGGTGCTGACGCCGCAGCTTCGTACCGACCTCAATTCGGTGCTGCTGCTGGTCGATCTGGGCAACGGCCGGAACCGCCTCGGCGGCTCGGCGCTGGCGCAGGTCTACGGTCAGCTCGGCAACGTCGCGCCGGATGTCGACGATCCCGCCGCGCTCGCCGCATTCTTCGCGACGATCCAGGCGCTGCATGCGCAGCAAAAATTGCTCGCCTATCACGATCGCTCCGACGGCGGCCTGTTCGTGACGCTGGCCGAGATGGCCATCGCCGCTCGTTGCGGCCTGGAGATATGCATCGACGAGCTGCCCGGTGCGCCCGCAGAAGCGCTGTTCAACGAGGAGCTCGGGGCCGTACTGCAGGTTGGTACCGCCGACCGGCACGACGTCGTGGCAGCGTTCGAAGCCGCCGGCCTGCGCTGCATTTGCGTCGGCGAGCCGGCGGCCGATGGCCGCATTCGCATCGTCGGTGATGCCGCGACGCTGTTCGAGGCTTCCCGCGTCGAATTGCATCGCGCCTGGTCGGCGACGACGCATGCGCTGCAGCGAATGCGCGATAACCCGGCGTCCGCCGACCAGGAATACGAGCGGATCTCCGACGGCGACGATCCGGGTCTCGCGCCGATGCTCGGCTTCGATTCGTCCGAGGACATCGCCGCGCCCTACATCGCGACCGGCGTGCGGCCACGCGTGGCGGTGCTGCGCGAGCAGGGCGTCAACGGCCAGGTCGAGCTCGCGGCTGCTTTCGATCGCGCCGGGTTCGCGGCCTACGATGTGCACATGAGCGACATCATCGCCGGGCGCGAAACGCTCGCCGGCTTCGCGGGCCTCGCGGCCGGCGGCGGATTCTCCTATGGCGATGTGCTGGGCGCCGGCGAGGGATGGGCCAAGTCGATACTGTTCAATGCAAGCGCACGCGATGCATTTACCGCCTTCTTCGCGCGCGATGACACCTTTGCCCTCGGCATCTGCAACGGCTGTCAGATGATGAGCAACCTGCACGAGCTGATCCCGGGAAGCGGGCACTGGCCGCACTTCGTGCGCAATCGCTCGGAGCAGTTCGAGGCGCGGCTGATCCTGCTCGAAGTGCAGCCTTCACCGTCGCTGTTTTTCGCGGGGATGGAAGGCAGCAGGATTCCGACCGCGCTCGCCCACGGCGAAGGCTACGCCGAGTTCCGCGATGCCGGGCAGCAGGCCGCGGCCGAAGCGCTGGTGACCTTGCGCTTCGTCGACAACCGCGGTGCGGCGACCGAGCGATACCCGTACAATCCGAACGGGTCGCCGCAGGGCATCACCGGACTCACGACGGCCGACGGGCGTTTTTCCATATTGATGCCGCATCCGGAGCGCGTATTCCGCAGCGTGCAGATGTCGTGGCATCCCGGCGACTGGGGCGAGGACTCGCCGTGGATGCGGATGTTCCGCAACGCGCGCCGCTGGGTCGGATGAGAGCGGACACCCGATTCGCATCGTGCCGCGGTTACCGGAGGATGCAGCAGCGATGAAAGTCTGGGCCATCAACGGCGTGACGCCGGTCGTCGATCCGAGCTCGTTCGTGCATGCCAGCGCCGTGCTGATCGGCGATGTCATCGTCGGCCCCGGCTGCTACGTCGGGCCGGCCGCGTCGCTGCGCGGGGACTTCGGCCGCATCGAGCTTCGCGCCGGCTCGAACGTGCAGGATTCATGCGTGATGCATGGTTTTCCCGGCACCGACACCGTGGTCGAAGACAACGGACACATCGGTCACGGCGCCATACTGCATGGCTGCGTAGTCAAGGCCAACGCGCTGGTAGGCATGAACGCGGTGATCAACGACAACGCGGTGATCGGCGAATCGGCCATTGTGGCGGCGATGGCCTTCGTCAAGGCCGGCATGATCGTGCCGCCCCGCACGCTGGTCGCGGGCGTGCCGGCCAGGATCGTGCGCGAGCTGACCGACCAGGAGCTTGCGTGGAAAGTGGAGGGGACGGGTAGCTATCAGGAGCTGACGCGCCGCAGCCTCGCGACGATGCACGAGACCGACGCCCTGACCAGCGTCGAGCCGGGACGCCGGCGCATCGAACTTCCCGAGTTGCTGCCGCTGTCCGCCGTCAAGTCGCGCGGCGAACGCTGACGTCCGGCGGAAAGTCTCAGAAGCCGGCGGCCTGGCCGTCGCGCCGCGGGTCCGAGCCGGCGACATAGCCGTCCTCACCGCGGACGATGAACTGACCGGCGCCGAAATCCATGTACGAATCGGGGACAGACGCGAAGGTGTGACCGAGCGCGGAGAGGCCATCGCGCAACGACGCCGCTGCATCCGCCTCCAGATCGATCGACAGGCCCTCGTTGACTTTCCATCGCGGCGCGTCGAGCACGGCTTGCGGATTGCCGCGATAGTCGATCAGGCGCACCAGCGTCTGCAGATGCGCCTGCGGCTGGATCGGACCGCCCATCACGCCGAACGCCGCATACGGCGCGCCGTCGCGCGTGGCGAACCCCGGAATGATCGTGTGGAAC
>DATNAR010000063.1:0-2307 GCA_035607385.1 Casimicrobiaceae bacterium
GGGTCTGATAATGGATGTTATGTTAACTATTCGGGAGCCCGGGTCGCGGCGGGCGTCAGCCTGGAACTGGCCGTGCCGCTCGGCGGCCTCGGCCTCGCGCCCGGCGCGCTCGTCTCGTTTGCGATCACGGTGTCCCGGCGCCCGCCCGGGGCCGGCCAGCCGCCCGTCGTCATCGAGCGGCATCCCACCAGCCATCCCATCGAAGTCCGCGTGCCCGGCGCCGACTTTGATGCGGCGCACTGGCGGGCCTGAAGAAGTTCAGCGGCTCTTGCGCAGTTCCCGGAGGATGCCTTCGAGCGCGCTGATGACTTCGTCGCGCGACGCGCGGCTCTTGCCGAAGGACAGCTTCAGGTTGAACGTCTTGTCCGGCGGCCGGTAGGCAAACACGTACGACTTCGGCCGCCCGGGCTTCGGCTTCGCGGCCGCGTCGCGAAGCTGCTGGCGCGTCGCGCCGCCCTGGCTCGCGATCTTCTCGAGCAAGGCCGTCATTTTCTCGGGGGTCTCCTGCCTAACTACCTGTAATAGCACGGACTTGCTCGAAATGTCGGCCAGCCGACACAGGTGCCGGATGTCTTCCGGCATGGCGGCCAGCGCCAGCGATTCGGTCACCGACGTGCGCGACTTGCCGAGCCGGCGCGCCAGATCTTCGTGCGTGTAGCCGCAGCGATCGGCGAGCCCCTGCAGCGCTTCGGCTTCTTCGAACGGCGTCAGATCCTTGCGCTGCAGGTTTTCGATGAGCGCGAGCTCCAGCGTCTCGGCCTCGTCGACGTCCCTGATGACCGCCGGCACCTCGCGCAGGCCGACCTGCACGGCGGCCTGATAGCGCCGTTCGCCCGCGATGATCTGGAACCGCTCCCCGCGCTGGCGGACCAGGAGGGGCTCGAGAATCCCCTTCTCGGCAATCGACGCAATCAGCTCGGACAGGTCGCCCATGACCTGGCGTGGCTGATCGGGGTTGGGATCGAGCTGGTCGATCGGGATCAGGCGGCCGATCGGCGTGCCCGCCGACGCGGCCAGCGCTTCGACGTAATGCTCGTCGTGGCGCATCGCCACGGAGTCCGGAAGCCCTCGTCTAGGCACGGTCGATAACCTCCTCGCAGAGGCGATAGTACTCGGTCGCGCCCGGCGAGTCCGGCGCGAACGTGAAGATCGATTCCTTGTAGGCCGGGCTCTCTTCCAGCCGCACGCTCTTGGTGATCACCGTCTTGAATACTTTCCCGCCGAACACTTTCTGAATCTGCGACCGGATGTCGCGCGCCAGCGCCGTGCGCTTGTCGTGCATGGTGATGACGACGCCGAGGATGCGCAGCGCCGGGTTGGGCCGCGCGCGCACCTTCTCGATCGTCTCGAGCAGGTCGTCCGTGCCTTCGAGCGCGAAGTACGACGACTGAATCGGAATCAGCAGGTGCGTCGACGCGACCAGCGCGTTGACCGTCAGCAGGCCCAGCGCCGGCGGGCAGTCGATGACGATGTTCGGGTACTTCCGGCGCAGCGGCTCGAGCTTGTCCTTGAGCCGGAAATGGGCGTCCATCTCCCCCACGAGCTTCGCTTCCAGCTTCGCGAGCGCGATACGGGAAGGCGCGATCGACAGGTTCTCGAGCTTCGACGGCAGCACGACGTCCGCAATCGACACCGCGGGATCGGCAATCGCGTCGTACATGCTGCGGCTGACCGCCGGCATGTCGAGGAACGACATGGTGCTGTTGGCCTGCGGATCCAGGTCGATGAGCAGCGTCGGTTTGCCGCGAAGCGCCAGGGCCGCCGCGAGGTTGATGGCGGTCGTGGTCTTGCCGACGCCGCCTTTTTGATTGGCGATTGCAACGATCATCGATGACCGGGAGAAACCGGGGCCGATTGTAGCAGGATTGTGCAGCCGCGGACGCGCGGCCCGGCGTCACATCTTATAGCCGAGGTCGTCGGGATCGAGGCTTTCGAGCCATTTGTGAAGGCGATCCGCGTCGGCCTTGTCCGCCGTGACGTCGACCGTCTTGGCGTTGTCGATGACGGCTTCCTCGACGAAGATCGGGGCGCGTGTGCGCAGCGCCAGCGCGATGGCGTCGCTCGGACGGGCGTCGATGGCGAGCACTTCCCCGTTCATCGACAGGTAGATCAGCGCGTAAAACGTGCTGTCCTGGAGGTCGCAGACGACGATCTTCTGCACCGAGGCCTTCAGATCGTAAATGACGTTCCGGAGCAGGTCGTGCGTCATCGGCCGCGGCGTCGAGATGTTCTCGATCTGCAGCGCGATCGCATTGGCCTCGAACATGCCGACCCAGATCGGCAGCGTGCGCGATCCGTCCTTGTCGC
>DATNAR010000123.1:0-5308 GCA_035607385.1 Casimicrobiaceae bacterium
TCGGTCAGATAGACGTTGAACTCGGAGCTCGTGCCGTTGAACGCCTGCATCAGAATCTGCTGCCACTTCTGCCGCAGCTCGGTCGTGTAATTCTCGCGCGGCGCGTAGATCAGGCACGACAGGAAGCGCTCGAACGGATCGCGCCGCACGAACAGGCGGAAGCGCTGGCGGTCACCCAGATGCAGTATGCCGACGGCGGTGCGCAACAGGTCGTCTTCGGTCGTCTGGAACAGCTCGTCGCGAGGGTAAGTCTCCAGGATGTTGATCAGAGCCTTGCCGGCGTGGCTGCCCGGCTGCAGGCCGGCGCGCGCCACGACGTTGGCGATCTTGCGTCGCAACAGCGGGATCTCTGCCGGGTTGGCGCTGTACGCCGTCGAGGTGAACAGGCCCAGGAAGCGGTCCTCCCCGCTGACCTCGCCCTTGTCGTTGAAGCGCTTGACCGCGATGTAGTCGAGATAGCCCGGACGGTGCACGGTCGAGCGCGACGTCGACTTGGTCACGACCAGAAGCTCGGGCCGCCGAGCATACGCCTTGACCTCGGGCGGCAGCGCCGCAAAGCTGGTTGCGACTTCCTTGCTCTCCCCTTCGCGCAATATGCCCAGGCTCGAGCCCGGAACGATCTTCAGCGCGTCGTGGCCGCCGATGACGACGAGCTCGTGGCGGCGGTAGCCGAGAAAGGTGAAGTGGTCATCGGCGAGCCACGACAGGAATGCCCGGCCCTCGGCCAGCTCGTCGGCCGGCAGCAGCGGCGGGCGTTTCTGGTTTTCCTCGAGGATCGCGCCGACGCGCTCGCGCATTTTTTTCCAGTCCTCGACCGCCGCACGCACGTCGTCCAGCACGCGGACGATGTCGCCACCGAGCTCGTCGAGCTTGGCCGGATCGACGATGCGGTCGACCTCGACATGGATCATCGATTCACGCCGGGCGCCTTCGGCGTCATCGGCGACGCCGGTCAAAATGCCGTCGGCATCGCGCACGACAGCGACGATCGGGTGGATGATCAGGTGGAGCGTCAGTCCGTGCCGATTGACCTCCATCGTGACCGAGTCGACCAAAAAGGGCATGTCGTCGTTCACGATCTCGATGATCGTGTGCGTCGACTGCCAGCCGTGCTCTTCGATCGACGGGTTGAAGACCCGGACGCGGGCGTGCGCCGGGTCGCGCCGCCGCGCGAAATTCCAGTGCGACAGCGCGGCGCCGTACAGATCGGCCGGTGCCCGCTCGGCCAGGTCTTCCGGATCGACCTGCCCGTAGTAGCGCTGGATGAAGGCAGCGATCGTGTTGCGCTGCGCAGCCGGCACCTTCGCCTGCACCAGCTTCAGCACCTCCTCGAGGTGCTGAGCCCGGCCGAATTCGGCGGTTACTGTCACGGGGACCTCCACGCCGAGATCATGCGCCCTTAAGCGGCATGACCGGCGCTTATTGTGGTGCCGGGAGGGGGAATCGAACCCCCACTCTGTTGCCAGAACTGGATTTTGAGTCCAGCGCGTCTACCAATTCCGCCATCCCGGCCGGCGGCCTGCATCGAATCCGCCCGACAGGCCAAAGGCGACGCATTTCGCTTGGCGCCGCGTTGCCGGCGCGCGGTGAAGGCGGCATTATCGCGGAAAGGGCGCGCCGCTTCAAACCGCGAACATCCGGCACGCGCCGCACGATGACGACCCGCACGTCCTACCGCCTCTCCGATTTCGATTTCGACCTGCCGAGCGAGCTGATCGCGCAAGCTCCGGCACCGGAACGTTCGGGAAGCCGGCTGCTGCACGTGGCGGGCGCGCGCCTTGTCGACCTTGGCTTTGGAGCATTGCCCGAGCTGCTGGTTCCGGGCGATCTCCTCGTCTTCAACGACACGCGGGTCGTGCGTTCGCGCATCGTCGGCCGCAAGCGCAGCGGCGGCAGGGTCGAGCTGATGCTCGAGCGCATCGTCGCCGCGCGCGAGGCCTGGATGCAGTTGCGCGCCAGTCATCCGCCGCGCGTCGGCGCGACGATCGACCTTCCCGGCGGTGCGGCCGCGACGGTGTGCGAGCGCGACGGGCGTTTTTTCCGCCTCGTCTTCGACCTGCCGACGACGCTTGCCGCCTATCTCGAGCAGCACGGCGCGGTGCCGCTGCCGCCGTACATCGCGCGAGCGGCGGAGCCCGTGGACGCCGAGCGCTATCAGACCGTCTATGCGCGCCATCCCGGCGCCGTCGCGGCGCCGACCGCCGGGCTGCATTTCGACCATGCCTTGCTCGCCGCGCTGCGCGCGCGGAACGTCAGCTTCGCCTATGTCACGCTGCACGTCGGCGCCGGAACCTTTTTGCCGGTCGAGAGCGACGATCTGTCGCAGCATCGGATGCACAGCGAGCGCTTCAGCATTCCGGCGGAGACGCTGGCCGCGATCGACGCTACGCGCGCTCAGGGCCGCGCCGTCGTCGCCGTCGGCACGACTTCGCTGCGTGCGCTCGAGGCCGCCGCCGCGGCAAACGCTGGCGACGCAGGCGTCGAATCCGAAACCTCGCTGTTCATCACGCCGGGCTTCCGCTTCCGCGTCGTCGACCGCCTGTTGACCAACTTTCATCTGCCGCGTTCGACCCTGCTGATGCTGGTGTCCGCGTTTGCCGGGTACGAGGCGATCCGCGCCGCCTATGCGCATGCGATCACCGCGCGTTATCGCTTCTTCAGCTATGGCGATGCGATGCTGCTCGAACGCGACCGCGGCGCTTCGGCGTAATTCGCGCGACGAATACCAGCACTGCCCCTGTTACAATCGCCGCGATGGAATTCTCGGTCGGCGCGCGCTGCGGCGGCGCCCGCAACGCGCAGCTCAGGCTCGCGCACGGTGTCGTCGAAACGCCGGTCTTCATGCCGGTCGGCACCTACGGCACCGTCAAGGCTATGGCACCGAACGAGCTCGCCGAAGTCGGGGCGCAAATCGTTCTCGGCAATACGTTCCACCTGTGGCTGCGTCCCGGCATCGAGGTCATCGCCGCGCACGGCGGCCTCAACCGCTTCATGGGCTGGGACCGCCCGTTGCTGACCGACTCCGGAGGCTTCCAGGTGTTCAGCCTCGGGCCGTTGCGCAAGGTGAGCGAGGAAGGCGTGGCGTTCGCCTCGCCCGTCGACGGCGACCGCCTGTTCCTGACGCCGGAGATCTCGATCGACGTGCAGCGCGCGCTCGATTCGGACATCGCGATGGTGTTCGACGAGTGCACACCTTTCCCGGCGAGCCGCGACGAGGCGGCGGCATCGCTGCGGATGTCGCTGCGCTGGGCGGCGCGGTCGAAAGCCGCGCATACCGGCAGTTCCAACGCGCTGTTCGGCATCGTGCAAGGCGGGATGTACGAGGACCTTCGCGACGAATCGCTGGGTGGACTGACTGCGATGGGCTTCGACGGCTATGCGATCGGCGGCCTGTCGGTCGGCGAGCCGAAGGAAGCGATGCAGCGCATCGAGGCGCATCTCGCGCCGCGTCTGCCGGACGACAAGCCGCGCTACCTGATGGGCGTCGGCACACCGGAAGACATCGTCGAGGCTGTCGGATACGGCATCGACATGTTCGATTGCGTGCTGCCGACGCGCAATGCCCGCAACGGCTGGCTGTACACGCGCCACGGCGACGTCAAGATACGCAACGCCCGCCACCGCACCGACACGAATCCGCTCGATCAGAGCTGCGACTGCTACACCTGCCGCAACTTCAGCCGAGCCTACCTTCATCATCTGCAGCGAGCGAATGAAATCCTCGGGGCGCGGCTCAACACGATTCACAACCTGCATTACTATCTGACGCTCACCGCCGAATTGCGGCAGGCTATCCGCGACGACGCGCTGCCGGCTTACGCCGCTGCGTTCGAACGGGACCGCGGGCAAGCCGCGGCGGCCGAAGACTGAACGTCCGCTGCGCCCGGGGTCCGTGGCCCTGTCCGGCATCCCTGCCGGGTCCGGCCAGCCGTGTCGATCATGGTAGAATTACCGGTTAAATCAGCAGTCCCAATGCAGCAGTTCCAATGCGAGTCCGCCGGCCGGCCGCAGTTGCCGCGCAGCAAGCGCCGGCCAGGCGAATTCCGATGCGAGGAGAGCAATCGTGTTGATCAGTCCCGCCTTTGCCCAGTCGACCAGCGGAGGTCCGTTCGGCGGCGACCTGATGGCGTTCTTGCCGATGGTCGCCATCTTTGTCGTTTTTTACTTCCTGCTGATCCGGCCGCAGCAAAAGCGCGCCAAGGAAACCCGGGCGATGCTCGAAGCGCTGCAAAAAGGCGACGAGGTCGTGACCGCCGGCGGCGTCGTCGGCAAGATATCGAAGATCTCCGAGGGCTATGCCGACGTCGATATCGCGCCGAATGTGACGATCACCGTGCAGCGCAGCGCGATATCGCTGCTGCTGCCCAAGGGCACGATCAAGAACCTCTGAACGCGAGCATCTTGGGCGCCGGCCGCGCGAAAAGCGCGAGCGGCGTCCGTCGCGATACGCGCCGCCTTTTGCCGGACCTCCAATGAATCGTTACCCCGCCTGGAAATACATCCTGATCGCCATCGCCCTGGTCGTCGGGATCTTCTACACGCTGCCGAACTTCTTTCCCGAGGTTCCGGCGGTTCAGGTCTCGACCAGCAAGTCCAGCGTCAAGATCGATGCCGGCACGCTCCAGACGGTCGAGGATGCTCTCAAGGCGGCCAATGTCAGTTTCGACGGGGCGCTGCTCGACAGCAACGGCGTCAAGGTCCGCCTGCCCGACCCCGATACGCAGCTCAAGGCCAGGGATGTGCTGCAGCAGAAGTTCGGCGACAACTATATTGTTGCGCTGAATCTGCTGTCGACATCGCCGCACTGGCTGGCGTCGATCGGGGCGTTGCCGATGTATCTCGGCCTCGACCTGCGCGGCGGCGTCCACTTCCTGCTGCAGGTCGACATGAAGGCGGCCCTCGACAAGGCCGCCGATCGCTATCTGACCGACGTCCGGTCGCTCTTGCGCGAGAAGAAGGTGCTCTACTCGGGCATCGCGCGCGAGGGCCAGAACGTCGCCGTGCGCTTCCGCGACAGCAGCGAGCGCAACAAGGCGTACAACGAGGTTGCCAACGCCTTTCCCGACCTGCAGCTCAACAACGTCGACGGCGGCACCGACTTCAAGCTGGTCGCGGGATTGAAGCCCGAGGCGCAGAAGCGCATCCAGGAAGGCGCGGTACAGCAGAACATCACGATCCTGCGCAACCGGGTCAACGAGCTCGGCGTGGCCGAGCCCATCGTGCAGCAGCAGGGTGCCGACCGCGTCGTCGTGCAGCTGCCGGGCGTGCAGGACACGACCCGCGCCAAGGACATCATCGGCCGCACCGC
>DATNAR010000126.1:0-6287 GCA_035607385.1 Casimicrobiaceae bacterium
CCGCATGTGGCTCGCCCGGCGCAGTCCCCGCAAGCCCATCGATCCGGGCCAGCTCGACAACCTGGTCGGCGGCGGCATGGCCGCCGGCGAGGAGCCGGATGCGACGCTGGTGCGCGAAGCATGGGAGGAGGCCGGCGTTCCCGCCGACGTCGCCGCGAACGCGCGACGCGTGGCGACGCTTCACATTGAGCGCGCCGTGCCCGACGGCTTCCAGCGCGAGACGATCTTCGCCTACGATATGCCGCTTCCGAGCGACTTCGTGCCCGCGAACCAGGATGGCGAGGCGGTGGAGCACCGCTGCGTCGGCCTCGACGAAGTAGCGCGACTGATCGCGCGGCCGGACGGCGACGATCGGATGACGGTCGACGCAAGCCTCGTAGCGCTCGATTGCCTCGATCGCCACGGAAGCGTGCCGGCGGACAGCGGATGCGCGCGTCTCCTCGCCGCGAGTCGCCGCGCCGGCTAGGCGACCGCGCGCGCGGCGGCTCGCGTCACCTGCCGGATTCCCATCTCGTCGAGCGCGTCACGGATGGCGTGCACGGCAAGGCGCATCTCCTGCGGGCCGATGGCGCCGATGCAGCCTACGCGAAACGTCTCGAGTTGCGTGAGCTTGCCGGGATACAGCACGAAGCCCTTGTCGCGCACGCGGGCGTAGAAGTCGCGGAAGTTGTAGCGCGCGTCCGCCGGCGCGTGGAACGTCACGATGATGGGCGCCTGGATCTTCGGATCGAGGAACGGCTCGAACCCGAGCTCCGCCATGCCGTCGACCAGCACCTTGCAGTTCTCGGTGTAGCGCGCGAGGCGCGCCCGCCGCCCCCCTGCCGCCAGGTATTCATCGAGGGCGGCGTCGAGCGCAACGACGATATGCGTGGGTGGCGTGAATCGCCACTGCGTGGTCTTTTCCATGTACGTCCACTGGTCGTACAGGTCGAGCGCGAGCGACGTGCAATTGCCTTGCGAGCGCTCGAGCAGGCTCTTCCGCGCGAACACGAATCCCATGCCCGGGGGGCCTTCGATGCACTTGCCGGACGCGGCGACCAGCGCGTCGAACGGCACTTCGCGCGCATCGATCGGCAGCGCGCCGAACGAGCTCATGGCGTCGACGATGAGGCGCTTGCCGTGCCGTGCGGCCACCGCGGCAATTTCCGGCAAAGGGTTGAGAATTCCCGTGGAGGTCTCGCAATGGATGAGCCCGATGTCCGTGATCGAAGGATCGCGCGCGAGCAGCCGCTCGACGTCCGCGGCCGTCGCCGGCTTGTCCTCCTCGGTCTCGAACGTGCTGGTGCGCCGGCCCATCATCTCGGTGAGCTTCGCCATGCGCCGTCCGTACGCGCCGTTGACGAGCACGAGGAGATGCCCGTCGCGCGGCACTAGCGTGTTGACCGCGGCCTCCACCGAGAACGTGCCGCTGCCCTGCATCGGCACGCAGACATGCGTGCCCTCGCCGTTGACGACCGCGGTCAGCCGTGCGCGCACGCGTGCGGTGACCGCGTTGAAGCTCGCGTCCCACGAGCCCCAGTCGCGGAGCATCGCCGCCTTGGTGGCGAGCGAGGTGGTCAACGGCCCCGGCGTCAGGAGAATGGGGTCACGCCCGCTGTAGGTCATGAAAAGCTCCTCTCAAGGATTTCGCATCACGTGGCGACCGGCGTCCGCCAGGCCTGCGTGCGGGTCACCAGGAAACGCGTCAGCAGCGCATAAACGAGACATATTACGATCGAGGTCGCGACGATGAGCGTCGCCATCGCGGCGGCGGGTCCGATCTCGCCGGCTTCGTCGAGATTCACGATTGCCACCGAAGCGAGCTTGGTGTCGGGCGAATAGAGAAAGATCACCGCCGACAGCGTGACCATTGCGTTGATGAAAAGGTAGCGTGCGATGTCGAGGATGGCCGGCAGGCAGACCGGCACGGTGACGCGGAAGAAGGTCTTGTAGAACGGCACCTTCAGCGAGGCCGAGACGGCCTCGAATTCGTTGTCGAGCGCTTTCAGCGCCGTCACCGCCGTCAGGTGGCTCGACGTGTAGTAGTGGATGATCGTCGACAGCACCAGGATCGTCATCGTCCCGTACAGAATATTCAGCGGGTTGGACGGCGCGTTGAAGAAAAAGATGTAGCCCAGGCCCAGCACCATGCCCGGAACCGCCATCGGAATCGCGGCGAGAAAGCGCATCGCCGTGCGGACCGGCGCGAGCCCGCGCGTCTTTTCCAGCAGGTAGGCGCCGCCGAAGACGAGCACGGTGCCGGCAAGCGCAGTCAGCAGCGCCATGCGCAAGCTGTTGAAATACGAGTCGATGACGCCGCCGTCGATCAGGCCGAAGCCGTAGTGCCGCAGGCTGAACGACTTGTCGTACGGCCACAGCTTGATGAACGACGTGTAGATCGCCATGCCGAGCACGGCGAGCATGAACAGGCAGACGAGCGCGCAAAAGACGAGCATCGCGAGGTCGAAACCCCGAGAAGGTCTTGGCACGTAAGCCACGGCCCGCGACGAGAATTGCGACTGCTGGCGGCTTTGCATCCACCAGTCGACGGCAAAGGCGATGACCACCGGCAAGAGCAGGATCAAGCCGACGATCGCGCCGCGGTTGAAGTTCTGCTGCCCGATGACCTGCTGGTAGATGTCGATGGCAAGGACGTGATAATTGCCGCCGATGACCTTCGGGATGCCGAAATCGCTGACGGTGTATGAGAAGACGACCATCGCGGCGCTCACCAGGCCGTAGCGTGCGGAAGGCAGCGTGATGGTGAAGAACTGCCGGCGGCGCGTCGTGCCGAGCGATTCGGCCGCTTCGTAGAGACGGCGGTCGGTCAGCAGCAGCGAGGTCAGGACGATCATCAGCGCATGGGGAAAGATCGCATAGATCGAGCTGATCACGATCCCGATCGGTCCGTAGACGGTGTGGCCGAACAGCAGGCCCTTGAGCGCGCCCTGGTTGCCGAACCACTGGATGAACGAGATTGCCGCGAGCAGCGAGGGCGCCAGAATCGGCGTCAGGGCGATCAGCCGAAACAGTCCCTTCGCCGGCATGCAGCTCCGGGTGAGCCCGTACGCGAACGTGAAGGCCAGCGGAATCGTGACCAGCGTTACGACGATCGCGACGAAGAGCGTGTTGGTCAGCGACTCGACCAGCCCGGGCGATTGCACGTAGTCGAGGATCTGGCCGAATCCCACGAACGTGCCGTCCTTGTCCTGGACGCTCTTGACCAGGATCGCGCCGAGCGGCGCGAGCAGGAACAGTACCAGCGCCGCGCACGCGAGCAGCAGCAGCGCCTGCGCGCCGCGCTGCGGCCAGTCGATGCTGCCCGTGGGCGCGGACGGCTCGGAGACCGGGGTGGCGACTGTCGCCATAGGCGTCACGCCAGCAGGCGCATGCACTCCGGCGGAAACCCCACCGACACCGGCGCTCCCTCATTCAGCGCCATGCGATCCAGGCTCTGCCGCGACAGCGTGACCAGCAGCGGCTGATCCTGCTGCTCGCCGCACCGGACGGTCACGAGGCAGAAAGCGCCGAGAAACTCGATTTTCTGCACCTGCGCGTTGGCGCGGCTCGCCTCCGCGCCGACCGCGCCGTTCACCTGCACGTCTTCCGGCCTCAGGTAAAGCTTCACGCGCGTGCCCGGCGCAACATGGGGCGCTCCCGGCACCGCGCCTACGCTCACGCCGCAAACGCGAAAGCGCCCCGCATCTTCGGCCACGGCGCTAAGCACGTTCACCTTGCCGACAAAGTCGGCGACGAAGGCCGAAGCCGGTTCGCGGTAGATCTGCCGCGGCGTGCCGACTTGCTCGATGCGGCCCTGGTTCATCACCACGACGGTGTCGGCCATCGACAGCGCTTCCTCCTGATCGTGCGTCACCATGATCGTCGTCACGCCCAGGCGCTGCTGCAACGCACGGATCTCGCCCCGCAGCCGCACCCGCTCCAGCGCATCGAGGGCCGACAGCGGCTCGTCGAGCAGAAGCAGCCCGGGCGAGGTCGCCAACGCGCGCGCCAGCGCGATGCGCTGTTGCTGGCCGCCGGAGAGCTGGCCGGGATACTTGGCGCCCGCGTCGGGCAATCCGACCAGCGCCAGCAGCTCCGCGACACGCGAGCGGATCCGCGCGCGCCCGGCGCGCCGGTTGACGAGTCCGTAGCCGACGTTGTCGTGGATCGTCAGGTTGGGAAACAAGGCGTAGGACTGGAACACGATGCCGTAGTCGCGCTTGACCGCCGGCAGACGCGAAATGTCGCGGCCGTTCTGCACGATCCGGCCGCGATCCTGCGTCTCGAGGCCCGCGATGATGCGCAACAGCGTCGTCTTCCCGCAGCCGGAAGGCCCGAGGAACGTGACGAGATTCCCGCGCGCGACTTCGAGCGACACTCCGGACAAGGCGGTGAAACGGCCGAACTGCTTGGCGATGTCCGCGAGCGACAGGAACGCGTCCTGGCGCGGGGCTTGAGCTTGCATCTCAGCCACGGGAGACACGGCGCGCGGGACGAGAAGCGCGTCTCGCCCCGCTCGACGCGCCTCCGCCTCCGGTTGGCGATGCTACTTCGGCAGCGACTTGCTGTTGTAGCGCTTGGTCCATTCGGCCAGGATCCGGTCGCGATTCTTGGCCGACCATTCGAAACTGTTCTTGATCAGGTGCTTTTCGTAGTCAACCGGGATGAATTCGAGCTGCTTGCTCATGCCCGGCATCGCGACGACGGCGAAATTGTCGGCGAAGAGCTTCATCGCGTCCGGCGTTGCGAGCCAGTCCATCAGCTTTTCAGCGGCCGCCATCTTCTTGGTTGTCTTCATGATGCCGCTCGCCTCGAGGTCCCAGCCCAGCCCTTCGGACGGGAAGACGATGTCGACCGGCGCTCCGGACTTCTTGGTGGCCATCGCGCGATATTCGAACGAGATGCCGATCGGGAATTCGCCCGAGCCCGCCTGTTTGCACGGCTGCGAACCCGAGTGCGTGTAGACGCCGATGTTCTCGTGCAGCGCGTCCATGAATTTCCAGGCATCCTCCTCGCCCCACATCTGCAACCAGCCCGAGACATCCAGGAATCCGGTTCCGGACGACGCTGGATTGGGCATGACGATCTTGCCTTTGTAAATCGGCTTGGTCAGGTCCTTCCACGACGTGGGCTTGGGCAGATTCTGCTTCTGTGCCTCGACCGTGTTGAAGCAGATCGCTGCGCCGTAGACGTCCATGCCGACCCACCGCGGCGGGTTCTGCGAATCGCGATATTGGGCCGGAATCTTGTCGATGCCCTTGGGCGCGTACGGCTGCAGCATCCCTTCGTTGGCGAACACCGCCATGCTCGACGCGGAGGTGCCGATGACAAGATCGGCCTGCGGATTCGCCTTTTCGGCGAGCACCTTCGCGGTGATCACGCCGGTCGAATCGCGCACCCACTTGAGCGCGATGTCCGGATAAGCCTTGTTGAACGCCGTCTCGTAAGCCTTGATCTGGTCGGTTTCGAGCGCCGTGTAGACCAGCAATTCGGTCTTTTGCGCCAGCGCTGCGCCCGACCAGCCGATCGCTCCGGCCAGCACGAACAGTGCGACGCGATGCCATCTGGACTTGCATGCCGCGACTTGCATTGCTTTCTCCCAAGAATTGAAACGACGACCGAAAATCCTACGCGCGCCGCGCGCGCTCCGCAAACGATGATTGTCGCACGCTCGTGCGCCCCTGCACCGCGCGCCGTCTGCCGCGAGCGCACGGCAAGCCTACTATGCGACTATTGCAGATTGTTGACAATCTACAGCAACAGGGATGTAATGCAAGCGTGCTGAAATTGCTCAAACCGAACGACGCCCGCGCGGCCGGCGTCGCCAGGGCTCGCGGAAGGTCCGGAACCGATGGCCGGCCGAGCCGCGGCGGCCTTCCGCCCGGCGCCGGTGTCGGTGCCTCGATCATCCTGCTGCAATCGAACTCGTTGCCGGGACTGGTACAGCGGGAGCTCGAGCGGATGATTCTGGCCGGCGACCTGGTACCCGGCTCCAAGCTCAACGAAGCCCTGCTCGCCAAGGCCCTGGGCGTCTCGCGCGGGCCGGTGCGCGAGGCGTTCCGTGCGCTCGAGGAATCGGGCCTCGTCCGCCTGGAAAAAAATCGCGGCGTTTACGTGCGCCAGATCCCGATCGACGAAGCCGACGACATCTACGAGCTTCGCGCCGTGCTCGACGACTTCGTCGGCCGCAGGGTGGCCGCCACCGCCAGCGCCGAAGCCGTGCGTAAGCTTCGCGGCGACATCGCCCGGATGGAAAAGGCCACCGCGCGCAACGACGTCGACAGCTACCTGACGGCGAACCTCGACTT
>DATNAR010000129.1:0-4042 GCA_035607385.1 Casimicrobiaceae bacterium
TACTCCGGCTGCACGATGGGCGAATATTTCCGCGATCGCGGCGAGGATGCGCTGATCATCTACGACGACCTGACCAAGCAGGCCTGGGCGTACCGCCAGATTTCTCTGCTGCTGCGCCGGCCGCCGGGCCGCGAGGCCTACCCGGGCGACGTGTTCTATCTGCACTCGCGCCTGCTGGAACGCGGCGCGCGGGTCAACGAGGAATACGTCGAGAAGTTCACCAAGGGCGCGGTCAAGGGCAAGACCGGCTCGCTGACGGCGCTGCCGGTGATCGAGACGCAGGCCGGCGACGTGACCGCGTTCGTGCCGACCAACGTGATATCGATCACCGACGGCCAGATCTTTCTCGAGACCGACCTGTTCAACGCGGGCATCCGTCCGGCGATCAACGCCGGTATTTCGGTGTCGCGGGTCGGCGGCGCCGCGCAAACCAAGGTGATCAAGAAACTCGGCGGCGGCGTACGGCTCGCGCTGGCGCAGTACCGCGAGCTGGCGGCATTCGCGCAATTCGCGTCCGATCTCGATGAAGCGACGCGCAAGCAGCTCGATCGCGGGCGGCTGGTCACCGAGCTGATGAAGCAGCCGCAGTACTCGCCGCTGTCGGTCGCCGAGGAGGCGCTGACGCTGTTCGCGGTCACCAAGGGCTATTTCGACGACGTGCCCGTCGAGAAGGCGCTCGCCTTCGAATCGAGCCTGCGCGCTTTCATGAAAAGCAAGTACGCGGCGCTGATGGACAAGCTCGAGTCGAGCAAGGAGATGGACGGCGAGGCCGAAAAGGCGTTCGCCGCTGCGATCGAGGACTTCAAGAAGAACGGCAGCTACTAGGACGCGCGCGATGGCCGGCTCGAAAGAGATCCGCAACAAGATCAAGAGCGTGCAGAACACGCGCAAGATCACCAAGGCAATGGAGATGGTTGCGGCCTCCAAAATGAAAAAGGCGCAGGAGCGCATGCGCGCGTCGCGCCCCTATGTCGCGCGGATGCTCGCGATCGCGCGCCACCTCGCGCATGCGAATCCCGAGTACCGGCATGCGTTCCTGATCAAGCGCCCGGAGATCCGCAACGTCGGCCTGATCGTGGTCACCTCCGACAAGGGATTGTGCGGCGGTCTCAACACCAATGCGTTGCGGCTGGCGCTGGCGAACATCAAGGCCTGGCAGGCGAAGGGCATCGGGGTGCAGGTCACCGCGATCGGCAACAAGGGCCTGGGCTTCATGCACCGGATCAAGGCCAACGTGGTGTCGCAGGTCGTCAACGTCGGCGATCGTCCGCAGCTCGAGAAGCTGATCGGGCCGGTCAAGGTGCAGCTCGACGCGTACATCGACGGCAAGATCGACGAGCTGCATCTGGTCGCGACGCGCTTCGACAACACGATGAAGCAGACGCCGGTGGCGAGCCTCGTCCTGCCGACCGCGGAGCTCGGCGACGACAACGAGAAGCGCGCATTTCCGTGGGACTACATCTATGAGCCGGACGCGAAAACCGTGCTCGACGGGCTGCTGACGCGCTACATCGAGTCGGTGATCTACCAGGCGGTGAACGAGAACATCGCCTCCGAGCAGAGCGCCCGGATGGTGGCCATGAAGGCCGCGTCGGACAACGCGCTGACGATCATCGACGAGCTGCAGCTCATCTACAACAAGACGCGCCAGGCGGCGATCACCAAAGAGCTGTCGGAGATCGTCGCCGGCGCGGCGGCGGTATGACGGGCCGCAAGGCGCGGCGGCGGTATGAATTCGATCCAAAGGAAGCATCATGACTGAGGGCAACATCGTTCAATGCATCGGCGCGGTGATCGACGTGGAGTTTCCGCGCGACAAGCTGCCGAAGATCTACGATGCGCTGACGCTCGAAGGAACCGAGTTGACGCTCGAAGTGCAGCAGCAGATGGGTGACGGCGTCGTGCGCACGATCTGCCTCGGATCCTCGGATGGCTTGCGGCGCGGGATGAAGATTCGCAACACCGGCGGGCCGATCATGGTCCCGGTCGGCCCGAAGACGCTCGGACGCATCATGGACGTCCTCGGCCGGCCGATCGACGAAGCGGGCCCGGTGGGGGCCGAAAAGACGATGTCGATCCATCGCGATGCGCCGACGTTCGAGGAGTTGTCGCCGTCGACCGAGCTGTTGGAAACCGGCATCAAGGTCATCGATCTGGTGTGCCCGTTCGCCAAAGGCGGCAAGGTCGGTCTTTTCGGGGGCGCCGGCGTCGGCAAGACCGTCAACATGCTGGAGCTGATCCGCAATATCGCGACCGAGCATTCGGGCTACTCGGTGTTCGCGGGCGTCGGCGAGCGCACGCGCGAGGGCAACGACTTCTACCACGAGATGAAGGACTCGAACGTCCTCGACAAGGTGGCGATGGTGTACGGGCAGATGAACGAGCCGCCGGGCAACCGTTTGCGCGTTGCGCTGACCGGGCTGACGATGGCGGAATACTTTCGCGACGAAGGCCGCGACGTCCTGTTCTTCGTCGACAACATCTACCGCTACACGCTGGCAGGAACCGAAGTGTCCGCGCTGCTCGGCCGCATGCCGTCGGCGGTCGGCTACCAGCCGACCCTGGCTGCCGAAATGGGTGCGCTGCAGGAGCGCATCACGTCGACCAAGACCGGATCGATCACGTCGATCCAGGCCGTCTACGTTCCGGCCGACGATCTGACCGACCCGTCGCCGGCGACGACATTCGGGCACCTGGACTCGACGGTCGTGCTGTCGCGCGACATCGCCGCCCTCGGCATCTACCCGGCCGTCGACCCGCTGGACTCGACCTCGCGCCAGCTCGATCCCAACGTCGTCGGCGAGGAACACTACACGACGGCACGCCGCGTGCAGCAGACCTTGCAGCGGTACAAGGAGCTGCGCGACATCATCGCGATCCTGGGCATGGATGAGCTCTCGCCCGAGGACAAGCTCGCGGTGGCGCGCGCGCGCAAGATCCAGCGCTTCCTGTCGCAGCCGTTCTTCGTCGCCGAAGTGTTCACCGGCTCGCCGGGCAAGTTCGTCTCGCTGAAGGACACGATCCGCGGCTTCAAGGCGATCGTCGACGGCGAATACGACCATCTGCCCGAGCAGGCCTTCTACATGATCGGCGGCATCGAGGAAGCCGTCGAAAAAGCCAAGACGCTGCAGTAGCCACCCCATGGCCAATACCATTCACGTCGACGTCGTCAGCGCCGAAGAATCGATCTACTCGGGCGAAGCGGAGTTCGTCGTCCTCCCCGGCGTCATGGGTGAGCTCGGCGTGTACCCGAAACACACGCCGCTGATCACGCAGATCAAACCGGGCGAGGTGAGGATCAAGGTCCCGGGACAGGCCGAAGAGCAGATCGTTTTCGTCCAGGGCGGCTACCTCGAGATTCAGCCCGACGTCGTGACGGTGCTGTCCGACACGGCGATCCGGGCCAAGGACCTCGACGAGGCGAAGGCGCTGCAGGCCAAGCAGGCCGCCGAGCAGGCAATTCAGAACAAGGCATCGAAGGAAGACATCGCGCGCGCCGAAGGCGAGCTCGCCGGCGCATTGGCGCAGCTCGCCGCGATTCGCAAGCTGCGCAGGGGCCGTGGTTAACGCACGGACTACCGGCTAGTCGCGCTTCAGCGGCGACCCTGGCAATAATGGCGACGACCGGCGCGATCCTGGTGCTGAACGCGGGATCGTCGAGCCTGAAATTCACCCTGTACTCCGGCAACGCCGCCGCTCCGCGGCGGCTGCTGCGCGGGCAGATCGAGGGTCTTACCACCACGCCGTCCTTCGCGGCCCGCGACGCGCAGGACCGAATCATCCAGCAGCGCGACTGGCCCGACCGCGATTCGCTCGGGCACGCGGGCGCCGTCGCATACGTGCTCGATTTCGTGCGACAGCACCAAGGGCAGCAGGCGCTTGCCGCCGTCGGCCACCGCGTCGTGCACGGCGGAGAGGAGTTCGACGCCCCGGTGCGCGTCGATGCCGCAGTCCTGGCGAAACTCGAAGCGCTCGTGCCGTTGGCGCCGCTGCATCAGCCGCACAATCTGGCGCCGATGCGAGTCATCGCCGAGCGCGTACC
>DATNAR010000168.1:0-7469 GCA_035607385.1 Casimicrobiaceae bacterium
CGAGGCCCGGCTCGTGAATCGGCACGCCGCCCTCCTGCAGCACGCCGATCTTGCGCGCGTCGACATCGAGGCACAGCACGTCGTTGCCGACTTCCGCGAGACACGTCCCGGAGACGAGTCCCACGTATCCGGTGCCGATCATCGTGATCTTCAAGCCGCGCTGCCCAGCGAGGCATTGATCTCGCGCAGGGCGCGCACCGGGTCCGCTGCCGCAGTGATCGCGCGGCCTATAACCAGGTAGTCGGCGCCCGCTGCGATAGCGGCTTCCGGGGTCATCACCCGCGCCTGGTCGTGGGCCGCTGTGCCCTCCAGACGGATGCCGGGGGTGACCAGCTTGAATGCCGGGCCGCAGGCGGAGCGCAGCATCGCAGCCTCCTGCGCCGAGCAGACGACGCCGTCCAGGCCGTTCGCCTTGGCGAGCTGGGCGAGCCGCAGCGCCTGCGCTTCGGGCGTGCCGCCAACGCCGATCGCGGCAAGATCAGACGCATCGAGGCTGGTCAGCACGGTGATGGCGATCAACAGCGGGCGCGGTCGACGCTCTTCGGCCGCCGTCCGCGCGACGGCGTCGCGCGCGGCGGCAAGCATCGCCGCGCCGCCGGCGGCGTGGACGTCGATCATCCAGACGCCCAGACGCGTCGCCGCCGCGCAGGCCTGCGCCACCGTATTGGGAATGTCGTGAAACTTGAGATCGAGGAACACGCGGAAGCCGCGGCGGACGAGCTCGCGCACCAGGCCGGCTTCGGCGACGGTGAACAGCTCCTTGCCGACCTTGACTGCGCAAAGTGCCGGGTCGAGCCTGGCGGCAAGGCCGAACGCGCTCAGCATGTCGGGAAAGTCCAGCGCGACGATAACGCGGGGAGCAGCAGCGTTCACTGGTGTGGCGTCCTCGATGGCGTCCCGGCGCCCGCTCCGACCGGCGACTGTTCATCCCCGCCCGCGCGGGGCGCATTCATGCGAATCCATCCGGCATCTCGGTCCGTCGCGGCGAGTACGTTTCCCACTTGCCGCAGCCCGGGCAGCGCCAGTAGTACTGCTTGGCCCGAAAGCCGCATTGCTCGCAACGATACATGCCCAGCCGCTTGATGTGCTGGCTGACCAGCGCCTTGACCAGCTCCAGATCGTGCCGGCGCTCGGCCGGCGCTTCCATCAGCTGCGCTTCGAGCAGCTTGTCGAGTCCGAGCAAGGTCGGGTTGCGCGAGAGCTCGTCCTTGATCAGCTGCGTTCCCGCTTCGGGCCCGTCGTGCGCCAGGATCTGGTTGAACAGCGTCGTCAGGAGATCGAGCGAAGGATACTGGTCTTCGTAATTGCGCAGCACCCGAATGCCTTGCGCGATGTCGCCGGTCCGGCGGTAGGCGTCGGCGAGGCGGTCGGCGACCAGGCCCAGAAAGGCGGGGTTCTGCGATTCGATGCGCTGCCAGGCCGCGATCGCCGCGGCGTCGTTCCCCTGTTGCGCTTCGAGGTCGCCCAGCAGCATCGTCGCCCGCGTGCACAGCTTGTATTCGGCCAGTGCCTGGTCGATGAAGCGGCGGGCTTCGTCGGTCTGCGAGCGCAGCAGCGACCCTTGCGCCATCTCGCAGTAGTAATGGGCGATCTCCTTGAAGTACGGGTGCTTGGCCAGCGTTTCCATGCGCCGGGTCGCCCCGATGGCCTTGGGCCAATCCTTCTCCTGCTCGTAGATCTGCAGCAACGAAGCCAGCGATTGCAGCTCGAACGTGCTGCCGTCGAGCTTGGTGAACAGATCCTCGGCCCGATCGAGGAGCCCGGCGCGATGGAAGTCCTGCGCCAGCTCGAATACCGCGGTCTCGCGCTTGTCCGAAGGCAGATCGGGCCGGTCGAGCAGATTCTGGTGCATGCGGATCGCGCGATCGATCTCGCCTTGCCGGCGGAACAGGTTACCCAGCGCGAAATGCAGATCGATCGTCTGCGGATCGACCTTGACGACCTCGATGAACGACTCGATGGCCTTGTCGGGCTGCTCGTTGAGCAGGAAGTTCAGGCCGCGGAAGTACGACAGCGGCAACGCGCGCGATTCGCGCAGCAGATGCTTGATGTCGATGCGGGCGGCGATCCAGCCCAGCGCGAAGAACAACAGCGTCAGTGCCAGCAGCCACCAGATCTCGATTTCAATGGTCGGCACTTCGCTTCAGCCTCCATCCCGCGGGCGCGTCACCGGCGCGCGCCGCTGCTGGTGGCGCAGCCGGTTCAATTGCCGCTTCAGGCGCACCGAGCGGATCGAACCGGCCAGCAGGCCCGCCGCGACCCCGGCGGCGAACACGATCAGAAGCAGGAAGATCAGCGGCGTCCGCCAACCGACGCCGTCATAGACATGCAGCGTGACCGGTTCCGCGTTCTGCAGCGCGAGCAGCAGCAGGGCTGCGAAGACGACGAGCCCGACGAGCCAGCGGACGAATCTCATGCGGCGAATCCAGTGAAGATGTTTCGCTCCGGGTCATCATCAACCCTTTTTCATTTCCTTGAAGTCGACCCGTTCACGCAATTCCTTGCCGGCCTTGAAGTGCGGTACGTGCTTCTCCGGCACCTGGACGCGCTCGCCCGACTTGGGATTCCTGCCGGTGCGAGGCGGCCGGTAGTTGAGGCCGAAGCTGCCGAACCCGCGGATCTCGATCCGCTCGCCCTTGGCCAGACTTTCGGCCATCGCGTCGAGGATCATCTTCACCGCAAGCTCGGCGTCCTTGGCCACCAATTGCGGGAACTGCGCCGCCAAGCGGTCGATCAGCTCCGATTTGGTCATCACGTGAGCCGCCTACCCTTGGTTCTTGTTGTCGAGCTTGGCCTTGAGCAGCGCCCCCAGGTTGGTCGTTCCGGCGGTGGTGCCGGAATTCTCTGCGGTCATGCGCTGCAGCGCTTCCGATTCGTCGGCACTGTCCTTCGCCTTGATCGACAGATTGATCGACCGGTTCTTGCGATCGATGTTGATGATCATCGCGTTGACCGAGTCGCCTTCCTTCAGGTGCGAGCGGATATCCTCGACGCGATCGCGGGCGACTTCCGACGCGCGCAGATAGCCCTCGACGTCGCCGTCGAGCGCGATGACCGCCCCCTTGCCGTCGAGCGACTTCACCGTTCCGCTGACGAGGCTGCCCTTGTCGTGCGTGGCGACGTAGTTGGAGAACGGGTCGCCGTCGAGCTGCTTGATGCCGAGCGAGATGCGCTCGCGCTCGACGTCGATCGCCAGCACGACCGCCTCGACTTCCTGGCCCTTCTTGTAATCGCGCACCGCGGCCTCGCCGGTCGCCGACCAGGACAGGTCGGAAAGGTGGACCAGGCCGTCGATGCCGCCCGGCAGTCCGATGAATACGCCGAAATCGGTGATCGACTTGATCAGTCCTTTGACCTTGTCGCCCTTCTTGTGGTTGATCGAGAACTCTTCCCACGGATTCGGCATGCACTGCTTCATGCCGAGCGAGATGCGGCGGCGCTCCTCGTCGATCTCCAGGATCATCACCTCGACCTCGTCGCCCAGCTGCACGACCTTGGTCGGATGGATGTTCTTGTTCGTCCAATCCATCTCGGAGACGTGGACCAGGCCCTCGATGCCCTGCTCGATCTCGACGAACGCGCCGTAGTCGGTCAGGTTGGTGACCTTGCCGAACAGCCGCGTGCCGGGCGGATAGCGGCGCGACAGGCCGACCCACGGGTCCTCGCCCAGCTGCTTCATGCCCAGTGAAACGCGATTCTTCTCCTGGTCGAACTTCAGCACCTTGGCGGTCACCTCGTCGCCGACGGCGAGCACTTCCGACGGATGCTTGACCCGGCGCCAGGCGAGGTCGGTGATGTGCAGCAGGCCGTCGATGCCGCCCAGATCGACGAACGCGCCGTAATCGGTGATGTTCTTGACGATGCCCTTGACGATCGCGCCTTCCTGCAGCGTCTTCAGCAGTTCCTCGCGCTCGGCGCCCAGGCTCGCTTCGAGCACTGCGCGGCGCGAGACGACGACGTTGTTGCGCTTGCGATCGAGCTTGATGACCTTGAACTCGAGCGTCTTGAATTCGTAGGGCGACGTGTCCTTGACCGGCCGGATGTCGACCAGCGACCCCGGCAGGAATGCGCGTATGCCGTTGACCATGACGGTCAGTCCGCCCTTGACCTTGCCGCTGACGACGCCGGAAACGATCGTCCCCTGCTCCATCGCGGCTTCGAGATCGTGCCAGGCCTTCAGCCGCTTGGCCTTGTCGCGCGACAGGCGCGTCTCGCCGTAGCCGTCTTCGAGGCTTTCGATCGCGACGGTGACGAAATCGCCGGGCTTGACCTCGACTTCGCCCTTGTCGTTCTTGAATTCCTCGATCGGGATGAAGCTCTCGGACTTGAGTCCCGCGTTGACGACGACGATGTTGTAGTCGACGCGCGTGACTTCGGCGGTGATCAGCTCGCCCTGCCGCATCTCCTGTCTCGCCAGGGACTCCTCGAACAAGGTGGCGAAGTTTTCCTGGGCCGGAGCAGTGGGGTTGGTGGTTGCGGTTGCCATGTTTCGTGGTGTCCTGTCGTTTCGTCCGTCACCACGGGCGTGGTCACGGGTCCGTTGGTCAAACCGCCGCCCGGACTGCCCTTGACTCGGACCGGATGGCGGACCTTGCTGTCGCCGCGAGGCGCTAGGGAGCGTCCCGCCGGCGAATCTGCTGCTGCGCTGCTATGCCTTCTTGCTGCGTTCGCGCCCGCCGGTGGACCCGGCTGCGCTAAGCGTCTGATACTGCTGCAACACGTAGGCGACGGCCGCATCGGCGGTCATGTCGGTCGTATCGAGGACCACCGCGTCGGCCGCGGTCTTGAGCGGCGCCTCCGCGCGGGCACTGTCGCGCGCATCGCGTTCCCGGATATCGCGCAAAAGACCTTGAATTGTAATCGAGTTTCCTTTGTCGATCAACTGCTTATACCGGCGGCTCGCCCGGGCCTCGGCGCTCGCGGTCAGGTAGATCTTCAACCTGGCGTCCGGAAATACGACGGTTCCCATGTCCCGCCCCTCGGCCACCAGTCCGGGCGGGGCGCGGAACGCCCGTTGCCGGGTCAGCAGCGCCGTGCGCACCCGCGGCAGAACGGCCACTCTGGAAGCCAGCGCACTTACCTCCTCGGTGCGTATCGCCTCGCTAACATCCTGGCCGGACAGGAAAGTCCGTCCGTCCGCGAAGCTCAGCTCGAGCCCGTCGGCAAGCGCGGCGAGCCGCGGCTCGTCGTCGAACGACACCTTCTGCCGCGACGCCTGCAGCGCCACCAGACGGTAAAGCGAGCCGCTGTCGAGGTAGCGATAGCCGAGCGCCGCTGCGACGCCCTGCGCGATCGTGCCCTTGCCCGATGCGGCCGGGCCGTCGATCGCGATCACCGGCACCGCCGCAACGCCGGAATCGAACGTCGTCGCCGGGCCGCGGTTCATCGCCGGGCCAGGCGCTCGAAGGCGGCGAAATAACCGGGAAAGGTCTTGCGCACGCATTCCGGATCGTTGATCCGCACCGGCACGCCGCCCAGCGCGGCAAGCGAAAAACACATGGCGATGCGATGGTCGTCATAGGTCGCTATCGTCGCCGGCTGCCACTGCGCCGGTGGCATCACCCGCATCCAGTCGGCGCCTTCGTCGACCGAAGCGCCCAGCTTGCGCAGCTCGCGCGCCATCGCCGCGATGCGGTCGGTTTCCTTGACTCGCCAGCTGCCGATGTTGCGCAGCAAGGTTGGCCCTTCGGCGAAGAGCGCGACGATCGCCGCCGTCATCGCCGCATCGGGCATCGCGTTGAAATCGGCATCGATACCGTGCAGCTGTTCCGCGCCGCGCACCTCGATCCAATCGTCGCCGCTGCGCACGGTGGCGCCCATCGCGGCGAGCGTCGCGGCAAAGCCGACGTCGCCCTGGATGCTGCTGCTGCCCACGCCCTCGATGCGCACCGGCCCGCCGCCGATCGCCCCGGCAGCCAGGAAGTACGACGCCGATGAGGCATCGCCTTCGACCGCCATCTTGCCCGGACTGATGTAGGCAGCGCCGTCAGGCAGGCGGAAGACGTCGCCGCGTTCGCGCACGACAACGACGCCGAAGCGCTCCATCAGCGCCAGCGTCATGGCGACATAAGGACGCGAGATCAGCTCGCCCTCGACCTCGACCGTCGTCGCGCCGTCGGCGAGCGGCAACGCCATCAACAGCGCCGTCACGAACTGGCTGGACACGTTGCCGCGAATCGCGACCTTGCCGCCCGCATGCAACGCGCCGGGAGCGATCGTCAGCGGCGGAAAGCCGGCAACGCCGCCGTAGCGAATGTCCGCCCCCAGCGTCCGCAGCGCGTCGACCAGGTCGCCGATCGGCCGCTCGTGCATGCGCGGCGCACCGGAGAGTTCGTAATCGCCGTGCGACAGCGCCAGCGCCGCCGTCAGCGGACGGAAAGCCGTGCCCGCGTTGCCGAGAAAGAGGCTCGCCTGCCGCACCGGAAACGTCCCGGCAACGCCATGGACGACGGCACGCTCGCCGGCGTCGTCGTCTTCGATGCGCACGCCGAGCGTGCGGAGGGACTCGCGCATGCGGTCGACGTCGTCGGCAGCGAGCAAGCCGGTGAGCTCGGTCGTCCCGCGCGCGAGCGCCGCCAGCAGCAGGCTGCGATTCGAAATGCTCTTGGAGCCGGGCAGGCGCAACGTGCCGGACATGCGGGCGATCGGAGCGATGTCGACAAATTCGGCGGCGCGCCGGCCCGAGGCGCTACTCGACATCGCCGCCTCCGCGCCGGCCGGAAAGCAAGGCGGCGCGCGCCGCGCCGGCGCGCTGGAACAGCGCGCTCAACGCGGTGCCATCGCCGCGCGCGAGCATCGCATCGATCCGTTCGAGCTCCCGGCGGTAAGCCGCCAGATCAGCGCGCAGCCGCGCGGCGTTGGCGATGCATATGTCGCGCCACATGTCCGGGTGGCTTTCCGCCAACCGCGTGAAGTCGCGCAGCCCGGTTCCTGCGACACGCCAGTAATCGGCGGCATCGGAACGGGCGGCGAGCTCGCCGATCAGCGCGAATGCCAGCAGATGCGGAAGATGGCTGACCGCGGAAAGCAGTGCATCGTGGCGCTCGGCACTCAGTAGCGTGACGATTCCGCCGCACTGCATCCACCATTCGCGCACGCGCTCGACGGCGCCGGGATCGGTCTCGGGCAGCGGCGTCAACACGACCTGGCGGCCGCGAAACAGCGATGCCGATGCAGCGGCGGCACCCGAGCGTTCGCTGCCGGCGATCGGGTGTGCCGGCACGAAACGCGGCAACACGGCGCCGAGCGTCGTACGTGCCGCGGCGATCACGTCCTGCTTGGTGCTGCCGGCGTCGCTGACGATCGTCCCGGGTCCCAGATGCGGCGCGATTGCGGCGAACAGCGCAGGCATTTCGCCAACCGGTGTGGCCAGCAGCACCAGCGTGGCGTCGGCCAGCTCAGCCGTCCATCCCTCGTCCCGCGTATACGCCCGATCGATGATCGCCAGTCGCAGCGCCTGGTCGAGATTG
>DATNAR010000182.1:0-5532 GCA_035607385.1 Casimicrobiaceae bacterium
TGAAACTCTCGTGCGATTTCAGACTGTCGCGCGAGATGCCGGCGACGACGGCACCGGCGCGCGCGAACGCCTTGTGGGCGTCGCGGAAATTGGCGCCCTCGGTCGTGCATCCGGGCGTATTGTCCTTCGGATAGAAATACAGGACGACCGGGTGGCCGCGGTGCTCGGACAGGCGGAAGGTTCCGGCGGTCGACGGTGCGCTGAAGTCGACGACTTTGGCGTTCGGCATGGATCTGCTCCGGCTGGTTGATTGAATGTGTCCGGTGTGCCCTACGCGGCGCGAACCAGATCGACGTCGCCCAGGAACTCGCGGCGCTGGCAGAGCAAGGTTCCGCTCCGACCCGGCACCGGATCCAGGCCCACCTCGCAGCGCGGCAGCGCCATCGGCTCGAACGTTTCGTACAGGCGCCGCAGCGACGACAGCCGGTAGCCTTGCGCCTTCCAGCCATTCAAGAGCAATTCCAGCGTCGGCGCAAGACGCAGGCCCTCGAGCTCCGCGTGCAGGGTGAACACGTGGCTGGACAGCGGACCGTCGGTCTCCGGCGGCGCGGTCAGCGCCAGCAGCCGCGCCGCCGCGTCGTCCCCGGTGGCGCCGCCGATGCCGATCAGCTCGTCGAGCGTGGGCAGCGTCGTCGGCAGCTGCGGACAGCGTATCAACTCGGCATTCCAGACCGGCAGGTGTGGATGCGTGCCGCGACCGTCGGAGCAATAATCGAAACCCAGGACCTGCGTCTGCCGCAGCGCGTCGACATTCATCTGCCAGCCTGCCGCCCCGTGCACGCGGGGCGGCTCCTTGAACACCTCGGTATAGCGCTCGCAGGCGCGCCGCATCTGCCGCGCCGTCCAGTCGGCATCGGCGCCGGCGACGCCATCCTGCCATTTGACGTGATCCCAGCAATGCAGTCCCGTTTCGAAGCCTTCGTCGCGCACTGCCCGCATCGTGTCGGCGGCTCGCCGCCCTATGTCGGGTCCCGGCAGCGCGGTGCCGTACAGCAGCGTCGTCACGCCGTAATGGTGGACGACCGAGGTGCGGCGGACCTTGCTGAAAAATCCGGGCCGGAAAATGCGTTTGATCGCGCGGCCCGTATGGTCGGGTCCGACGCTGAACAGGAAGGTCGCGCCGACCTGGTGCCGGCGCAGCAGGTCGAGCAGCGCGGGAACGCCCTCGCGCGTGCCGCGCAAAGTGTCGACGTCGATCTTCAGCGCGAGGAGGCTCATCGCGGCTTCGCCCGCGGTGCGGCAGGGATGCGCGGCGGCCGCGCGCGCGTGGCGTCCATCGTCAATCGACCAGGCGCCGCGCCTCGGCGACCTGCCCCCGGTACGCATCGAAGATCCGCTTGAGCGATTCCTCCATCGTCACCATCGGATGCCACCCGAGCTCGGCGCAGGTATTGGCGATGTCGGGGACGCGGTTCTGCACGTCCTGGTAGCCCTTGCCATAGTAGTCTTCCGCGGTCGTGTCGATCAGCTCGACCCGCCGCGCCATATCGCGGTATTCGGGGTAGGTCAGCGCCAGGTCCAGCATCATCTGCGCGAGCTCCCGGACCGAATAGTTGTTGCGCGGATTGCCGACGTTGTAGATCTTCCCGCTGGCGACGCCGTTGTCGTTGGCGATCATGCGCATCAGCGCCGACACCCCGTCGTCGACATAGGTGAACGCGCGTTTCTGCGTGCCGCCGTCGACCAGCTTGATCGGTTCGCCGCGCACGATGTGCCCGAGGAATTGCGTAATCACGCGCGAGCTGCCTTCCTTGGCGGTATTGATCGAGTCCAGACCCGAGCCGATCCAGTTGAACGGACGGAACAGCGTGTAGTCGAGTCCTTCCTGCTGTCCGTAGGCATGGATCACCCGGTCCATCAGCTGCTTGGCGCAGGCGTAGATCCAGCGCTGCTTGTTGATCGGCCCCAGCACGAGATTGGAAGTTTCCGAATCGAATTCGGGATCGCCGCACATGCCGTAGACTTCCGACGTCGACGGGAAGACGATGTGCTTCCGATAGCGCACGCAGGCGCGCACGATCGGCAGATTCGCCTCGAAGTCGAGCTCGAAGACCCGCAACGGCTCGCGCACGTAGGTGGCGGGGGTGGCGATCGCCACCAGCGGCAGCACGGTATCGCACTTCTTGATGTGATATTCGATCCACTCCTTGTTGATCGTGATGTCGCCTTCGAAGAAGTGGAAGCGCTTTTCCGGCAGCAGGTCGGCGATGCGCTCGCTCTGCATGTCCATGCCGTAGACCTCCCAGTCGGTCGACGCGATGATGCGCTGGGACAGGTGGTGGCCGATGAAGCCGTTGACGCCGAGGATCAGTATTCTGGGCATGGTCAGTCGCTTTGATCCGGCGCGGGCGCCGGTTGCTGCGCGCCGATTCTACCGGTAAGCGCCGCCGCATGCGCCGCCCGCCAGGGCGCGAACGCGCCCGCACCGACGATCGCACCGTCGATCTCGAGCTCGAGGATCTGCAGGATGCCGCCGCCGCCGCAGCCGACGGTGATGCGCCCATCGGCGACATCGAACGCCGGGGCGATGCCGGCGGGTGCGGCGGCATCGAGCACGCGGGTGCGCAGGAGGCGCGCCGGATGACCGTCGATCAGCGTGCGGGCACCCGGGTAGGGCGGCGCGACGGCCCGCACCAGATTGTGGATCGCGATGGCGCTCTTCGACCAGTCGATGACGCCGTCTTCGGGCTTGCGGCCGCCGAAGTACGACGCTTTGACCGGGTCCTGCGGCGTTCGCGGCGCGGTGCCGGCCAGGAGCGGTGGCAGCGCCCGATCCAGCGTCATTTCAGCCGCGACCGTCACCTTGACGAAGACGTCGCCGGCGACGTCGTCGGGGAGGATGGGAACCGCGGTCTGGGCGACGATGTCGCCGGTGTCCGGCTTGTCCGCCATGTAATGCAGCGTCGCGCCGGTCTCGGTCTCGCCGTGGATGATCGCCCAGTTGACGGGCGCGCGACCGCGATATTTGGGCAGCAGCGAGCCGTGCATGTTCAACGCCCCGCGCGGCGCCAGTGCCAGCAGCGCCGGGGCCAGCATGCGCCGGTAATAGAACGAAAAGATGAAATCCGGACGCGCAGCGGCGACGCGTGCGACGACGTCGGCCGCGTTCGGATCGCCGGGCATGATCGTCGGGATCGCGTACTCGGCGGCAGTGCTTGCGAGGCTGCCGAACCAGATCGTCTCGCCGGGACTGTCTTCGTGCGTGACCACCAGCGCGACGTCGACGCCGTGCGCCAGCAGCACTTTCAGGCAGCGCACGCCGACATTGTGATAACCGAATACGACGGCGCGGGTCATGGGGAACGCAGCGGGATCGCGGAATCGCAAGCCGCGCTTTCAGCGCAGCGAATCACCGGCCCGGACCGCGACGTCGGGCGCAGGCTCGGCTCTTTCCAGCACGGCCTGGACGGTGAAGCGCGGCCGGTCGCGCACCTGCTGATAGATCCTGCCCACATACTCGCCGATCAGGCCGACGCCGAACAGCATCATGCCGATCAGGAAAAAGGCGAGGATGTCGCGGTCCCAGAGTGTGGCCAGTCCCTCGCGCCAGCCGGAGAGAACGAGGCGCTCGATAATGACGACCAGGTAGGTCACCAGGGCGACGGCCGAGACGAGCATGCCGAACATCGAGAACAGCTGCAACGGCACCAGCGAAAAGCCGGTGATCAGGTCGAAGTTGAGCCGTATCAGCTTGTAGAGCGAATACTTCGACTCGCCGGCGGCGCGCTCGGCGTGCGCGACCTCGACCTCGGTGGGATTGTGCGCGAACGTGTAGCCCAGCGCCGGGATGAACGTGCTGACCTCGCGTGCCGAAGCGATCGTCTGCACGATGTCGCGGCTGTAGGCGCGGAGCATGCAGCCCTGGTCGGTCATCTTGATCCGGGTGATGCGCTCGCGGATGCGATTCATCGCCTTCGATGCCCAGCGGCGCCACCACGAATCCTCGCGCGAGAGACGGATGCTGCCCACGTAATCGTGGCCGCGATCCATCGCCGCGAGCAGCTTCGCGATCTCCTCCGGGGGATTCTGCAGGTCGGCGTCCAATGTGACGACCCGACTGCCCCGGCTCTTTTCGAAACCGGCGACGATGGCCATGTGCTGGCCGTAGTTGGCGTTGAACAGCACGACGCGCGTGACATCGGGCCGCCGCAGGAACTGGTCTTTAAGCAAGGCTGCGGACGCGTCGCGGCTGCCGTCGTCGATGAAGATCACTTCGTAGGGCACGGCCAGCCCATCGAGCGCGACGTACAGGCGTTCGAACAGCGCGGGCAGCCCGGCCGCTTCGTTGTAGACCGGAATCACTACCGACACCTGCGGGAGTGCCATCGCTACTTTCCTGCCGCCGCGATGATCGCACCGGCGGCCTCGCAGACGCGGTCGATGTCCGCTTCGCCGAGCCTGGTGTGCAGCGGCAAGGTCACGGTCTCGCGCGCGATGCGCTCGGCGTTCGGATACTGGCCTTCGCGCCCGCCGAAGCGGCGGCCGAGCGTGCAAAGATGCAGCGCTTCGTACGACACGCCGGTGCCGATGCCGCGCGCCTCCATCGCGTTGCGAAAGCCGCTGCGATCGATCTTCAGGCTGGCCAGAGGCAGCAGCACGTTGAACATGTTCCAGGAATGGCCGTCGTCGCCTGCCGGCCGCGGCGGCAGCACGCACGCCGGGTCCGTCTCGAACCGGGCGAAATAGCGGTCGACCAGCATGCGACGCCGTGCCAGAAACTCCGGCAGGCGCTCGAGCTGCGCGTAGCCGATGCGCGCGTTGACGTCGGGAAGGTTGAACTTGCCGCCGGGGAACGCGACGTCGCGCGTGCGGTCGGGCAGGTACCGGATGCCGTGGAAGCGCAGCGTTTCGGCGCGCCGCGCCTCGTCCTGATCGTTGACGACCAGCGCGCCGCCTTCGATCGACGTCGCGTTCTTGTTCGGATGAAAGCTGAACGTGACGATGTCGCCTACGGCGCCGACGTTCTGCCCGCGCCAGCGCGAGCCCAGAACCAGCGCGGCATCCTCGATCACGCGAACGCCGCGTCTTTTCGCCAGCGCGTAAATGGCGTCCAGGTCGACCAGCGCGCCGGGAAAATGCGTGGGGATGATCGCCTTGGTCCGCGGCGTGATCGCGGCCTCGACTTGATCGAGGTCGATGTTGCGGGTCACCAGGTCGCAATCGACGAACACCGGCGTCGCGCCGACCTTGGCGATCATGTTGAGCACGGTCAAGAAACTCTGCGCACCGGTGATCACTTCATCGCCGTGGCCGACGCCGCAAAGCTGCAGCGCGACCTCGATCGCAGCGGTGGCAGAGGTCAGCACGCGCACCGGCCGGCCACCGCAGAATGCTTCGAGTTGCCGTTCGAAGCGCGTCACCCAGGGGCCACTGGTGATCTGGCCGGACCGCAGGACCTCGGCCACGCCGGCGATCGTCGCCTCGTCCAGGTCGGGGCCGGCGAACTTGAGATAGGCGGCCGGCGCCGCCTGCTCGCGCGCACTCACTGGAAGACGACCCTCACGCTTGCGGCTGGCGCCGCTGCGCTGCCCC
>DATNAR010000226.1:0-10858 GCA_035607385.1 Casimicrobiaceae bacterium
CCTCGTTGGCCGGCACGATTCTGATCATCGCCGGCGCCTATCAATTCAGCGCGTGGAAGCGGCTCTGCCTCGAGCACTGCCAGAGTCCGTTCGGCTTTCTTGCGTCGCACGACTTCGACGGCGGCTCGCCGAGCGCGCTGCGCGCCGGGCTGATCCATGGTCTCCTCTGCCTCGGCTGCTGCTGGGCGGTCATGACGGTGCTGCTGCTGGTGGGACTGATGAACCTCGTATGGATGGCCGGTATCTTCGCCCTGATCGTCATCGAGAAAAACTGGAAGCACGGACTCATCGTGGCAAAGGCGGCCGGGGTGGCGCTGATCGTGCTGGGCGTGGCGGTGATCGCTCATCCGGCGCTGCTCGCGGCGATTTCACTGCCGTAGCGCGCTAGCCCGGCGGCTCGGTGCCGGCGGGCATGTCGTGTCCGATCAGCGTCGGCTCGGGACGGCGCGCACGCGCGTCGGCGGCGGCGGCGTTGAGCTCGGTGTCCTGGGCGCGCGCCTGCGCGATCGCATGGTCGGCGTCGCCGGCGATTTCGGCGAGATCGTCGCCGAGGAAGCCGCCGCTCTGATGCGCCCATAGCCGCGCGTACAGGCCGTCCCGCGCGAGGAGGCTCCGATGATCGCCCTCTTCGACCACGCGGCCGCGATCGAGCACGATCAGCCGGTCCATCGCCGCAATCGTTGACAGCCGATGCGCGATGGCGACGACGGTCTTGCCCTCCATCAGCCGGTAGAGGCTGCGCTGGATCGCGGCCTCGACCTCCGAGTCGAGCGCGCTGGTCGCTTCGTCGAGCAGAAGGATAGGCGCGTCCTTGAGCATCACGCGCGCGATTGCGATGCGCTGCCGCTGCCCGCCCGAGAGTTTGACGCCGCGCTCGCCGACGTGCGCATCGTAGCCGTGGCGTCCCTTCGGGTCGGTCAGGCCGCCGACGAATTCGTCGGCTTCGGCGCGCCTGGCCGCGGCGAGCATGTCTCCTTCCGTCGCGTCGGGCCGGCCGTAGACGATGTTCTCGCGCACCGAGCGGTGCAGGAGCGAAGTGTCCTGCGTAACCATGCCGATCTGCTCGCGCAGGCTGTTCTGCGTCACCTGCGCGATGTCCTGCCCGTCGATCAGGATGCGGCCGCTCTCGACGTCGTAGAAGCGCAGCAGCAGGTTGACGATCGTCGACTTGCCCGCACCCGAGCGGCCGACCAGGCCGATCTTCTCTCCCGGGCGGATGTGGAGATCGAGCTTTTCGATGACGTCGCGTTTTCCCCCGTAGGCGAAGCTCACGTTGTCGAAGCGGATGTCGCCGTGCGCGACGGTGATCGGCTTCGCCTCCGGCGCGTCGACGACCGTCTGCCGCCGCGCGATCGTATTGATGCCGTCCTGCACGGTACCGATATGCTCGAACAGTGTCGCCATCTCCCACATCACCCAGTGCGAGATGCCGTTAAGCCGCAGCGCCATCGCGGTCGCGGCGGCCACGGCGCCGACACCGACCTGGCCTTGCGTCCACAGCCAGAGCGTGGCGCCCGCGCTGGCGGCGATCAGTCCCATCGACAGCGTGTGATTGACGATCTCGAAGCCGGTGACCAGCCGCATCTGCGTGTGCACGGTGTTGAGGAATTCCTGCATCGCCGTGCGCGCGAAGAACGCCTCGCGCCGCGCGTGCGAAAAGAGCTTGACGGTGGCGATGTTGGTGTAGGCGTCGGTCATGCGGCCGGTCATCATCGAGCGCGCGTCGGCCTGCATGCGCGCGACGCGCCCCAGCCTAGGCACGAAGAAGTACAGCGCGGCGATGTACAGCACTACCCAGCCAAGGAAGGGAATGATCAGACGCGAGTCGAAATTCCCCAGCACCGCCAGCAGGGTGACAAAGTAGATGACGACGAAGACCAGGAGCTCGCAGACGATGAGCCAGGTGTCGCGCACGGCGAGTGCGGTCTGCATCACCTTGGTCGCGATGCGGCCGGCGAAGTCGTCCTGGTAGAACGTCATGCTCTGCCCGAGCATCAGCCGGTGGAAGTTCCAGCGCAGCAGCATCGGAAAGTTGCCGAACAGCGTCTGCTGCTTGACCATCGACTGCACGGCGATCAGCACGATGCTGCCGGCGAGCACGCCGCCCAGCAGCAGCAGGCGCCCGCCCTCCTTCGTCCACAGGTCCGCGGGCTGCACCTTCGCCAGCCAGTCGACGATGCTGCCCATCATGCTGAACAGCAGCGCCTCGAACGCGCCGATCACCGCGGTCAGCAAGGTCGTGGCGAGGAGGTAGCCGCGCAGGCCCTTCGAGCACGCCCACAGGAAGGCGAAAAAGCCGCGCGGCGGCGTCTCGGGCGTCGCCTCGGGATAGGGGTCGACCAGGCGTTCGAAAAAGCGGAACACGGCGTCTTGTCGTCTTGGTGGTCCGGCGCCTTGGCGCAGCGGACGATTGGTGGAACGCTGGGGCCGGCGCGAAGTCGGTCCGGGCCGCGCCGGAAAAGATCGAATTCTACTATTGCGTCGCGTCAGGAGCGACCGTATTCACGCCGACGATGAGAAGGCGGCGTAAGGACGCTGGCGCAAAGCTCGCGTTACCGCTGATCCATTCAACCCTGCACCGCCGCGCCGCTCGCGATCAGCGCCCGTATTTCTTCGGCGCCGAAACCGAATTCGCCCAGCACCTCCGACGTGTGCTGGCCGAGCATCGGCGCCGGCCGGCCGACATGCGAAGGCGTGGCCGAAAACTTGACCGGGCAGCCGATCGCCTGCGTGACGCCGGCCTTCGGATGGTCGAGGTCGACGACCATGTCGCGCGCGCGCACCTGCGGGTCGGCGAGCATCTGCTCGATCGTCTTCACCGGGCCGGCCGGAACGCCCGCCGCGTCGAGGGCAGCGAGCCACGCCGCCGAGGGCTTGCGCTTGAAGCGCGCGGTCAGCTCGCCGACCAGCGCCTCGAGGTTCGCCATCCGCAGCTTGTTGTCGGCGAACCGCGGGTCATCACGAAGCTCGGGCGCTTCGAGCACCTGCGTCAGGCGCACATAGTTGACCTGGTTCGACGCGCCGACGGTGATCCAGCCGTCGCCGGTCTCGAACGCCTGGTACGGCGCGGTCATCGGATGCGCGGAGCCGAGCGGGCCGATCTCACGGCCGCTGCCGAGAAAAATCGCGCTCTGCCAGAACGTCTGCATGACGCCGGCCTCGAGCAGCGACGTGTCGACCCGCTGCCCCTCGCCGCTCTTCTGCAGGTGCACGTAGGCGCTGACGATGCCCAACGCGCCGAGGATGCCGGCGTTGATGTCGGTTACCGGCGAGCCGACCTTGATCGGCGGCCCGCCCGGTTCGCCGGTGATGCGCATCAGCCCCGAAAGCCCTTGCGCGACCAGGTCGAAGCCGCCCTTGCTCGCGTCGGGTCCGGTCAGTCCGTAGCCGGACAACGCGCAATAGATCAACCGCGGATTCGAGCGGCGCAGCACTTCGTAGCCCAAGCCCAGCCGCTCCATCGTGCCGACGCGGAAGTTTTCGACGACGACGTCGGCGCGGTCGATGATCCGCCGCAGCGCCGCCTTCGCCGCAGGATGCTTGAGATCGAGCGCGATGCCGCGCTTGTTGCGGTTCATCATCATGAACGCGCTCGACTCGCCGTTGACTTCGGGTGGGGTGAAGCGCCGCGTGTCGTCGCCGTCGGGAACGCGCTCGACCTTGATCACGTCGGCGCCGAGGTCCGCGAGCAGCATGCCGGCGGTGGGGCCCGACATGATGTGCGCGACCTCGATGACCTTGAGTCCGGACAGCGGTCCCATGCTTCGCCGCTATTCGCCGCGAAAACGCGGCTCGCGCTTGGCCAGGAAGGCCGCCAGCCCTTCGCGGAAGTCCGCCGTGTCGAAACACGCGTACCCTTCCGCCCAATCCGCGTCCGACAGCTGCGGCGCCGGGCGCAAGCGCCGGACGAATTGCTTGTGCCAGCGCGCGACCAGCGGCGCCCCGGCGGCGATCCGCTGCGCCGCGGCGCGCGCTTCGGCTTCGACGTCTTCGTCGGCGACGATGCGCTGCACCAGTCCCTTGTCGAACGCTTCCTGCGCACCGAAGATGCGGCCTTCGAGCAGGATCTCCAGCGCGACCGCCGGGCCGACGACCGCCAGCAGTCCGGCGAGCTCGCCGTAGCCCATCGTCAGTCCGAGACGGTTGATCGGAATGCCGAAGCGGCTGCCGGCCCCGCAGATCCGCAGGTCGCACATCAGCGCGACCTCGAGCCCGCCTCCGACGCAGACGCCATGGATCATCGCCACCGTCGGATGCCGGCACTCGCCGATCGCGCGCATCGTTGCGTGGATCGTCTCGCCGTAAACCCTGCCCTGCGCCGCGTTCGCGCGCACGTCCGGAAATTCGGCGATGTCGGCGCCGGCGGCGAAGGCTTTGCCGCCCGCGCCGCGGACGATGACGCAGCGCAAGTCGTCATCGGCGGAGAGCTCGCGCATGCGCGCGCCGAGCTCGGTCCAGGAGGCCAGCGACAAGGCATTGAGCTTGTCCGGCCGATCGAGCACGACCGTGGCGATCGCGCCGTCGCGCGCGACGAGAACGGTAGCCGTCATGGCCTCACTGGTAGAAGAAGTCGACCAGTCCCATGCCGACGAACGGGACGTAGGTGACCAGCATCAGCACCGCCAGCAGCACGGCGACGAAGTACACGTTGACCTTGGTCACTTCCCACATGTCGGCCTTGGCGATCGCGCAGCAGGTCATCAGCACGCTCGCCACCGGCGGGGTCTGCTGGCCGATGCCGAGGTTGATCGTGACGATCAATCCGAAATGGACCGGGTCGATGCCGACGGCGGTGACCAGCGGCATCACCACCGGAACGACCAGGATGATCGCGGCGGCCGAATGCAGGAAGAATCCGAGGATGAGGAACAGCACGTTCAATATCGCCAGCACCGCCCATTTGTTCGCCGTGAAATTGAGGATGCCTTGCGCGAGCTGCTGCGGCAGGTGCGTTTCGGTGAGATAGACGCCGAGCAGCGCGCTGGCCGCGACCAGCAGCATCACCACCGCCGTCTGCACGCCGCCGTCGATGATCGACGTGCGCAACACCTCGACGTCGAGCTCGCGGTAGACGACGAACCCGACGAACAGCGCCGCCAGCACGGCGATCGCCGCGCCCTCGGTCGCCGTGACGATACCGCCGAAAATCGACCCCAGGATGATCACCGGCAGCAGGAACGCCCACAGCGCTTCGCGGAACGTCTTGCGCACATTGGCCCAGCGGAACGACTGCTCGACCGGAAAGTTGTAGCGCCGGGCGAACCAGTAGGCGACGCCCATCATGCCGAGGCCGCCGATAATCCCCGGCACGATGCCCGAGACGAACAGCTTGACGACCGAGGTGCCGGCGATCACCGCGTAGAGCAGCATCGGGATCGACGGCGGGATGATGACCGCGAGCGTCGCCGACGACGAGATGACCGAGGCGGCGAACTCCTTGCTGTAGCCGCGGCTTCGCATCGCCGGGATCAGGATCGAGCCCAATGCCGCCGCGTCGGCGACCGCCGAGCCCGAGATCTCGGCGAAAAAGAGCGACGTCCCGATCGACACCATCGCGAGGCCCCCGCGGATCCAGCCGAGCAGCGCCGACGCGAACGCGATCAGCCGGCGCGATATGCCCGAGGCGTTCATGATCGCGCCCGACAGGATGAACAGCGGGATCGCGATCAGCGGAAAGCTGGTGGCGCCGTTGTACATCGTGATCGCCACGTTGGGCAGCATGTCGACGCCCTGCGTGGCGACCAGTGCGACGACGGCGACGACGCCCAGCGCGATCGCGATCGGAATGTCGAACAGGACGAGCAGCAGCACCGCCCCGAACAGGATCAGTATCTGCATGTCAGGCCTGGCCGGCGGGGTGAGTGACTGCGATCACTGCACGCGCTCGGCGAGATCGCTCGCCTCGGCGCTCGCAAGACCTCGCGCCGCCCGGATCGAGTCGGGCAGGTTCAGGAGCTCGGCCACGATGAACAGCGTGCAGCTGATCGGGATGACCGATTGCGTCCATGCGACCGAGACTTCCGGAAAGCTGATCAGATAGTCGGTCGCCAGCACGTCGAGGATCGAAAAGCCGATCCAGCCGAGCAGCGCCATGAAACCGATCACCACGATCTTGCCGATCAGCACAAAGACCAGCCGGCGACGCGGCGGCATCGACTTGACCAGGCCGGGAAATCCGATGTGCGCGCGCTTGAGCGCCGCGAGCGCCGATCCGTAGAAGGTGACCCAGGCGAGCAGGATGACGGCGACTTCGTCGTACCACGACAGCGAACGGCCGAGCGCGCGATAGCAGATGCCTATCGTCACCTCGATCGCCATCGCCGACATCAGCACGATGACGACCCATTCGAGAAACTTCTCGTATGCGCTGCGAAACCGCGCCAACGTCACGCTTCTTCCTCCCTCGTCCGTCGACGCTTATTTGCCCAGCGCGATCGCCTGCTCGATCAGCGCGGCCGAGCCCGGGACCTCCGCACCGAACTCGTCGTAGATCCCCTTGCTCGCCGCGATGAACGCATCCTTGTCGGCCTGGTTGACTTTGACGCCTGCGGCGGTGAACTTGCCCACCAGCTCGTCGTCGTCCTTCTTGGCGCGCTCGTAGACGAAGGCCTGCGTTTCCTTCGCCGTGTCCTCGATGATCTTGCGCACGTCGGCCGGCAGGCTGGCCCAGCGCTTGGCGCCGACGGTGACGAAGGCCGGCGTGTAGACGTGGCCGGTCAGCGAAAGATACTTCTGCACTTCCTGGAATTTCTGCGACCAGATCTGCGTCAGCGGATTCTCCTGGCCATCCATCACGCCGGTCGACAGCGCGGTGAACACCTCGGAAAGCTTCATCGGGCTCGGATTGGACCCATACGCCTGGAACATGCGCAGACGCCACTTGCCTTCCGGGATCCGCAATTTGATGCCTTTGAGATCCTCGGGCTTGACGATCGGATGCTTGTTGTTGGTGATGTGGCGGTAGCCGTTCTCCCAGACGGCAAGTATCTTGAGTCCCTTCACTTCCGCCGCCGGCTCGAGCTTCGACCAGAAGATCGCCTTTTCGATCTTCTGCATGTGAGCGCGATCCTTGACCAGGTACGGCATTTCGAACAGGCCGAACAGATCCGCCTCCGACGACATCACCGTGGAAGGCAACGCGAAATCGAGCGTGCCGAGCTTGAGCTTCTGCAGCATTTCCTTGTCGCCGCCGAGCTGGCTCGAGCCGTAGACGACGATCGTCGCCTTGCCCGCGAGCTTGGCGTTGGCGCGCTTGGCGAATTCGGTCGCCGAGACGTCGAACAGCGATCCGGGCTCGCCGACGTGGCCGAATTTGAGCTCGAGCTGCGCCAGCGCCGGCTGGCTGAATATGACGAGCAACCCGATCCACAACAGTCTGGACATCTTCATGACAAGCTCCTCCAGGGTTCAGCGTGCTTCGTTATTTTATGTTGCTGCGACAGCCGATGCGGCGCGTCAAGCGGTGCTGGCGGCAAGCGCCTGTGCCCCCGACCTCGTGCTCGTCGCGCCGGCGAGAAACGCCAGCGCTGCGGCTACGCCGCCGGACTTGTGCGGAACACGCGACGCCGCCAGTGCCATTTCGACGCCGCACAAGGTCCCGCACAGCATCAGATCGTTGAAAAATCCCAGGTGCCCGACGCGGAAGACCTTTCCCGCCAGGCGCCCGAGGCCGGTCCCGAGCGAAAGATCGTAGCGTGCGAGAGCTTCGCGGCGGAATGCGTCGGCATCGTGACCGTCGGGCACGATGATCGCAGTCAGTGAGCTGCTGTACTCGGCCGGATGGCGGCACAGGATTTCCAGCCCCCAGCCCCGCACGGCGCGGCGGGTCGCCTCGGCATGGCGGTCGTGCCGCGCGAACACGTTCGGCAGGCCTTCGCCGAGCAGCATGTCGATCGCCTCGTGCAGTCCGTAGAGCAGATTGGTCGCAGGCGTATACGGGAAGTAGCCCTGCCGGTTCATCGCGATGATCTCATCCCACGCGAAGTACGATCGCGGCAGCCGCGCGCTCTTGCTCGCGGCCAGCGCCTTGTCGCTGACGGCGTTGAACGAGAGCCCGGGCGGCAGCATCAGTCCCTTCTGCGAGCCGGCGACGGTGACGTCGACGCCCCACTCGGCATGCCGGTAGTCGATCGAGGCCAGCGACGAGATCGTGTCGACCATCAGCAGTGCCGGATGCGCGGTGCGGTCGATGGCCTGCCGGATCGGCGGGATCGCCGTCGTCACGCCGGTCGATGTCTCGTTGTGCACGACGAGCAGCGCCTTTATCGCGTGCGCCTTGTCGGCGCCGAGCTTCGCTTCGACGATCGCGGGGTCGACGCCGCTGCGCCAGTCGCCGGGGACGAAATCGACGGAGAGGCCCAGCCGGTCGGCCATCTTGCGCCACAACGTCGCGAAGTGCCCGGTCTCGAACATCAGGACCTTGTCGCCGGGCGAGAGCGTATTGACCAGCGCCGCTTCCCACGCGCCGGTGCCCGACGCCGGGTAGATGACGATCGGGGACGACGTCTGGAAGACACGCTTCAGGCCGTCGAGAATTTCCAGCGTCAGGCGCGCGAACTCCGGCCCGCGATGGTCGATCGTCGGATGGTCGAGCGCGCGCAGCACGCGGTCGGGCACGTTGGTCGGCCCGGGGATCTGCAGAAAATGCCGACCGCTCGGGTGGTCGTCGAGTTTCAGCATGCGCGTGGTCGATTGCGCTCGAATGGAACGGTTCGAAATCGCCGCGGCCATTATCGAAGCCATCGCCGGCGAGGTATAGTCGCATTGTACAACTGCGATCCCGATTTCCACCAAATCCCAAGATGAATTCCGCGCTGGAACGACCCGTCGCTATCGACGGCCGCCTGAAGCGGGCCTTCGACTCCTCGCTGCTCGCGCGGCGCCTGCGCGAAGTGTGCCGCGGCGACGTGCTGTTCGACGCGGCCTCGCGCGGGCGCTACGCGACCGATGCATCGATCTACCAGATCGAGCCGATCGGCGTCGTCGTCCCGTGCGACGAGGATGACGTTCGCGCCGCACTGGGGGTGGCGCGCGAGCTCAAGGTCCCGGTGTTGCCGCGGGGCGCGGGATCGTCGCAATGCGGACAGACGGTAGGCGATGCGCTGGTGATCGACCACAGCAAGTCGCTGTGCCGCATCCTCGCGTTCGACGACGACGCGATGACGGCTACCGTGCAGCCGGGCGTCGTCCTCGACCAGCTGAACGCCTTTCTCAAGCCGCACGGCGTCTGGTTCCCGGTCGATGTCAGCACGTCCGCGCAGGCGACGATAGGCGGCATGGCGGGCAACAATTCCTGCGGCTCGCGTTCGATCGAATACGGCAACATGGTGCACAACGTCACCGGCATCGATGCGATCCTGGCCGACGGCAGCGAGATCGCGTTCGGACCGCTCGACACGATGCGGCGCGAGGGGCGCGACGGCGAGATCGTTGCCGGCCTTTCGGCGATCGCGAGCGCCGAGCGCGCCGAAATCGAGCGGATGGTGCCCAAGGTGCTGCGCCGGGTCGGCGGCTACAACCTCGATCTGTTTGCGCCGCAGAGCGTGCGTCCGTACACGGCCGACGGGTCGGTCAATCTCGCGCACGTCCTGGTCGGCTCGGAAGGCACGCTCGCGTGGTCGTCCCGCCTGACGCTGGCGCTCGCTCCGCTGCCGCGGCACAAGACGCTGGGCGTGGTCAACTTTCCATCGTTCTACCAGGCGATGGCGGCGGCACAGCACATCGTGCTTCTCAAGCCGACGGCGGTCGAGCTGGTCGATCGCACGATGATCGACCTCGCCCGCGCCAATGCGGCGTTCCGTCCGGTGATCGAGCGCGCGTTGATCGGCGCGCCGGCGGCGATTCTGCTGGTGGAGTTCTCCGGCGACGACGACGCCGCGCAGGTCGCGAGTCTCGACCGCCTGGCCGAGCTGATCGGCGACCTCGGCCTGCCCGACGCGGTCGTGCGGATCGAAAGCGCGCAGGCGCAGAAAGCGCTATGGGAAGTGCGCAAGGCGGGCCTCAACATCATGATGTCGATGAAAGGCGACGGCAAGCCGGTCTCGTTCATCGAGGACTGCGCGGTGCCGCTCGAGCATCTGGCCGAGTACACCGACCGATTGACCGAAATCTTCGCGAAGCACGGCACCAGCGGCACCTGGTATGCGCACGCCAGCGTCGGCACCCTGCACGTGCGGCCGATTCTCGACATGCGGCGCGACGGCGCAGTGAAGATGCGGGCGATCGCCGAGGAAGCCGCGGCGATGGTGCGCGAGTACAAGGGAGCGTATTCGGGCGAGCACGGCGACGGCCTGTGCCGCGGCGAGTGGGTCGCCTGGCAGTTCGGACCGCGGCTGAACGCCGCCTTCGGCGCGGTCAAGATGCTGTTCGACCCCGACAACCGGATGAATCCCGGCAAGATCGTCGCAACGCCGAAAATGGACGACAGCTCGCTCTTCCGCTTCAGCCCGCGCTACGACAGGGTCCCCGTGCAGCCGATGCTCGACTGGTCGGCATGGAACGTCGAGCGCGACCTTGCGACCGGCGACGAAAGCGCGCCCGGGTCCGGGAACGACGTCACGCGAGGACTGGCCAAGGCGGTCGAGATGTGCAACAACAACGGCCACTGCCGCAAGTTCGACGCCGGCGTCATGTGCCCGAGCTACCGTGTCACGCGCGACGAGCAGCACACGACGCGCGGGCGCGCCAATACGCTGCGTCTCGCGCTGTCGGGTCAGCTAAGCGGCGAGGACTTAGGCGGCGAAGCCGTGCATGCGGCGCTCGATCTTTGCGTCTCGTGCAAGGCGTGCCGGCGGGAATGCCCGACCGGCGTCGACATGGCCAGGATGAAGATCGAGGCGCTAGCCGCGTATCACCAGAG
>DATNAR010000236.1:0-4528 GCA_035607385.1 Casimicrobiaceae bacterium
CGCCTGACGGGCAGGATTCCTACAACAAGATCAGACCGCCGCTGATGGCGGGTCCTTGATCCGGCGGGCACGCTGTGCACCGTGGTCCTTCCACCGGGTGCCGCCATGCGTGTCCTGATCCTGTGCTTGAGCTGCTGCAGCATCGCGTATCCGCTGGCGGGACACGCGCAAGCCATCCACAAGTGCCTGGCGCCGGACGGCGTCGCCTACCAGTCGATGCCTTGTGCTTCCGGCGCCGGTGATGTCGTGATTGCAAGCCTCGGCAGCGCGCGCACCGAGTCGGCCGCTGCCGCCGCCGCGCCGGCGGCGCCGGTGCGGCGAGAGCCGGGCGCCAGTTCGAAGCGCGTCTTCTGGCGCACGAGCATCGCGATCGGCATGTCCGACGATGAGGTCCTGAACCTGCCGGCCTGGGGCAGGCCCAGCACGATCACGCGCAGCAAGGCGAACCGGGTCTGGTACGAGGAGTGGATCTATCGCTGGCGGATGGGCGGGGCCAGCCGATTGTCGTTTGCCAATGGCAGGCTGGTGGGGATGGGAACCGCGGCCGAACCCGCACCGGCGGAAACCCAGGTCAGCTACGCCGTGCACTAGCGGCCGCGCTGCCGCGTCGCTCTCGAGAAAACGCATTCTCTGTTCGCGCGCCTGGCCGGCGTCCGAACGAGGCTTCAGCCGCGAACGATCTCGGCGTACGCCGAATGATTGTGTATCGACTCGAAATTCTCGGCGGCGATGCTGAAGCCGAGAAAGCGGGCGTCGTCGACCAGCCGCGCCGCGATGCCGCGAACGAGATCCTCGACGAAGCGCGGGCGCTCATAGGCACGCTCGGTGACGAATTTCTCGTCGGCGCGCTTGAGCAGACCATAAAGCTCGCAGGAGGCTTCGGCTTCGGCCAGCGCGATCAGCTCCGCCAGCGTGAACGCGGCGCCCGGTTTCGGCCGAACGGTCAGCGTCAGATGCGAGCGCTGGTTGTGCGCGCCGTAGTCGGAAATCGCCTTCGAGCTCGGGCACAGGCTCATGACCGGTACGACGAGCGTCGCCTCGACCGAGCGCTTGCCCGGCGCCGCGTCGGCAACCAGCTTCACCTCGTAGTCCATCATGCTTTGCGCACCGGTCACCGGCGCGCTCTTGCGCCTGAACCACGGAAAGGCGATGTCGACGCGGCCGGCGTCGGCTTCCAGCCGGACCAGCAGGGCGTCGAGGAAGTCCGCAAACGTCGCCAGCGACAGCGGCGCGGCGAGCTCGTCGATCGCCGCGACCAGTCGCGACATGTGCGTGCCTTTGCGATCCGCGGGCAGGCCGACGTACGCGCTGCAAACGGCGATCGTCGATTGCGGCGGGTCGCTTCCGTCGACGAAGCGAATCGGATAGCGCAGATTTCGTATGCCGACGCGGTCGATCGGCAGCTTGCGCACATCCGGATGCGACTGGACGTCCGGTATCAGCGGTGTCTCGGGGCGGTTCATTGCGGCGGTTTTGCGTTGAGCGCGGCGCGTGGCGACGAGCCTGTCATTGTCTCACAGCAGCTAATGTGCGATCGCGGCTCCTTGCACGGAAGCGAGGACACGATCGATGCCGTGATCCCCCGGCGTCGCGGCGTGAGGCACGACCAGATTGGCGGGTCCGCCTGTCAGTGGGTGCGCGCCATGACCCAGTCGCCGAGCTCGAGCAGCCGTCGCGCTGTCGTGAACGGAGCGAGCGCCGCGCGCGCATCGCCGCGCAGCGCTTCGATGCGCTTCCGCGCGGCGGACAGGCCCAGCAGCGAAGCGTAAGTCGTCTTTCGCTGGATCGCGTCCTTGCCCGCGGTCTTGCCCAGGCTCGACGCCGTGCCTTCGACATCGAGTACGTCGTCGACAATCTGGAAGCCGAGACCGATGGCCGACGCGTAACGGTCGAGTCCGTCGTTCTCGTCGGCACTCATCGGCCGGCCACAGCCGGCGCCGAGGCGAACCGCCGCCCGGATGAGCGCACCGGTTTTGAGGGCGTGCATGCGTTCGAGTTCAGTGAGCACGATCGTTTCGCCCGCCGTCGCGAGGTCGATCGCCTGCCCGCCGGCCATGCCCGAGGCGCCGGAAGCATACGCAAGAAGCGCCACTTGCGCCGCGGGATCGCGCGCCGGCGTGCGTGCGAGCAGATCGAAGGCCAGGCTCTGCAACGCGTCGCCGGCGAGTAGCGCTATCGCCTCGCCGAACGCGACATGACACGACGGCTTGCCGCGGCGCAGGACGTCATCGTCCATGCATGGCAGATCGTCGTGCACCAGCGAGTAGGCGTGAATCAGCTCGACCGCCGCGGCGGCGCCGTCGACGTCATCCGGATCGGCGCCGGCGAGCTCGCCCCCGCCGTAAGCGAGCAGCGCCCGCACCCGCTTGCCGCCGCCCAGCGTGGCGTAGCGCATCGCCTCTTGCAGCCGACCCGGCGAGCCGTCCGCGGTGGCCAATGCCTGATCGAGCGCGCTCTCGACGCGTCGGCTGCGCTCGCCCGACCAGACTTCCCACGCCAGATCAGGGTTCATCGTCCGCGGCGGGACCCGATGCGTCCGGCGCGAAAGCCTTGAGGACGCCGCGCTCGAGCACCTGGATCTGCTGCTGGGCGTCCTTGAGTGCCGCCTGGCAGTATTGCAGCAATTCCGCGCCGCGCTTGTAGGCAGCCAGCGAATCGGCGAGCGGCAGCTGGCCGCCTTCCATCGTCGCGACGATATTTTCGAGCTCCGCCATTGCAGCCTCGAAACTCGGCGGCGCCGCGGTGGTCTCAGACATGGACTTGGACATCGGATCGGATGAGCGGCGCAATGAAACAAATGCGGCGCGCTCTCTTTGAAAAGTGCTCAAGAATACCCGATTTGGGTGGTCGGTGAAACGCGTGCATCCGGTCGCGAGCCGAGTTTGCCCGGAGCAGGCAATATCGCTATAATCTTCACCTCATTTGACGACGCAGCCTTGATACGAAGCCTTTCGTAGCGGGCTGACTTAGCAAAGCGGTTGGGGGGCGGAATTTTCGCCTCTTATATTGTTTGTTGGGTTGGCGGTTCACGAAAAAGGGTAGGCTGATGTCGAATCTCGCTGCTGCGGATCGGCTGCACATTGCTTCGGCAACGTCGCAGCTGCCCGTCTCTTCCTATTGCGATCCGAAGGTCCTGGCGGCCGAGCAGCATCTGCTGTTCGCGCGCGGCCCCGGATACGTGGGGCATGAGCTGATGGTTCCCAATCCGGGCGACTATCAGACCCTGCCCTGGCGGGACAATGCCCAGATGCTGGTGCGCAACGACGGCGGCGTCGAGTTGTTGTCGAACATCTGCCGCCATCGGCAGGCGATCATGTTCGACGGCCGCGGATCGGTGCCGAACATCGTGTGTCCGATCCACCGCTGGACCTACGACCTTTCCGGCAAGCTGCTCGGCGCACCCCATTTTGCCGAGCAACCGTGCGCCAAATTGCACAGCACTCCGCTGAAGCGCTGGAACGGTCTGTTGTTCGACGGCGCGCGCGACGTCGCATCCGATCTGGCCGGGCTGCGGGCGGCGAGCTCGCTCGATTTTTCCGGCTACGTGCTCGACCGGATCGAAACGAAGGAATGCAACTACAACTGGAAGACATTCATCGAGGTCTACCTCGAGGACTATCACGTCGAGCCGTTCCATCCGGGACTCGGCCGGTTCGTGACCTGCGACGATCTCGACTGGCAGTTCGGCGATCGCTATTCGCTGCAGACGGTCGGCGTCAACAATGCGCTCGCGAGGCCGGGCACCAAGAGCTACCAGCGCTGGCACAAGGCGGTGCTCGACTATTACCGGGGCGAGGTTCCGGCGCACGGCGCGATCTGGCTGACGATCTATCCGAACATCATGATCGAATGGTATGCGCACGTGCTGATCGTCAGCACGCTGGTTCCGCGCGGCGTCGACCGGACGACCAACTACGTCGAGTTCTACTACCCCGAAGACATCGCGCTGTTCGAGCGCGAATTCGTCGAAGCCGAGCAGGCGGCCTACATGGAGACGGCCGCGGAGGACGACGAGATCGCCGAGCGCATGGATGCCGGCCGGCGTGCGCTGTACAAGGCCGGGCGCAGCGAGGTCGGGCCCTACCAGTCTCCAATGGAAGACGGCATGCAGCACTTCCACGAGTTCCTGCGCCGCGAGCTCGGGCCGAATCTCTGACGCCGCCTTCTTGGCCGTGCGAACGGCGCCGCAGTCGTGCGGCAGGTCCGCCGATGCGAAGTCTCACTCGACTGTCCCGCAATCCGCGCCGCCCAAAGCCCGTTGGCGGTCGTTTTCGAGGTTCCCGATGCTTAGACTTCTCTGTCTCGCCGGATTCGCATCGATGCTGAGCGCTCCGCTCGCCGCGCTGGAAACAGCGCCCACGATCCCGTATGAAAAATACCGGCTGCCGAACGGGCTGGAAGTGATCCTTTCGCAGGATCGTACGCTGCCCCTTGTCACCGTCGACATCTGGTACCACGTCGGCGCGGCGAACGAGGAGCCGACCCGCACCGGATTCGCCCATCTGTTCGAGCACATGATGTTCACCGG
>DATNAR010000292.1:0-2328 GCA_035607385.1 Casimicrobiaceae bacterium
ATCGTCGTCGGGCTCGCCGCGCTCGTCGCCGCGTGCTCCAGCGGCGATCCCGACAAGCTGCTCGCCTCGGCGAAGGAATACCTCGCCAAGCACGACACCAAATCGGCGGAGATCCAGCTCAAGAATGCGCTGGAGAAGCAGCCGGATCTCGCCGAGGCGAGGTATCTGCTCGGGCGGACGCTGCTCGACCGGGGTGACGTCGCCGGGGCTGAAAAGGAGCTGCGGCGCGCGCGCGATCTCAAGTATCCCGCCGGCGACGTCGATCCACCGCTGGCGCTGGCATGGTCCCGCCTCGGCCAGTATCAACAGGTCATCGACAAGATGAGCACGGTCCAAGGCGCTACGCCGGCGCTCACGGCAGAGCTCAAGACGGCGATCGGCCAGGCGCAGCTCGGCCTCGGCAAGACCGATCTTGCGAAGGCGTCGTTCGCCGAAGCGCAGGCGAGCGATCCGCGCTACACGCCGGCGCTCATTGGCGAAGCAGTCATCGCCGCGCGAGGTGGCGACGTGGCGGCGGCGACCGCGGCTGCCGACAAGGCGCTGGCGATTGCGCCGGACGACGCCGACGTGCTGCAGCTCAAGGGCGACCTGCTGCTGGCGCAGGGACGCGACGAAGAAGCCGCGGCCACGTTTCGCAAGGTGATTGCGGCCGACGGAAGCCGCCTTAGCGCGTACTGGGCACTCATGTCGACGCTGATCCGCGATGGCAAGGCGGCCGACGCCAGGGCGGTCATGACGTCGCTCAAGGCAGTCGCACCCAAGCACCCGCAGACTTACTACTACGACGCGCTGCTGCTGTCGCAGGAGCGCAAGTTCGGCGAGGCGCGCGACGCGATCCAGCTCTATCTCGCGGGCGCTCCGGACAGCGTGGCCGGGCTCATGCTCGCCGCGACGGTGGACTATGAGCTGCGCGATTACGATCGCGCGGAGGCCGGCGCGCAAAAGGCGCTCGCGCGCTCGCCGGGAAACGACTTCGCGCGGCGAGTGCTGATCGCGACGTACCTGCGAACCGGGCGGCCGGGCAAGGCGATGGATGCGTTGCAACCCATGCTGCCCCGGATCGCCAACAACGCAGCGCTGCAGGGCGTCGCCGGCGAGGTTTACCTGCAGAACGGCGATCCTTCCACCGCCGCAGGCTACTTCGAGCGCGCGGCCGCGCTCAATCCGAAGGGCGTGCCGCCGAAGGCCGGGCTTGCACTCACGCGGCTGGCGCTGGGCGATCCCGCGGGCGGGATGAAGGAGCTCGAATCGGCGGCGGCGATGGATCCGGGCACGCACGCCGACCTGATGCTGGTCGCGGTGGCGTTGCGCCAGCAGCATTGGGACGAAGCGCTTACCGCGCTCGACGCGCTTGAGAAGAAGGATCCCGGCAAGCCGGTGACGGCGAACCTGCGCGGTCTCGCGCTGCTCGGCAAGCGTGACAATGCGGCTGCACGCACGAGCTTCGAGCATGCGTTGTCCCTCGATCCCAGCTACTTCCCGGCCGTGTCGAGCCTTGTCCGGCTCGACGTTGCCGAGAAGAAGGTCGCCGACGCGAAAAAGCGGCTCGACGACTACATCGCGAAGCATCCCGGTGATGGCACCGCGCTGATTGCGCAGGCCGAGTTGCTTGCGACCACCGGCGCCAGCAACGACGATGTCGTCGCGGTTCTCAACAAGGCCGTCGCGGCCAATCCGAAACTCGTCCAGGCACGCGTCGCGCTGATCCGCAATTTCCTGCGGATCCACAAGCCGAAGGAAGCGGTGCTCGCGGCGCAGGACGCTTCGAACGCCATCCCGCAGAACGCCGAAATCCTCGACGCGCTCGGACAGTCGCAACAGGCCGCAGGCGACAGCGGTCTGGCGCTGTCGACTTACGCGCGTCTCGCGGAACAGCATCCCGACTCGCCGCTGCCGTGGATGCGCACCGCGATGCTGCAAGCGGCGATGCGCAACGACGCGGCCGCCAGCCAGAGCTTCCGCCGGGCGCTGGCGATCAAGCCCGACCTCCTCGATGCGCAGAAGGGGCTTGTCGGCGTCGAGCTTCGCCAGGATCACACCCGGGAAGCGCTCACCGTCGCGAAGGATGTCCAGCAACAGCGTCCCAAGGAATCGATCGGATACATCATGGAGGGCGAGATCCACGCGGCAAAAAGGGAGTGGCCGAAGGCCATTGCGGCTTACGAGGCGGGTGTCAGGCAATCGGGAACGACGGATGCGGCGGTCAAGCTGTACGGCGCGCACATCGCGGCGGGCCAGTCGGCGGAGGCCGCGAAATTGGCGTCATCGTGGCTGGGCGCGCATGCGCAGGACGACACATTTCGGTTTGCGCTGGCCGAGATTGCCGGC
>DATNAR010000310.1:0-21342 GCA_035607385.1 Casimicrobiaceae bacterium
CAGAAGCGCGACCTCTACAACTGGCAGCGGCGCTCGCTGGTTTACGAAAAAAGCCTGGTCTAGCCGCCAAGCCGAGGCCTGCCGCAGCGTGCGATAATTCGCAGCTGATCAACGCACGAGGACCACGCCATGGCACGCACGGTTCACTGCATCAAGCTGGGCCGCGAGGCGGAAGGGCTCGACTTTCCGCCGTATCCGGGCGAGCTCGGCAAGCGCATCTACGAGAACGTGTCCAAAGAGGCCTGGGCGCAGTGGCTCAAGCAGCAGACGATGCTGGTCAACGAAAACCGCCTGAGCCTCGCCGATCCGCGCGCGCGGAAGTACCTGGTCGAGCAGATGGAGCGGCATTTTTTCGGCAGCGGTGCCGACGTCGCCTCGGGTTACGTTCCGCCGAAGGAATGAAGCTGCCGCTCGAGCGGCCGGCGATCAGCCGCTATCCGGTGCCGAAGCTCGAAGAACTGCCCGAGGACATCCGCGCGCGGATACTCGAGGTTCAGGAAAAGGCCGGTTTCATCCCGAACGTTTTCCTGACGCTCGCCCATCGCCCCGACGAATTCCGGGCTTTTTTCGCCTACCACGACGCGCTGATGCTGCGCGAGTCCGGCTTGAGCAAGGCCGAGCGCGAGATGATCGTCGTCGCCACATCCGGCGCCAACGATTGCCTCTATTGCATCGTTGCGCACGGCGCGATCCTTCGTATCTACGCCAAGAATCCGGTGGTCGCGGACCAGGTCGCGGTCAATTATCGCAAGGCGGACATCAGCGACCGGCAGAAGGCGATGCTGGCGTTCGCGCTCAAGGTTGCGCTGCGGTCGGTCGAGCTCGCCGACGGCGACTACGAGTCGCTCCGGGTCCATGGCTTCACCGACGAGGATATCTGGGACATCGGCGCGATCGCGGCCTTTTTTGCGCTGTCGAACCGCATGGCCGATCTCATCGCCATGCGCCCCAACGACGAATTCCACCTTCTCGGACGGCAGCCCAAAAACACGTAGTCGGGACTCGCGCAGCTTCTTCGGCTGGGTTACACTCGGCCCCTCGTCGCGCGTGCGGCGCCTATGGGGTGTTGAAATGAATCGTTACGATCTGATCCTTGCCGCGATCGCCGCGACTGTCGTTGCCAGCTGCGCGACTCCGCCCAGCCAGATGGCCGAAAACGAATCGCCGGACGACAAGGCCTATGTGACGGGCAGCCGCCTGCCGGTGCGCGACAACAGCACGTCGGCCAACGTCAAGGGCATTACCGACAAGAAATCGATCGACGAAATGACGCGTCCGGGCGGCTACATTTCGCCCAAGGGAATGTAAGACCGCACTAGACGCGGCAGCGTGCCGCGACGAATTCGGTGAGCTTGTCGACGCACGCGGCGATGTCCTCTTGCGTCGTGTCGAGGACGAGCTCGGGCGCTTGCGGCTCTTCGTACGGGCTGTCGATGCCGGTGAAGTCCTTGAGCTCACCCTCCCGTGCGCGCCGATACAGGCCTTTCGGGTCGCGCGCCTCGCACGCGGCCAGGTCCGCTTTGACGTAGACCTCGAGGAAATGCCCTTTGGCCACCGCGGCGCGGGCCCGCCGCCTGTCGTCGCGATACGGTGAGATGAACGCAGTGATGCAAACGAATCCGGCTTCGGCGAACAAGGCGGCGGCTTCGCCGACGCGGCGGATGTTTTCCTGCCGGTCCTCCGGCGAGAAGCCCAGGTTGGCGTTCAGGCCGCGCCGCACGTTGTCGCCGTCGAGCACGTAAGTCGCATAGCCGCCGTCGAACAGGCGGCGCTCGAGCGCCATCGCCAGCGTCGATTTTCCCGCGGCCGACAGGCCGGTCAGCCAGACCACGGCGCCCGCGTGCCCGAACCGCGAAGCACGCTCGGTTTCGGTCACCTGGTGGCGCATAGGGGTAAGGTTGCGCGCCCGTTCCGGCATACCCCGGTGATCGGGATAGCCGCTGGCATCTATGATGCCTCCGCCGACGGTGACATAAGCGTCGCGCAGGACAAAGCGGCCGGTTGCCGGCATCGCGGCAAAATCGTCGACCGCGATCAGTTCGTGCGCGCGCAAGGTCACGCTGGCGATTTCTCCCGCTGCGATCGTGCTCGCCAATTCGGGCGCCAGCGTCGCCACGTCGATGCGGTGGCGGATCGCTTGCACCCGCACTCCGGCAACGCGGGTTCCGAGCTGCATCGTGAGCTCGCGGCCCGGAACCAGCGGCGTTGCCGAAAGCCAGAATATCTCGGCGTCGAATACCGCGGTCAGCTTCGGCGCGTGCTCGCGATGGCTCGCCATGTCCCCGCGCTCGACCACCAGCGGCCGGTCGAGCACGATCGATGCATTGCCGCCGGCCTCGACGGCTTCCGGCGCGGCGATCGGCCACGCGAGAAGCTCGGCGACCTTGCCGACGCGTCCCGACGGCGAAAATACCAGCTCGTCCCCGATGGCGAGACGACCCGAATCGACGCGGCCGGCCAGCACGCGCCGATCGCCCTGGCGATAGACGTCCTGTATCGGCATGCGCAGCGGCAGCGCGTGTTCCGGCGTCGCCGCCGGCAGCGCTTCGAGCGCAGCGACCAGCGACGGGCCGCGATACCAGCCAGCCATCGCGCCGGGTTCGCGCAGGTTGGCGCCGTCCCTGGCCGACACTGGCACGATCGCGCAGGGCACGATTCCGATTCTTTGCAGCGCGACAGCGACCTCGCTCTCACGCGCGCTGAAGGCGTCTTCGGCGTAACCGACGAGGTCCATTTTGTTGATCGCGACCAGCAGCGTGTGCACGCCGAGCAGCTTCAGCAGATAGGCATGGCGCAGCGTCTGCTCCTCGCTGCCCGCCTGGACGTCGAGCACCAGCAGGGCCGCCGCGGCGGACGACGCCCCGCCGATCATGTTCTTCAGCAGCTCCTTGTGCCCTGGCGCATCGATGACGACGAACTCGCGATGCGGCGTCTTGAGCCGCACACGCGTCGTGTCGAGCGTGATCGCCTGGTCGCGCTCCGCCTGAAAGCCGTCGAGCACGAACGACCATTCGAGCGGTACCCCGCGGCGGGCCGACATCGCCGCCAGCTCTTCCGCCTTGCCCGCGGGCAGAAGGTCGAGCTCGTGCAGCAGCCGGCCGAGCAGCGACGACTTGCCATGATCGACGTGCCCGGCGAGGACGAACGTGAGCGGGGCAGATCGCTCCATCACATGTAGCCGGCCGCGCGCAGCCGTTCGAACGTGTCTTCCCGCTCGTGATCCATCGCGCGGCCGGCGCGCTCGCTTTGCCGGGTGTGCTCGAGCTCGGCGATGATCTCGGGAATCGTCGCCGCGTTCGACTCGATCGGGAACGTGATGTCCGACTCGCCGAGCGAGCGGTAGCGTTTGCCGCCGCGCGCGAAATAGAGCTCGCAGACGGGGATGCGCTCGCGCTCGACGTACCGCCAGATGTCGAGCTCGGTCCAGGCCAGCAGCGGATGCACCCGCACGTGCACGTCGGCCGGAAAGTCGGTTTGATAGTGGTCCCAGAATTCGGCCGGCTGGTCGCGAAAGTCCCAGCTTCCGTCGGGCCGGCGCGGACTGAACACGCGCTCCTTGCCGCGGATCAGTTGCTCGTCCCGGCGGATGCCGAGCAGGATGGCGCGGAAACCCCGCTCGGCGATGATCGCTTTCAATCCCAGCGTCTTGCGCGCCGCGGCGCGTGCGGCCGGAGGCAGCGACGCGTCGGTCGCCTCGACAGGCGGGCACGCCGCGTTGATGTAATCGAGCCCCCATTCGGCGAGCAGGCGGTCCCGGAATGCATAGACCTCCGGGAACTCGTTGCCGGTATCGAGCAGCATCACCGGAAACGGAACGCGGCCCAGAAACGCCTTGCGCACGAGCCAGACCATCGTGTTCGAGTCCTTGCCCAGCGACCACAGCATCGCAAGCGGCTTCAGCCGCGCGTAGGCTTCACGAATGATGTGGATCGACTGTTGCTCGAGAGCGTGCAGGTAATCGGGCACGAGAAAAGTCTAAAAATAAAAGGCGGCGCCATCATAGCAGCGACCGGTGGCCCAAAAATGACGGGCGGTCGCGCCGCCCGTCATTTTTGCTAGGAATTCTTCGGCCTTCGTCGTCGGCCGAATCCCGTGATGACTGCCCAGGCACCGAGCAGCGCGCTCAACGCTGCCGTTCCCCATTGCGACAAGGTCGGAACGGGGATCAGCGCCGGCGGCGGCGGCGGCGGAGGCGGCGGACCACCGCCTTGAACCTCGAACGCGCCGATGTCCGTCTGCGCGCCGACGGTACGCGGGAATCCTGCGCCGCGCTGGTCGAACGACAAGGCCAGCGGATTCGATCCCGTGTCGATGGCGGGGCTGCCGGAGAGCAACGCATGAGTCTGCGTCGGCCCGCCGTTGTTGGCAAGCGGTCCCAACAACGGGTTCTGTCCGGTGATGTTGGCGGTATTCGTACCGAAGGTAAATCCGCTCGTGACCTGGATCAGGCTGTTGGTCGCGTTGACGGTGGAATTTCCCAAGTCGAAGATCTCGTTTGCGCCATTCTTATCGGTATTGTTCGCGATGATCGTGCTCGCGAGGTTCAGCGTGTCGTTGTAGAGAATGATCGCGCCGCCCTCGCCCGTGGCCGTTGAATTGCCGGTCAGCGTACTGTTCGAAATGGTGGCGGTGCTGCCCCCGTAGAGAAAGATCGCGCCGCCGTCACCCGTCGCCGAGTTGCCGCTGAATGTGCTGTTCTGGACGACCAGGTTATCTCTGACGTAGAGGGCTCCGCCAGCGCGGCCGGCGCTGTTGCCGCTGAACGTGCTGCCCTGGATAGTCACGTTACCGGCGGTGGCGTACAGCGCGCCGCCCGCCCGCCGCGCGGTGTTGCCGCTGAACGTGCTGTTCTGAATGCTCACCGGACCGCCGCCATAATTGCTGTACAACGCCCCGCCGCCGGCGCCGGTATTGCCGCTGAATACGCTGTTCTGGATATTGACGGTGCCGTGGTAGCTGTACAGCGCGCCGCCGCCGGCGAAGGTGCCCGTCGTTTGGTTGTTGGTGAATACGCTCGACTGGACCGTCAGCGTGCCGCCCCTTATGGCGATAGCGCCCCCGGAACCCGCCGGGTCACCGCCCTGGAACGTCAGGCCCGAGATCGTCACGGTCGGCGTGCCGACGTTGATGTCGAGCAGACGGCCGGCGGCTCCGCTCTTGGTGATCGTCATACTGGCCGCGCCGGGGCCGGTTATCGTGACGTCGTCGGTAATCGCGATCTCACCGGTGGTCAGCGTGATCGTGCCGGTGAGGCCCGCCTGGAAATTGACGGTGTCGGCGCCGGCGGCGCCGTTGGCGCTGGTGATCGCTGCTCGAAGACTGCCGGCGCCGCTGTCGTTGAGATTGGTGACGGTGAAAGTCGCCGCGTACGTTGTCGGCGCGAAGCTGAGGCCCAGGCCGAGAGCCAGCGCCGCGGTGAGCGGCTTCAATTCGCCGAACGGGCCCCTCGGTCTGGCCGTTTGAATGACGTTTCCCATGCTTTCCCCCTTGCGGCGCGTCTTGCTTCTTGTCAGCGCGGCCCGGCTCGGTGCTGTCCGGGGAGCCGATAGCCTACAATAGCCCGGGCCTTTCTGGAACGCAAGACATCGCCGCCCCCCGGCCACCGGCGCGTGCGGAGCATTAGGCATTTATGCGACTCCCTCGACCCTTTGTCCGTCTGCCTTTGGCGTTCGACGCGGCCAGGCTTGCCACCGAAGTCGCCCAGTTCGGTCGCGCCGAGTGGCGGCCCCATCCCCAGGGACACCCCGGCAACTGGTCGCTGCCGTTGATCGCGCTGGACGGGGACCCGGCCCGGGAAGGTGTGGCCGGGCCGATGCGGCCGACACCGCAGCTCGCCCGCTGTCCGTACATCCGCCAGGTGATGGCCGAGCTGGGCGCCCCGCTTGGCCGAAGCCGCCTGATGAAGCTCGACGCCCGCGCCGAGGCTACCGCCCACGTCGATATCAACCACTACTGGATGCAACGGGTTCGCGTCCACGTGCCGGTGGTGACCTTGCCCGAAGTGCGTTTCCTGTGTGGCGACGCCGTTACCCGGATGCTGCCGGGCGAATGCTGGATTTTCGACACCTGGCGGCGGCACAACGTATTGAATCCGACGCCGCACGAGCGGGTTCACCTGGTGATCGACACGGTCGGCAGCGATGCCTTTTGGGCGCTGGTCGAACGGTCCGAGGCTCCGCCGCGACAGGTGCCGTTCGCGGGCGACGCGGATCGCGACCTCGATTGCGAATCGATCAATATTCCCTGCGTGATGAGTCCGTGGGAGCTCGATCTCACCTGGCGCGACTTGCTGTCCGATGCCTACCAGGCTGCGGCCGAACGCGCCGCAATCGACGCGCTTGCCGCCGCTGCGCAACCGCTGCTGCAGCGGTGGCGCGCGCTGTGGGCTCTCTACGGAGATGCGCCCGCGGGCTGGCCCGCGTTTGCCGAGCTTGTCGTCGCGTTCCAGCGGCATACGCACGCGCTCGCTGCGGCGATCGACCTGCCGAACGGAGTCAATCTCGCCGCCATCATCGATGGTTCGCTCGTTCCTGCACTGCACACGCCGGCAAGGCGAGCGGGCGGACCGTCGATCGCGGCCCACGTCCCCGACCTCGGCCAGGTCGGCATGCCGGCGGGTGGCGCCGTGCCCGCGGCGCCGCGCTTCGACCGACCGCTGATTATCGTGGCCGCCCCGCGCTCGGGAAGCTCGCTGCTGTTCGAGACGCTGGCGCAGGCCCCCGGTGCCTATACGGTCGGAGGCGAAAGTCACCAGCAGCTCGAATCGCTTTCCGCCCTGCGCCCCGAAGCGCATGGCTACGAGTCCAACCGCCTGACGGCGGCGGACGCGACCGCCGAGGTCACCGCCGACATCAGGCGCCGCTTCGTTGCCGCGCTGCGCGACCGGGATGGACGAGCACTGCCCGCGAACACCGCCGCGTTCAGGCTGGTGGAAAAGACGCCGAAGAACGCCTTGCGCATTCCGTTTCTCGACGCGATATTTCCCGACGCGTTGTACGTTTACCTCTACCGGGAGCCGGAAGAGAACCTGAGCAGCATGATCGAGGGCTGGCAATCGGGCCGCTTCGTCATGTACGCGAAGCTGCCCGGGTGGCCCGGCCCGCCCTGGTCTTTCCTGCTGGTACCGGGGTGGCGCGAGCTCGCCGGCGCGCCGGTCGCGGCGATCGCCGCCGCGCAGTGGCAACGCACGCAGGAGATCGTGCTCGACGATCTCGCGGCCTTGCCTCCGGAGCGGGTGTTCGCGCTGACCTATCGCGATTTCCTGGCCGCGCCCGAGACTCAGGTCCGCAGGATCTGCGCCTTCGCCGGCCTCGCTTGGGATCGAACGCTGCCCGCATCGCTGCCGTTGTCGGCGCACACGGTGACGGCGCCGGCGGCCGATAAATGGCGCCGCCACGAAGCGGCGCTCGCACCGCACCTGCCCTCGCTCGCGGCCACGGCCGATCGTGCCCGCGCATTCGTCGTCGCCTGCCAGGCGCAGCACGACGCGAGCCCGCCCGCTTCGATCCCGGCACCGGTCGTCACCGGCTCCGGTCCGCCGGCAGCCGCCGAGCTTCCGGCGGCGAGCGCGTCGCTTGCCAGCGTACACACCAGCAACCTTCCCGATATCCTTCGCGAGCTCGGCGCGTCGCTGCTGATCACGACCTACCAGGCCGGGCAGCTGATCGTCGCCCGCGCCGACGGCCCTGCTCTGAATACGCACTTCGTCGGCTTCAGCAAGCCGATGGGGCTCGCCGTCGATCGCGAACGCCTGCTGGTCGGCACCGAGACCGGCATCCGCGAGTTCCGCAACGTTCCGGCCGTGAGCGCAAAGCTCGATCCGCCGCACCGGCACGATGCGGTATACGTGTTCCGCAATCACCACGTCACCGCCAACATCGACATCCACGAAATGGCTTTTGCCGACGCGGAATGCTGGTATGTGAACACGCTTTTTTCCTGCCTCTGCACGCTGGATCACGATCACAGCTTCGTGCCGCGCTGGCGGCCGCGTTTCATCACCGGGCTCGCGCCCGAGGACCGCTGTCATCTGAACGGCGTCGCGATCGTGGACGGCCGGCCGAAATTCCTGACCGCGCTCGCGGCGACCGATACGCCGCAAGGCTGGCGCGCCAACAAAAAAGACGGCGGCATCCTGCTCGAATACGCCTCCCGCGAACCGATCGTCAGCGGGCTGTCGATGCCGCACAGCCCGCGCTGGCACCACGGACGGCTCTGGCTGCTCGAGTCGGGTCGCGGCAGTCTCGCGACGGTCGATCTCGCATCGGGGAAAATCGAAACGGTGGCGCGTGTGCCCGGCTTCACGCGCGGGCTCGACTTCATCGGACCGCTGGCTTTCATCGGTCTGTCGCAGCTGCGAGAGACCAATGCATTCACCGACATCCCGATTACCGACGACAACAGTGAGCGCTTGAGCGGCGTTTGGGTCGTCAACATCGACACCGGGAGGACGGTGGCGTTCCTGAAGTTCAGCCGCACCGTCCAGGAGATTTTTGCCGTTCAGACGCTGCGCGGCGCGTTGTTCCCGGGAGTGGTGGACGAAGACGATGCGTTGCTCAAGACGACTTACGTCCTGCCCGACGCGGCGCTGAAAGAAATACGGCTTACCGCGGCGGCGCCGAACGCTGCCGCCGGGGCCGACGCCGACTAGCGCCTGTTCACGCCGGCGGTTCGTACACGATCTGCCCGTCGACCAGCGTATAGCGCACCCGGCCGGCGAGCTCGATGCCCAGGAAGGGCGTGTTCTTGCCCTGGCTTTGCAGCGCTTCGCGCGTGACCGTCCAGGCTTCGTCGATGGCGACGATGCACACGTCGGCGGCGGCGCCCGCGGCAAGATGACCGGCGTCGATCCCGAGCACCCGCGCCGGCTCGGCGGTGATGCGGGCGAGTGCCTCGGCCAGCGGAATCTTCGCTTCGTGCGCCCATTTGAGCGTCAGCGGCAGCAGCAGCTCGAGCCCGATCGCTCCGGGCTCCGCTTCGGCGAACGGCAGCTGCTTGCTGTCGTCGTCCACCGGGGCATGGTCGGAGCAGATCGCGTCTATCGTGCCGTCGGCAAGCCCGGCGCGCAGAGCGTCGCGGTCGCGCGCGCTGCGCAGCGGCGGGACGAGATGGCATTGCGCATCGAACCATCCGATGTCGATGTCGCACAGGTGGACGTGGTGAACGGCGACGTCGCAGGTCAGCTTGAGGCCCGCGCGCTTCGCCTCGCGCACGCGCGCCACGCCTTCGCGCGTCGACAGCCGCGCAATGTGGACGCGGGCGCCGGTTTCGCTAGCCAGGGTGAGAATCGTATCCAGCGCAATGATCTCTGCCGCGGCCGGGATCGCGGCCAGGCCCAGCCGCGTCGCGACCTCGCCGTCGTGCGCGACGCCGCCGCGGGCGAGGTATGCGTCCTGCGGGCGGAGCCACACCGGATAGGCGAACGTCTCCGCATACTGCAGCGCACGGCGCAGCACCTGCGTATCGGCGAGCGGAGCATCGGCATGCGAGAAGGCGATGCATCCGGCCTCGGCCAGCTCGCCCATCTCCGTGATGTTCTCGCCCTTGAGGCCGACCGTCAGCGCGCCTACCGGATAGACGTGTGCCTGGTTGAGCGATCGCGCCCGGTGCTTGAGCATTTCGACCAGGCCGGGTTCGTCCAGCGCCGGGTCCGTGTCCGGCGGGCAGGCGAGACTGGTCACGCCGCCGGCGATCGCGGCGTTCATTTCCGATTCCAGCGTGGCCATGTACTCGAACCCGGGCTCGCGCAGGCGGGCCGCGAGATCGATCAGGCCCGGGCAGACGACGCATCCGGCCGCGTCGATGATGCGGTCCGCTCGCCAGCCTGCCGGCGGACTGCCGACGGCGGCGATTCGTCCGGCGGCGACGAACAGCGACGCGTTGCCGTCGATGCGATGTCGCGGGTCGATCAGGCGTCCATTCCTGATCTCTATATTGCCCGCGGGCTTTTTGGCCGCGTTGGTCAATTGCCCGCCAGCATGCTCATCACCGCCATCCGCACCGCGATGCCGAACGTCACCTGCGGCAGGATCACCGAATGGGCGCCGTCGGCGACCGCAGAGTCGATCTCGACGCCGCGATTCATCGGTCCCGGATGCATGACGATCGCATCCGGCTTGGCCAGCGCCAGTTTCTCCATCGTCAGGCCGTAGTGCTTGAAGTATTCGCCCGCCGACGGCAGCAGCGCCCCCTTCATGCGCTCGCTCTGCAGGCGCAGCATGACGACGACGTCGGCGCCGGCGAGGCCCGTGCGCATGTCGTGAAACACGCGCACGCCCATGCTCTCGATCGCGGTAGGCAGCAACGTCTGCGGCCCGATCACCCGGACTTCGGTCGTGCCCAGCGTCGTCAGCCCGTGGATGAGCGAGCGGGCGACGCGCGAATGCAGCAGATCGCCGACGATCGCGATCGTCAGTCCGTGGAAGTCCTTCTTGTAGTGACGGATCGTGAACAGGTCGAGCAGGCCCTGCGTCGGATGCGCGTGGCGGCCGTCGCCGGCATTGATCACATGGATGTGCGGACGGTCGGCCGCGGAAAGATGCTGGGCGATCAGGTGCGCGGCCCCGCTCTGCGCATGACGCACGACGAACATGTCGGCGTTCATCGCAACGAGGTTGTCGATCGTATCGAGCAAGGTTTCGCCCTTGCTGGTCGACGACACGCCGATGTTCAGATTGATCACGTCGGCCGACAATCGCTTGGCGGCGATCTCGAAGGTCGTGCGGGTGCGCGTGCTGTTCTCGAAGAACAGATTGAACACCGTCTTGCCGCGCAGCAGCGGCACCTTCTTGACGTCGCGCTCCGCGATCGACACGAAAGGGAGCGCGGTATCGAGGATGCGATCGATGACGGGAGCGGGCAGTCCTTCCAGCGTCAGCAGGTGCTGCAGCTCGCCGTCGCCGTTGAGCTGCGGGTTACGCACCGGGCGCGCTTTCGATGGGCTCGACCGACAATTCGAAGCGGCCGTCCAGATGCCGCTGCAGCACGATCGACGAATCGCGCGCGACCGCGACGCGCGCGCCCACATAGGTGGCTTCGATCGGCAACTCGCGCCCGCCGCGATCGATCAGGACGGCGAGCTCGATCGACTCCGGCCGCCCATAGTCGAACAGCTCGTTGATCGCCGCGCGGACCGAGCGCCCGGTATAGAGCACGTCGTCGACCAGCACGATGCGGCTGTTGCCGATTTCGAACGGCAAGGTCGTGGTCGCCACCTTGGCGCGCAGGCCCTTCTTGCCGTAGTCGTCGCGGTAGAACGAGACGTCGATGAAGCCTACCGGATGCTCGCCGGGCAGGATTTCGGCCAGGCGCTCCGCAAGCCAGGCGCCGCCGGAATAGATGCCGACGAGCTTGGCGTCGTCCGCAATGGCCGCACCCATCTTCTCGGCGAGCGCAGCGATCGTCGCCTCGGCGTCCGGCAGCCCTTCGCGGGCCGGGTCAGCCGCGGCTACGCTGATCAAGATAGGCCTGCAGGATGATCTGCGCCGCGACCCGGTCGCGCACCGGCTTGTGCCCGCGCACGCCGACGCCGGCGTCGGCGAGTGCGGTCGTCGCGGCTTCGGTGGTGTAGCGTTCGTCGACCAACTCGACCGCCAGCCGGAACCGGGCTTCGAGCCAGTGCGCGAATTCCTGGGCGCGCGCGGTCATCGCGTGCGCCGTGCCGTCGGCGTGCGTCGGCAAGCCGACGACCAGCAGCGCCGGCTGCCATTCGCGAACCAGCGATCCGATCGCCGCAAGGCGATCGTCGTCACTGTCGGCGGTGATCGTGGCCAGGGGATGCGCGAGACCGAGCGCTGTCTCGCCGACCGCGACGCCGATGCGTCGCCTGCCGAAATCGAATGCGAGAATGGTGCCGGCGCGCTCTGCGGGCCGCCGCAAGGTCGCCGCCGAGCTCACGCGTGCCCGACAGCGTCGGACAGCCGGGAAAAATCGATTCCGAGCAGCTTCATCGCCGCCGACAGCCGCGTCTCGGCCGGCAGCGCGAACATCACGTCGGGGTCCGCTTCGACGGTAAGCCAGGCATTCTGCGCGATTTCCTGCTCGAGCTGGTCGGCCGACCATCCGGCGTAGCCGAGCGAGACCAGCACGTCGTGCGGGCCTTCGCCATGACCGACGGCTTCGAGGATGTCCTTCGACGTCGTCAGGCCCAGGTCGTCGCTGATCGCCAGCGTCGACTGCCAGCTGCCGAGCGGGCGGTGCAGGACGAAACCGCGGTCGATCTGAACCGGTCCGCCATAGTGCACCGGCGCAGCACGAAGATCCGAATCGCCGAGCGGCACCTGGATCTGCTCGAACAGCGACGACAGCGTCATGTCGATCGGCTTGTTGATCACGATGCCGAGCGCGCCTTTTTCGTTGTGCTCGCAGACGTAGATCAACGTATGCGCGAAATGCGGATCGGCCATGCTGGGCATGGCGATCAGGAAATGGTGGGTCAGATTGACCCGCGATTCACCCATGCGGTTGCCAATGCGGGGTGGCTCATGATGCAATTGTAGTCGTCGCGGGCCGCCGGCACAAATGTCCGCCGGGGCCTCGATCAGTCTTCTTCCTGCTTGCGCGACTTCTTGTATTCGGTCGCGAGCTGCTGCTGCAGATTGGGCGGCGCCGGCTCGTAGTGCGACAACTGCATCGTCCAGCTCCCCTGCCCTCCGGTCACCGATTTCAACCGCGCCGAATAGCCTTCGAGCTCGGCCAGCGGCGCCAAGCCGCTGACGGCGAGAATGCCAGGCTGCAGGCCCTTGGTCCCGGTCACCTGGCCCCGCCGTGACGACAGGTCGCCCGCGATATCGCCGGTCTTGACGTCGGGACAGATGACCTCGACGGTGACGATGGGCTCCAATACGATCGGGCGGGCCTTGTCGATCGCGTCGAGAAAAGCCTTGCGGCCGGCCGCGACGAACGCCACTTCCTTGGAATCGACCGGGTGGTGCTTGCCGTCGTAGACCACAACGCGCACGTCATGCATCGGAAACCCGGCAATCGCGCCGCTGCCGAGAACCTGCTCGACACCCTTGCGCACGGCAGGCATGAACTGGTGCGGTATCACCCCGCCCTTGGTCGAATCGACGAATTCGAATCCGGTGCCCCGCGCCATCGGCTCGACCCGCAGCGACACCTCGCCGAACTGCCCGGCCCCGCCGGTCTGCTTCTTGTGCCGGTGAAAGCCGTCGGCCGGCGCGGTGATCGTCTCGCGGTACGGAATGCGCGGCGGGCGGGTCTCGATCTCGAGCTTGAACTGGCTCGACATGCGCTCGAGCACCGAGCGCAGATGCAGCTCGCCCAGCGCCCGCAGCACCGTCTCGTTGCTGTGCGGATCGTGCTCGACGACCAGCGTCGGATCCTCGGCGGTCATCCGGTGCAGCACTTCCCAGATCCGCTGCTCGTCGCCGCGCTTTTTCGGGCGCAGTGCCACGCCCTGCATCGGTGTCGGAAAGGCGAGCGGCTGCATGTGAATGTGATCCTCGTCATGCGAATCGTGCAGCACGCAGTCGAACTCGATCTCGTCCACCTTGGCGACCGCCGCGATGTCGCCCGGCACCGCCGCATCGACCTCGACGTTCTTGCCGCCCTGAAGCATGAACAGATGCCCGACCTTGAACGGTTTGCGTCCATCGCCGACGAAGAGCGACGTATCGCGAGTCACCGTCCCCTGATGCACGCGGAAAACGCCGAGCTTGCCGACGAAGGGGTCCATCACCACCTTGAAGACGTGCGCCAGCACGTGCTTCTTCGGATCGGGCTCCGAATGAAACTCTACGGCGGATTCGCCCTCACCCTTGGTGAACAGCGGCGGATTGCCTTCGGCGGGATTCGGCAGCAGCCTGGCGAAGATATCGAGCAGCTCGGCGACGCCGGCGCCGTTCTTCGCCGACACGAAGCACACCGGAACGAGATGACCCTCGCGCAGCGCTTTCTCGAACGGCGCATGCAGCTGCTCGGGCTCGATCTCGCCCTGCTCCAGGTAGAGCGCCATCAGTTCCTCGTCGACCTCGACGACCTGGTCGACCAGCGCGCGGTGCGCATCGGCGACCGAAGAAAAATCCGCTTCGCCCGCGGGATTGAAAAAACAATCGACGACGCGCTTTCCGTTGCCGGCCGGGAGGTTGATCGGCAGGCACTCCTTGCCGAATGTCGCGCGGATGGCGCCGAGAATCGCCGGCAAGTCGACGTTCTCCGCATCGATCTTGTTGACGATCAGCAGCCGGCAAAGCCGGCGCGCCGCCGCCCATTCCATCATGCGCGACGCGATCATCTCGATGCCGGCCGCCGCGTTGATGACGATCGCCGCGGTCTCGACGGCGTCGAGAGCGCCGATCGATTGGCCGATGAAATCCGGAAAGCCGGGCGTGTCGATGATGTGCACGCGGGTGTCCCGGGTCTCGAGGTGAAGCACCGAGGACCGCAGCGAGTGCTGCCAGGTTTTTTCCAGCGCCTCGAAGTCGCTGACCGTCGTGCCGCGCTCGACGCTGCCCACCGACTGGATCGCTCCGGCCTTGTGCAGCAGCGCTTCGACCAGCGTGGTCTTGCCCGACGCGCCGTGCCCGACCAGCGCCAGCGTGCGAATGTTGGTGGTGGCGAATTTCGCCATGACTATCTTCTCCTCCTGGGGACCTGCGGGATGGCCGTGCTCGTTGCCGTGACGGCAATTCTACCTTGCAGCGACTGGGGGGCGGCGGCGGCGGGCCGCGGCGTATTTGCAATTTACGCCGGCCGCGCGCCGAGGTCAAAGCGCCGCGCGCGCCCAAGAAAGCAGCAAGGGCGCATCATCGACGCGCCCTCGCTGGATTCGCGCCCGGGGTGGATCAGCTGGCGTGCACGGCGAGCAGCTCGCGCAGATGGCGCAGCAGCTCTTCTTCCTGGTACGGCTTGCCGAGATACAGGTCGACGCCGAGCTCGGCGGCCCGGTTGCGATGCTTTTCCGCCGTCCGCGAGGTGATCATGATGATCGGAATGTCCACGAGGTTGTGGTCGGCCTTGATCGTCTTGGCGAATTCGAACCCGTCCATGCGCGGCATCTCGATATCGAGCAGGATGGCGTCGGGAATGCGCTCGCCCAGCAGCTGCAAGGCGTCGAGCCCGTCCTTGGCGGCGATGACCGCGTAGCCTTCGCGCGTCAGCAGGCGGCTGGTTATCTTGCGCACCGTCAGCGAATCGTCGACGATCATGATCAGCGGCGGCCCCGCGGCGGCCGCGGCGGCGGCGGCCGCGGCTGCGGCCTGCGGTGTCTTGACCACCATCGGCGCTTCGGCGGCGGTGTCCAGCCGCTGCGCCAGCTGCACCGGATTGATGATCAGCACGACCTCGCCGGTGCCCAGCACCGTCGCGCCGGAAATCCCTGACACGCGCGCCAGCTGCGGCCCGATGTTCTTCACGACCACTTCCTGGTTGCCGATCATCTCGTCGATGTGCACGGCGGCCAGATTCTGGCCGCTCTTGAGCAGCAACACCGAGTTGTAGCGCATCGTCTCGGGATTGTTCCCGCCGCTTCCGAGCAATCGGGGCAGGTAGAAAAACGGATACTTGCGGTTCTGCCAGGCGACTTCTCGCGTCAGATACAGGTTGATCAGGTCCTTGTCCTTGATCTGCTGCACCTGCTCGACCATCGGCGAGGGCAGCGCCCACAGCCTCCCCCCGGCCTTGACCAGCACGACTTGCGCGACCGCCAGCGTCAACGGCAGGTACAGGGTGAACGTCGTGCCTTGTTTGGCGGAACTCGCCACCTCGACCCGCCCCCCGAGTGCCGCGATATCGGACCGCACGACGTCGAGCCCCACGCCGCGTCCCGATATCTGCGTGACCTTGGCCGCCGTGCTGAAGCCGGGCGCGAAGACGAATTCGACCAGCTGAGCCTCGGTCGGATCGGCCCCCGCGGCGAGCAGGCCCTGGGCACGCGCTTTTTCGCGAATGCGCTCGAGGTCCAGCCCCGCACCGTCGTCGGCCAGCTCGATCGCGATTTCATTGCCCTGCTGCCGCACGTTGAGGGTGATTTCCCCGGTGTCGGGCTTACCGGCGGCGACGCGCATCTGCCGGCTCTCGATGCCGTGATCGAGCGCATTGCGCAGCAGGTGCTCGAGCGGCCCGACCAGCTTTTCCAGCACCGAGCGGTCGAGCTCGACCTGCGTGCCGCGAATCTCGAGATTCGCCCGCTTGTCGAGCTCCTTCGCGGTCTGGCGCAGGATGCGGTACAGCCGCTCCGACAAGCTGCCGAAGGGCACCGTGCGGATCGAGAACAGTTGCTGCTGCACGTCGCGCGACAGTCGCGATTGGGCGAGGAGCGCGGCGTCGGCTTCATCGAGATTCTTCAGCAGCGACTGCTGGACGGTCGAGACGTCGTTGACGCCTTCGGCCAGGCCGCGGGTCAATTCCTGGAACCGCGTATAGCGATCGAACTCCAGCGGATCGAAGCCTTCCGCGGCCTCGTTGACCATCGACATGCGCGATTGAATCTGCGACTCGGCCTGGATTTCGATTTCGCGCACCTGTGCGCGCAGGCGAATGACGCTGTTGGTCAGCTCGAGCAGGTTGCCCTTGAGCGAGCGGAGCTCGCCCTCGGCGCGGGCGCGCGTGATCGCGACTTCGCCGGCCTCGTTGACCAGGCGGTCGATCAGCTCGGCTCGCACGCGAAGCATCGCTCGTGCAGCCTCGCTCTCGGCGGCCGGCGCCGGTTCGGCCGCGGGCGCAGCGGCAGTCTGCGGCGCGCGGGGCGCGACCGGAAGCGGCGTGACCACGGCGCTGTGAGCCGGCGGCGCTTCCTCGGGCAGCGGTTCGGATACCGCGGCGAGCCACGGCGGCGCCGTATCGGTCTCGCCTTTCTGCAGGCGGTCGAGCAGGAAGGCGATGTGGTCCAGATCGTTGTCCAGCGCGTCGAAAAGCTCGGCCGTCGGCGCCGTCGCTTCGACGCCGGTGAGACGGCTTTCCATCATGTGCGCGACCTCGCCCAGCCGCATCGCGCCGGCCATCCGCGCGCTGCCCTTGAACGTGTGCAAGGTGCGCTGCAAGGCCTGCATCGTCTCGCTGGCTGCAGGCTTGGCGCGCCAGCCGCGCAGCTGCTCGCCGGCCTGCGGAAACAGTTCGGCCGCTTCGTCGAGAAATATCGGCAGCACCTGGCGGTCGACATCGTCATGAACTTCGAGCAGCGCGGCTTCATCCGGCGTCGGCAGCGGCGCGGCCGCTGCGGGCGCTGCCGGCGGTGGCGCTTCTGGCTTCGTCGGCGTGGACACCGCATGCAGTATCGGCTCGGCCTTGCGCTCGCCCGGACCGGTGGCCGCGATCGGCTCGCCGACCGCGGCAAGCTCGAGATTGATCGTCATGCCATGCTCGTCCGCGTCGGCAACGCGCGCGGCGACGGCCTCGCTGTCGTCGATCCCTCGCTGCGGCACCGTTTCCTGGCGCAGGGTTTCCAGCTCGTTGATGATTTCGGCCACCTCGGCCTCGTCGCTGGAACGAAACGATTCGCGCGCGCGAACCCGCGCGCTCAGTGCGCTCAAGCCTGCGACGGCGCGGGCGAGGACCGGCTGCACCGCACCCGGCAGCGGCGCGCCGCGTTCCTGCAAGCCGAGCAGGCACACCTCCAGCGCCTTGGCGGCGGTGGCGACCAGCGGGAACCCTCCGGTGCGATGAATCCCGCACAGCGTGTGGCTGGCGCGCACCATCAGCTGCGACGGCGTCGCCGCGGGGTCGAACTGCAACGTCTGCAGCTCGTCATCGAGCGTGGCCAGATGCTGCTTGGCCTCTTCACACAAAATGCGATACAGCGCCGCCGAGAGCGTCACTCCGCCGACGGTTATTTCCTCTTCGGCGTCGGCAAGCGCCGCGACCGCGCCGGCATCGGGCGGTTCCGGTGCCGCGGCAGCGGCAAAGGCCAGCGTCGGCGCGGTCGACTCGGCGGAAGGCTCGCCCACGACGCCGCCCTCGGCGTACGGGGTCTCGTCGAGCTCGAGCACTTCGATCGTCGCATGCGGCAAGGCCGATGCCGCGCTATCGGTGCCGGTGTCGACCGCCGAGACAGCGGTGAACGGTCCCGGTGTCGGCCATGACGGCGATGGCGCCGGCGATGGCGGCTGCCCTCCCGAGTCGCCGCCACCGTCGGGAAATTCGCTTTCCACCTTGGCCAGCGCGGCGCGCAAGGCCCCGGCATCAGGCGTCACCCGACCCGTAGTGCGCAACGCATCGACCCAGCGGCGGAAGCTCGATTCGGCAACGCCTATCAGCGCGATCAGCGCCGGCGTCGTGGGAAGATCTTCTTCGAGCACGCGGTTGTGGACTTTTTCCACCGCGTACGCGAGCTCGCCCAGGTCGGTAAGTCCCACCATGCGGCCGCTGCCCTTGAGCGTGTGGAAGCCGCGGCGCACGACCACGAGCGCCGTGCGATCGTCGGAATTCGCGGCGAGCGCTTTGGCACTGTCCGCGATCGTGTCCAGGACCTCGCCGGCTTCGGTCAGATAGATGTCGAGCAACTCGGTATCGAATTGCGTCGCATCGGTCTCCAGCAGGCGCATCGTTTCGGCCGAAGGTGCCGGCGCCGCCGCGCTCTGCGCCGCGACCGCCGCGACCGCATCCTGCAGGGCGGCCGTGTCCGCGGTGCCGGCGTGCGCAAGCTCGGTCAATGCCGCGTCGGCGTCCTGCAGCAGGCGCGCGTCGCCGATCAGTTCGGCGTCGTGCTTGAGCGTCGTCAGATCCGCCGACAGCCTGTCCCGCGCTGCCAGGTCGCCGGGCGCGCTCTGATAGGCGGCAAAGGTCTCCGGCAGCGCCGACCGCAGATCGACCACCGCCGACTCGACCGTTTCGGGCTCGGCGGCGGGCGCGCTCGGCGCAACGCCCAGACGGCGGTCGAGCAGCGGCGTGATCAGACGGTCGCGATCCGGCCGCTGCTGCTCGACGGCCTCGATATAGAAGCCGAGGCCCGACAGCGATTCGGCCAGCATTTCGAGGTCGTCGTTGTGGACCTCGACATCCGGTTTCGCGTATTCGTCGATCTGCTGCTGGCAAAGCTCGAGCAGGCGTTCCGCGCTGTCGAGTCCAAGCATCTTCAGCGCGCCGGCAATCTGCCGGCTGTCACCGGCGAGCGAGGCGAGCTCGGCGCGCTTGCTGTTGTCCCTGAAGAACGCGTCGAGGACCTGTTCCATGTGACGCAGGTTGGCCTGGATTTCGCGCGCGACCTGCGCGAGCAGCAATCTTTCCTGCGCCCGGCGCGCCATTTCGTCGAGCAGCGGCGCGCCCGCGACGATCGGGGTCGGCTTGTTCTGCTGCGCGGCGTCGATGCGCGCCAGCATGGCGTCGATCTGCTGCGGCAGCTCCGGCGAAATCGAGCCGAAATGCTCGATCGTCGATTCGGCGAGCAGCAGGGCCGTCGCGAATTCCATCGCCACCGACTCGGAAACGTTGCCGGTGCCGAACTTGTCGACGCGGCCGGCCAACGCGCCGATCAGGCGGGTGAGCGACGGCTCCCCGATCGCGCGGACTCGGTCGGCCAGGCCCGCCATCGTCTGTTTGAGCTTGGCGATGTTTTCAGGGCGCCCGCCGGTGATTTTCAGCCAGAGGTCCTTGGCGCTGGCCAGCTGCTCCCGCGCCTCGCGCAGCAGCGGCTGCGTGCGCAGCACGTCCGCCGACAGCACTTCGGCGGTCGGGATGAGGCCGTTGAGGTGATAGGCCCGCTGCACCGCCTGCGTCTGCGCGCCGACCGGGGCGCTTATTGCGACGTAATAGAGCACCTCGCGCCGCATCCGGTCCGAGACCTTGGCCGAGCCTTCGACGAAGCGACGGATCTGCAGGTCGACTCTTCCGCACAGCTGCTTGACGCCGAAGCCGCTTTCGACGCCCTTTCCGACGATGCTTTCGAGCAGCGCGCCGACGGTCCACCAGAACGAGCGCTGCGCCGAGTGCGTCTGCACGTCTTCGATGCCCTGAACCGCGTCGCGCATGATCTTCGAGCCTTCCTCGTCGCCGCGCAGCCAGGCGAGCAGGCCGCGCTGGTAGAGGCGGCGCTGCTTGATCAGGAAGGAGGAAAGCTTGTGCGGCGTGACCGACTTCAGCGTCGCGATCTTGGGCGCGCGCGGCGACAGGTCGGGGAAGAACAGGTCGGTCGGCGACGCGCCCTTGACGCCGCGGGCCTGCTGCATCTGCTCGTATTCGGGGAAAAGCTTGAGCGGCACCGGGTTGGCGCCGCCGACGAGCTCGTCCAAGAAAATGCGAAGCTTGCGCCCGGCGCGGTCGACCAGATCGCAGGCCGCCGGCACCTCGTCTTTCGGCAGCTCCTCGAGCCGTACCAGGTGGCGCTCGATTTCTTCGGTATAGGCGGCCACCGCATCGAGTCCCACCATCTGCAGCGCTCCGGCTGCCTGGTGCACATGCGTGCGCGACTGCTTGAGCGGGGTCGGGTCCTGCGGCGCGGCCTTGTATGCGGCGAGCGATTCCAGCCCGCGTCCGAGGGCCTGGTCTATTTCGCCATGGACCCAGGAGAGCGGTCCGAGATCGAAATCCTGTGCGGTGTCGCTGGCCATGATGATTGGGCTAGTTCATTCGGGATCGGCAACTCGGCATCGACATGCAAGAAGCGCGCCCGAATCAGGTCTCATGGGCGCGTCGCCACCCTCATACCTTGAAACCGGCCACCGAGCTGCGCAGCTCGGCCGCGAGCTTGGTCAGCTGGCCGATCGAGACGTTGGTCTGCTTGGTGCCCTCGGTCGTCTCCTCGGTGATCTTCAGGATGCCCTGCATGCCGCGGGTAACGTCCGACACCGAGGCCGACTGCTTCTGCGTCTGCGCCGAGATGCCGCCGATCAACTCCGCCAGCTCGCGCGACACGCGGCGGATTTCGTCCAGAGCCTGACCGGCCGCGTCGGAGAGCTTGGTTCCCTCGACCACGCCCACGGTGCTCTTTTCCATCGCCGCGACGGCGTCCTGCGTGTCGGCCTGAATCGTCTTGACGATCGCCTCGATCTGCTTGGTCGCCTCGCCCGAGCGCTCGGCCAGCCGCTGCACTTCTTCGGCGACGACGGTGAAGCCGCGCCCTGCCTCTCCCGCCGACGCGGCCTGGATCGCGGCGTTGAGCGCCAACACGTTCGTCTGCTCGGTGATGTCCGAAATCAGCTCGACGATCTCGCCGATCTCCAGCGACGATTCGCCCAGGCGCTTGATGCGCTTGGCGGTGTCCTGGATCTGAGTCCGGATTTCGTTCATGCCCGATATCTGGTTGTGCACCGCCTCGCCGCCTTTTGCCGCGGCGGCAAGCGACTGCTGCGCGACGCGCGCCGACTGCGCCGCCGTCTGCGACACCTCGTTGATCGACTGTGCCATCTGCAGGACCGACGCCGATGCCTGCTGGATCTCCTTGTTCTGCCG
>DATNAR010000340.1:0-2741 GCA_035607385.1 Casimicrobiaceae bacterium
AGGAAGGAGTGCTATGGCTACTGCCAAGAAAGCAAAGAAGCCCGCGAAGAAGCCGGCTGCAAAGAAGCCCGCAGCGAAGAAATCCGCCGCGAAAAAACCCGCCGCGAAAAAAGCGCCGGCCAAGAAGGCTGCACCGAAGAAAGCCGCAAAGAAGTCCGGCGCGAAGCGCAAGCCGAACGCGGCTTTCATGAAGGCGATGACCCCGTCGTCGACACTGGCCGCGGTAGTCGGGAGCAACCCGTTGCCGCGCACCGAGGTCACCAAGAAGATCTGGGACTACATCAAGAAGAACAAGCTGCAGGATTCGATCAATCGGCGATTGATCAATGCCGACGACAAGCTGCGTCAAGTCTTCGGCGGCAAGCGCCAGGTTTCGATGTTCGAAATGACCAAGCTGGTTTCGAACCACCTCAAATAGGCCACATCGGTCGGCGCGCCGCGGCGCGGCAAGCCGACACGCGCGGTCCGATCATACGGCCGGCCATCGCTTCGCGATGTCCGGCCGTTAGTTTGTGGCGCGGCCGCAATCGCTGGGCGTGCGGCGCGAGCGTTCAGGCGATGCGCGCTTCGGCGCCTATTTCGGCGCATTGCGCTTCGGCCAGTCGTCCTCGTCATCGGGCAGTATCCGAATGACGCGCGTGCGCTTGCCGCCGCCGTAGCGCTCCATCCGGGTCTCGACCGGATACAACTCGAGCAGGCTTGCCCTCGCCTCGGCTTCGCTGTCGAACGTCAGGATGGCGCCATCCGCTCCGCGCACGTCGCGCCAGATGCCGTTCGGCGCCTCGACCTCGATCTTGTATTTCAGTGGAGCCGCCATTGCTTGAGGTCGCGAACAGATCAGGCGCCGGACGCGCCCGCCTGCAGCGCGCGTATGCGCTCCTCGATCGGCGGATGCGTCGCGAACAAGGCCATGAAGCCGGAATGATCGGTGATGCCGAAGCCTGTCATCGACTTCGGCAGTTCGCCGGGCGGCAGTCCGCCCAGACGCGCCAGCGCGTGCATCATCGGCTGCGGCGTGCCCAGCAGCCGCGCGCTGCCGGCGTCGGCGCGAAATTCGCGACGGCGCGAGAACCACGCGACGATGATGCTCGCCAGGACGCCGAGCACGATCTGGGCGACGATCATCGTGATGAAATACCCCGGTCCGCTGCCGCGCTCGGTGCGAAAAATAATGCGGTCGACGAAGAAGGCGACCACGCGCGACAGGAATACGACGAAGGTGTTGACCACGCCCTGGATCAGCGTCAGCGTGACCATATCGCCGTTGGCGACGTGCGATAGCTCGTGGCCGAGCACCGCTTCGATTTCCTCGCGCGACATCGAGCTCAGCAATCCGGTCGATACCGCGACCAGGGCCGAATTGCGGAAGGCGCCGGTCGCGAACGCGTTCGGCTCGCCCTCGTAGATCGAGACTTCGGGCATGCCGACGCCGGCCTTGTCGGCCAACCGCTTGACCGTCGCCACCAGCCAGGCCTCGTCCTCGTTCTTCGGCGTGTCGATCACCTGCGCGCCGGTCGACCACTTGGCCATCGGCTTCGACATCAACAGCGAGATGATCGCTCCGGTGAAGCCGACGACGGCCGAAAAGACGAGCAAGGCGCCGACGTCGAGACCGTTGGCGGCCAGCGCGCGATCCAGACCCAGCAAGCGCACGACGACCGACAGCACGACGAGCACCGCGATGTTGGTCAGCAGGAAGAGGAAGATGCGCTTCATCGATTTCTCCGGCCGGGGACGGCACACCACGCATGGTAACGCCAACGGCCGGCGGCGTCAGACCCGCCGATCAGCGTCTGCCGGAAGAATCCTTGCCCCAGGAATCGCGCAGCGTGACGGCCCGGTTGTACACCGGTCGCCCGACGGCGGCATCCCTCGCATCGGCGACGAAGTAACCGTGCCGCTCGAACTGATAACGCGCATCGCTCGGGGCCTTGGCCAGCGCCGGTTCAACGTAGGCTTGCGCCACGCGCTTGGCCTGCGGGTTCAGGTCGTCCAGATAATTGCGCTCGGTCGGTTCCTCGAAGTGGATCTCGTCGTCGACGTCGGCGGCGGCGCGCGGCGGCGGCACGTCCGCATCCTGGTCGCGCGCGCGACCCGGCTGCGGCACGGCGAACAAGCGATCGTACAGGCGCACTTCGGCGCGCTCGGCATGCCGTACCGACAGCCAGTGGATGTTGCCCTTGACCTTGCGCGCCTCGGCGCCCGGTGTCCCGCTTCGGGTCGTCGGGTCGTACGTACAGTGCACGACGCTCACGGCTCCGGCCGCGTCCCTGTCGACGCCGACACAGCGGATCACGTAGCCGTAGCGCAGGCGCACTTCGGCGCCGGGCGACAGGCGGAAGTAACCTTTGGGCGGATGCTCGTCGAAGTCCTCGCGCTCGATCCACAGCTCCCGGGTCAGCGGCAGCGCGCGCGTGCCGAGCTCCGGACGCTGGGGGTGGTTCGGCGCGTGGCAATCCTCGACGCCGTCCTCCGGATAGTTGTCGATCACCAGCTTGACCGGATCGAGCACCGCGATGCGGCGCTCGGCGCGCTCGTTGAGCTCGTCGCGCAGACAGTCCTCGAGAACGCTCAAGTCGATCCAGGAATCGGACTTCGAGACGCCGATGCGCTCGGCGAACAGCCGGATCGCCTCCGGCGTATAGCCGCGCCGCCGCAGCCCGACCAGCGTAGGCATGCGCGGATCGTCCCAGCCTTCGACATGTCCGCCTTCGACCAGCTCGAGCAGCTTGCGCTTGCTC
>DATNAR010000353.1:0-7809 GCA_035607385.1 Casimicrobiaceae bacterium
GGCGCAGGCCTTTCCAGCATCCCTCGACGCGGCGGCCGCGCTGGACGAAGCGCTGGGGCGATTCGCGCGCCAGGCGCTGCTCGTGCAATGATGCGGGAACGGCAGCGGCGACCGCCTGTTCAATGCGGGCATCGCCGCGCCCGCTAGCCGGCGACGAAAGGCAGACATGCGCAACAACCCGGTCAAGGACGTGCTCGAAAGCGGCGGCCGCGCGATCGGCGCGGTGGTGTTCGAATGCTTCGTGCCCGGCCTGCCGCAGATCTGCCGCAATGCCGGCGCGGAGTTCGTGATGTACGACATGGAGCACACGGGCCTGGGCTTCGAAACGCTCAAGACGCAGCTCGCGCTTTGCCGCGGTCTCGGTATCGTCCCGATGGCGCGCGTGCCCCGCGGCGAATATCACTTCATCGCCCGCGCGCTGGATGTCGGCGCCTTCGGCGTCATGGTCCCGATGGTGGCGACCGGCGCCGAAGCCGAGCATCTGGTGTCGTGCTCGCACTATCCGCCGCGCGGCCGTCGCGGCGCGGCGTTCGGGTTTGCGCACGACGATTACCAGGGCGGCGACGTCGTCGCCAAGATGGCGGCGCTGAACCAGCGCACGATGATCATCGCGCAGATCGAAACCGCCGAAGGTCTCGACAACGTCGAGGCGATCGCCGCCGTGCCCGGGGTCGACGCCCTTTGGATCGGCCAGTTCGATCTTACGAACTTCCTCGGCATTCCGGCGCAGTTCCGCCATCCGGCGTATCTCGCCGCGGTCGACCGGGTGCTCGCCGCCTGCGCGACGCACGGCAAGACGGCCGGGATGCTCGCCACCGACGATGCCTGGGCGCGCGATTACGTCGCCAGGGGGTTTCGCCTGATGGCTTACGGCATCGACCAGCTGCTGCTGCAGGATGCGCTGCGGCACGGGCTCGACGTGCTGCGCGATGCCGCCGCCGGCGGAGGAGCCCGATGAGCGCCACCTTCCGCGTCGGCCTGCCGCGCGACATCCTCGACTCCCGCGGCGAGCCGGCGTTCGGGCGCGCAGCGCTCCGGATACTCGACAGCGCGCGCGATCTCGAATGGGAATACCTGCCGACGATCGTCCCCGCCATCGATGCCGACCACGCTGCCCGCTACGATGCGATCTACGTGAACACCGCCCGCGTACCGGAGGCCGCGGTGGCGCGCGCCGATTGCCGGCTGCGCGTCGTGGCACGACACGGCGTCGGCTACGACACCGTCGACGTTCCGGCGATGACGCGCGCCGGCGTGCTGGTCACCAACACGCCGAGCTCGATGCCGCGGCCGGTCGCGACGACCGCGCTGACTTTCCTGCTGGCGCTCGCCGGCAAGCTTCTGCTCAAGGACCGGTTGACCCGCAGCGGACGCTGGCACGAGCGGATGGACAACATGGGACTCGGGCTCACCGGCCGCACGCTGGGCGTCGTCGGGGCGGGACGCATCGGCCGGGAGCTCCTCAGCATGGCGCGCACGTTCGATCTTAAGCTGCTGGCAACCGATCCGCAGGTCGACGCGATCGAGCTCGCGTACCTCGGCGCCCGCAAGGTCGCCCTTCCCGAGCTGCTGCAGCAGTCCGACTTCGTCGTCGTCTGCTGCCTGCTCTCGCCGGCCACGCATCATCTGATCGATGCAGCGGCGCTGCGCCAGATGCGGCCGGAAGCGTATCTGATCAATGTCGCCCGCGGACCCGTCGTCGACGAGCCGGCCCTGATCGAGGCGCTTCAGTCCCGCCGCATCGCCGGCGCGGCGCTCGACGTATTCGAGCAGGAGCCGATCGATCCGGGCAACCCGCTGCTGGCGATGGACAACGTCATCGTCACGCCGCACTCGCTGTGCTGGACCGACGAATGCTTTCACAACATGGCGTCGACCGGTCTCACCAGCATCGTCGACGCGCTTGCCGGCCGCAGGCCGCAATTCGTCGTCAATCCCGAGGTGCTGCGCCACGAGCGCGTGCAGGCGTGGCTCGCGCGGTGAAGCGCGCGGCCGCTAGCGAACGCGCCAGCGTCCCGACGTGCTGCGCCAGTAACGCAGCATGACAAAGCCGCCGACCATGCCGCCGAGGTGCGCAAAGTGGGCGACGCCTTCCTGCGTCCCGGTGACGCCCAGGAACAGCTCGATCAGCGCGTAGACGAACACGAATACCCGCGCCGGCATCGGAATCGGCGGGAACAGCAGCATGACCCGGCTGTTCGGAAAATACATGCCGTACGCGAGCAGGATGCCGAAAATGCCGCCCGAGGCGCCGACAGTCGGATAGATCATGCCGCTGACGGCCGCGACGATCAGCTGCGCGACAGCCGCCGACAGCACGCAAACGGTGTAGAACGTCAGGTAGCGGCGTCCGCCGAAGACGCGCTCCACCGCGCTGCCGAACATGTAGAGCGCGAACATGTTGAATGCCAGGTGCATCAGGCTGCCGTGCAGAAACGCGTAGCTCAGCAGCTGCCAGGGCGCGAACGCGACGCCGGCGTTGAGACCGGAGGCCGCCAGCGGCCAGAGCGCGAACGTGGCGACCAGGCCGGGCGCGGCGCTTTGCAACAGGAAGACCGCGACATTGGCGACGATCAGCGCGGTCGTGACGGGTGGCATGCAGCGTAGTTGGGGGCCGGCGGCCGGGACTCAACCCGGCAGCGCGGCGCGTCCGGCTCGGGGCGATGTCAGCTGCCACCCGCCTTATGATAATGGCATAATCGGTGTTCGAAACCGCTGTCGAAGGAACTGCCATGCCGCTCGCGTTTCGTGCGCTGGTATCCGCCGGGCTGATGCTTGCGTGCATGTGTCAGGCCGCCGCGTCGGCGATACTCACGGTGCGTCCGATGTTCCCGCCGGATAACGTCTGGAACGTCGCCATCGATGCGCTGCCGGTCGACAGCAATTCCGCCGCCTATATCACGACCATAGGCGCGGCGAAGACGATGCATGCGGATTTCGGCACCGTCTATAACGGGGCGCCGAACGGCATACCGTTCATCGTCGTTCCGGGCAGCCAGCCCGGTGTCGCCGTCAGCTTCGATTACGCCGACGAGAGCGACGCCGGGCCGTACCCGGTGCCGCCCGACGCGCCGATCGAAGGGGGCCCCGCGTCCAGCGGCGATCGGCACGTGCTGATCGTCGATCGCGATGGCGGCAAGCTGTACGAGCTCTTCGCCGCCTATCCGAATCCCGACGGCAGCTGGCACGCCGGGTCGGGCGCGATATTCGATCTGAACGGCAATGCGCTGCGCCCGGCCGGGTGGACCTCCGCCGACGCGGCGGGACTGCCGATCCTCCCTGGGCTGGTTCGTTACGAGGAAGTCGTCGCCGGCGAAATCCCGCACGCGCTGCGCTTTACCGCGCCGCAGACGCGCAATACCTTCATCTGGCCGGCGCGGCACAAGGCGTCGAGTCTCACCGGCACCAGCTATCCGCCGATGGGACAGCGCTTCCGGTTGAAGGCGAGCGTCGACATTTCGAGCTTCGGTCCCAATGTGCAGGTGATCCTGCGGGCGCTGAAGAAGTACGGCATGTTTCTGGCCGACAACGGCAGCAGCTGGTTCTTGAGCGGCGCACCCGATCCGCGCTGGGACGACAACGAGCTGCATCAGCTCGGACGCCTGACCGGCGACGACTTCGAGGCGGTCGACGAGTCGGCGCTGATGGCTGATCCGGATTCGGGCCGCGTTTCGACGACCGCGCCGGCGCGCCTTGCAAGCGAGGTCCAGGTGCTCGAATTCCGGCGCGATCCCGACGATTACTTCCTCTCCGTCGATCGCGACGAAATCGCCGCACTCGACGCCGGAAGCATTCCCGGCTGGGCACGGACCGGCGAGGCTTTTTTCGCCTACGCCGCCGACACTGCAATCGGGCCGAACCTGTCGCCGGTCTGCCGCTTTTTCGGCCGGCCCGGCACCGGACAGCATTCGCATTTTTTCAGCGCCTACGCCGACGAATGCGCGGCCGTCGCTGCGTGGTCGTCGGACCAATGGCTGCTCGAGTCAGCGAACGTTTTTGTTGTCGCGCTGCCGGACGCCGGCGATGGCTCGTGTACGACAGGCACCGTCCCCGTCTATCGCCTGTACAACAACCAGCCCGGCGCCGTCGATCATCGCTACACGACCTCGCGCGCGATTCAGGCCCAGATGATCGCTGCCGGCTGGCTCGCCGAAGGATCGGGCCCCGCCGGGGTCGCGATGTGCGCGCCAGCCTCCTAGGCGACGCCCGCCTTGCCTGACGCATTGCCCGCGGCTGATAATGGGGGTTCCGCCTTCCCTCCCCACGCCGCAGCGATTTCCTTTCGATGAGTCTGCCGACGCTCGCGCCCGGAACGGTGATCCGGCATGCGCTGGTTCAACTCGACGGCTTCCTTCCGCCCGACGAGCTCAAAGCGCTGATGGACGGGGTTTTCGCCGCGGAAAGCTCGTTCGTCCCCTCCGGCGTCAGCGACAGCAAGGAAGATTACCGGCATTCGTTCGTGCTGAATCCGCCGCAGGATCTGACGCAGAAAATCGTCGGCCGGATTCGCGCCGTCATGCCCGAAGTCATCCCGCGCCTGCGCATGGCGCCATTCCCGGTGACCCAGATCGAATGCCAGATCACGGCGAACACCGACGGTAGCTTTTTTCGCGTGCACACCGACTCGGGAGTCAACGAGACGGTGCGCCGCCAGTTCACTTACGTCTATTACTTCAATCGCCAGCCGAAGGCATTCAACGGCGGCGAGCTGCTGATCTACGACGACGTGATCCGCAACGGCAAGCTGGCGCGCACCGACAGCTATCAGCGCATCGAGCCGCGCCACAACAGCATCGTATTCTTCCAGGCCGCGGTGATGCACGAGGTGACCAAGGTCGAAGTTCCGTCCGGGCAGTTCCGTGACGCGCGGTTCACCGTCAACGGATGGATTCATCGCGGCTGACGCCGCGGCGGCTTGCGATGCTGTTTGCTACGGTGGGACAGAACGCGTGGCGGCCGCCGGTTTCGCCTCCGTGTTGGCGCAGCGCAACGTACTGACCCAGTAGCCGTTGGTCGCCCCGTAGAACGCGGCGAGCTTCGCCTCGACGGCGAGGCCCGCCCGCCCCGCCGCGCGCATATCCTTCAGTCCGACGCAGTTCGCCGCCACCTCGTCGGTGGTCGGGACCTTCGCATGCGCGCATTCGTGGAAGAAGAGCAGGTCGTGCATCGCGGGCGGCAGCGAGGCCAGTTTCTGCGCGTTCCAGATGATCTGATACCCCGAGCCCACCTTGACCGTCTTGCCGGTGAAATCCATCGCTTCGGTGCCCGGCGGGGGAGCGTATTCCGGCACCGCCTCGCCGCGGGCAACGCAGGTCGCGCTCGTACCGTCGGAGAACGTGAACGCACCGGCGTTCGATACGACGGCCAGGCATCCGATGGCGACGAATTCAAGACCGCGGCGCACGACCCTCTCTGCGGAATGCACGACCGGCTGGCGAAGACAGGTGCAGCGAAGACTACAACGGCGGCGCGAAACCGCGCAAGACAACGATGGCGCGATTCGCCTCCCCCAACGCCGCAAAGGCACCTGCATGCGCGCCGGCGTGTCTGCGTCGCGACGGCAGGATCGACGCGGATATCCGACGGCTCGCCCGTCGCCCGGCTATGCGTGCTCCAGCCTCTGGCCATGCTCGCGGGTCGTGTGGAACCCGACCCTGGTCCAGCGCTCCATCGTCACTTGCAGGTTGTACTTGTTGCTGGCGAGATAGACCGGATTGCCGTCGACGTCGGTGGCGAGCGACGCCGTGTGCTCCTTTTCGAAGCTGCGCCGCGTCGCTTCATCGGGATAAGTGAGCCAGCGCGCGGTCGAAATCGTGGCCGTGTCGTAGATCGCATCGACCTTGTACTCTCGGGCCAGGCGGTCGGCGACGACCTCGAATTGCAGCTGGCCGACGGCGCCCAGCAGCAAGGTGTTGCCGTGCACGCGCTCGAACACCTGGATCGCGCCCTCCTCGCCGAGCTCCTGCAGGCCTTTTTGCAGCTGCTTTGCCTTGAAAGGATCGCGCGGCCGCGCGATGCGGAAGAGCTCCGGGGCGAAGTACGGAATGCCCTTGAAGCCGAGCGCTTCGCCCTCGGTCAGCGTGTCGCCGATCTGCAGCAGCCCGTGATTGTGAATGCCGATGATGTCGCCGGCGACGGCATCCTGGCTGGCCACGCGCTCGTTGGCCATGAACGTCATCACATTGCCCAGCTTCATCTCGCGGCCGATACGCTGATGCTGGACTTTCATCGCCGGACGGTAGCGTCCCGAGCAGACGCGGAAAAACGCGATGCGGTCGCGATGCTTCGGATCCATGTTGGCCTGGATCTTGAACACGAATCCGGAAAACGGCGCTTCGGCCGGCTGTACGACGCGCGTCCCCGCATCGCGCGGCTGCGGCGGCGGAGCCCATTCGATCAGCGCCTGCAGGATTTCCTGCACGCCGAAATTGTTGATGCCCGAGCCGAAGAACACCGGCGATTGACGTCCGGCCAGGAATTCGGAGAGGTCGAACGGCGTGCTGGCGTGCCGGATCAGGTCGACGTCATGCCGCAGCGCGACGACCTCGTCCGGAAAGAGCTCGTCCAGCCGCGGATTGGCAAGACCCTCGATGCGCTCGCTGTCCTCAGGGTCGGCGATGCGCTCCTCGCCCGGGGTGAAACGCAGCAGGCGTTCGTGCCGCAGGTCGAACACGCCGCGAAAGCGCTTGCCCATCCCGATCGGCCAGCTGACCGGTGCACAGTCGATGCGCAGCACCGACTCGATTTCCTCGAGCAGTGCCAAGGGCTCGCGGACTTCACGATCCATCTTGTTGACAAAGGTGATGATCGGCGTGGCGCGCAGACGGCAGACTTCGAGCAGCTTGATCGTCTGTTCCTCGACGCCCTTGGCGGCATCGATGACCATCACCGCGGCATCGACGGCGGTCAGCACCCGGTAGGTGTCTTCGGAGAAATCCTGGTGGCCGGGCGTATCGAGCAGGTTGATCGTGTGATCGGAATAGTCGAACTGCATGACCGAGCTCGTTACCGAGATGCCGCGCTGCTTTTCGACTTCCATCCAGTCGGATGTCGCATGGCGCGAGCTCTTGCGCGCCTTGACGGTGCCCGCCATCTGGATGGCGCCGCCGTAGAGCAGCAGCTTTTCGGTCAGCGTGGTCTTGCCCGCGTCGGGGTGCGAAATGATGGCGAACGTCCGCCGGCGCGCAACATCGCGCACGAGTTCGGGCGAGTACCTGGCCTGATTCATCGACGAACCACCCTAACAAAAAGAAACGCCGCCGGCCGGAACGGCGGGCGGCGGACGCAGCGCACATTATACGCCGCGGGGGAGCGGAGCTCTATTGGTCCATTGATACAACGACTTATACGATGTGGCTGTCAGCTCGTCGCCGACAAATCGTGAATTTTCACCGTCGAGTCTCCGGATTAGTCCGTTCTGCCGCATCGGCGCGCCGCTTATCGTGACGGCATCCGGATGAGGACGCCGCCGGATCCGGCAAGCGCAGGCGTCCGAGAGTTCAAGGAGTGCGTCATGTCTGAAGTCACCGCGTCGTCCCGTGTTTCTGCGTCGTATGTTTCCACGCCCTCCGACGCCGGAATCGCCGCGGCCGCGAAGCTCGTCGCCGACGGTGTCGCGGTGGTGTGCGAGCAGCGTGTTCTGGCCAATCGCGCTACCTGCAGCGCGGCGCTCTGGCGCCGCCGGGTGGCAGAGTTGCGCGCGATGTATGTCGGCAAAGACTGAATGATCGAGCAGCCGCGCGCGCAAGCTGTTATCATTCGCGCGCGGCATTTGCTCCAGTCCCCTGCCGCAGTCGAATCCGACCCTTC
>DATNAR010000372.1:0-2046 GCA_035607385.1 Casimicrobiaceae bacterium
AATCTCCGACCACGTCGTCGTGATGGACCATGGCGTCAAGATCGCCGAAGGCACGCCGCAACAGATCCGCGACGACCCCAAGGTGATCGCCGCCTATCTCGGCACCGACGAGGAAGAAGCCATCGCCGTCATGGAGAGCGGCACGTGAGCGCCGCATCGAAGACACCCCTGCTCGCGATCCGCTCGCTGCGCGCGGCCTATGGCAAGATCGAGGCGCTGAAGGGCGTCGATCTCGACATCAACGCCGGCGAGATTGTCGCTCTGATCGGCGCCAACGGCGCCGGCAAGTCGACCCTGATGATGACGATCTTCGGCCGGCCCCGCGCCCGCTCCGGCCGCATCGAATTCGACGGCCAGGACATTACGGGCGTGCCGACGCACGAGATTGCGCGGCTGCGCATCGCCCAATCGCCCGAGGGCCGCCGTATCTTCCCGCGCATGAGCGTGGCGGAAAACCTGCAGATGGGCGCCGACGCGACCGACAGCAGCGAGGCCGACCGGGCGAGCGGCCTGGAACGCGTCTTCGCGCTGTTCCCGCGACTCAAGGAACGCATGACCCAGCGCGGCGGCACGCTGTCCGGCGGCGAGCAGCAGATGCTGGCGATCGGCCGCGCGCTGATGAGCCGCCCGCGCCTGCTGATGCTGGATGAGCCGTCACTGGGGCTCGCCCCCCTGATCGCACGACAGATTTTTGACGCCATCCGGACCCTGAACCGGCAGGACGGCCTGACCGTTCTGATCGTCGAACAGAACGCCAACCACGCGCTGAAACTGGCGCATCGCGGCTATGTCATGGTCAATGGCCTGATCACCCTGTCCGGAACCGGCAGCGAACTGCTGCAACGCCCGGAAATCCGCGCCGCCTATCTGGAAGGCGGCCGGCGGGAGCAGTAGCGCGCCTGCCACCCTGGCGCGCGCTGCGGCAAGATGCTGCGAACGGGCCGTGGATTTGCCCGAAAATTGCCGATGACTTCGTCGTAAAATCAGCCGACAATGGGCATGATTTTCGTACCCGGCCTGCCGGGTGCTTCCCGAAATCGACTGACCTGCGAGGATACCTCATGAAATCTCTGAAACTCATCGGCCTGGCTTTGGGCGCATCGTTGGCGCTGTCGACAACGGCGCTGGCGCAGGACATCTCCATCGCAGTGGCGGGCCCGATGACGGGCGGCGAATCCGCATTCGGCCGGCAGATGAAGAACGGCGCCGAACAGGCGGTGGCCGACATCAACGCCGCCGGCGGCGTGCTCGGCAAGAAGCTGGCGCTGCAGGTCGGCGACGACGCCTGCGATCCCAAGCAGGCGCGCTCGGTGGCGGAAAAGTTCGCCAGCGCGAAGATCCCGTTCGTGGCCGGTCACTTCTGCTCCTCGTCGTCGATCCCGGCGTCGGAAGCCTACGCCGACGGCAACGTGCTGCAGATTACGCCGGCCTCGACCAACCCCCTGTTCACCGAGCGCAAGCTGTGGAACGTGGCGCGCGTCTGCGGCCGCGACGACCAGCAGGGCCTGGTTGCCGCCGACTACATCGTCAAGAACTACAAGGGCAAGAACATCGCCATCCTCAACGACAAGTCCACCTACGGCAAAGGCCTTGCCGACGAAACCAAGAAGGCGCTCAACAAGGCCGGCGTCACCGAGAAGATGAACGAGTCCTACAACAAGGGCGACAAGGATTTTAACGCGATCGTGTCGCGGCTGAAGCGCGACAATATCGATCTGGTCTTTGTCGGCGGCTACCATCAGGAAGCCGGCCTGATCCTGCGCCAGATGCGCGATCAGGGCCTCAAGACGGTGTTGATGGCGGGTGACGCCATGAACGACAAGGAGTTCGCCTCCATCACCGGTCCGGCCGCCGAAGGCACGCTGTTCACCTTCGGTCCCGACCCGCGCAACAAGGCGACGGCGAAAGCGATCGTCGAGAAGTTCAAGGCCAAGAACATCGATCCCGAAGGCTACACCCTCTATACCTACGCTGCGATGCAGGTCTGGACGCAGGCGGTGGCGAAGGCGAAGACCACCGATCCGAAGAAGGTGATGGAAACCATCA
>DATNAR010000406.1:0-2107 GCA_035607385.1 Casimicrobiaceae bacterium
TGCGCACGCGCTGTACAAGGACGACGTCGATTCGCCCACCGAGCTGCTGTCGCGCGAATCCAGCGCATATGCATGGCTGCGGCGGACGATCGAGCTGCTCGCCGAGGGCTCCAATCCGGAGGAGTTCCTCGAACACACGAAGCTCGAATTGTTTCACGACCAGGTGTTCTGCTTCACGCCCAAGGGCAAGCTGATCGCATTGCCGCGGCGCGCGAACGTCATCGATTTCGCCTATGCCGTGCACACCGACGTGGGCAACATGGCGGTCGGCGGCAAGATCAACGGCAAGATCGCGCCGCTGGTGTCCGAGCTCACCAACGGGGACGAGGTCGAGATCATCACGTCCAGGGCGCAGCACTCGCCTCCGGCGGCCTGGGAATCCCTGGTGACCACCGGTAAGGCTCGCGCTGCCGTCCGCCGCGCCACCCGCGTCGCCGTGCGCAACCAATATGCCGGGCTCGGGCGGCGCATTGTCGAGCGCCTCTGCCAGCGCGCGAAGATCGCCTATTCCGACGAAAAGCTGCAAGGCGCGCTGCCCCGCCTGGCGCGCGCTTCGATCGAAGAGGTGCTGTCCTCGGTCGGGCGCGGCGAGATGCGCGCAGCCGACGTCGTGCGTGCGATGTATCCCGACTACAAGGAAGAGCGCGCCGCCACGATCGCGCAGCAGCCGAAGCAGGAGAGCGGCTGGTTCGGACTCAAGAAGGCGAAGTCCGTCAAGGTGAAGGTCCCCGGCGAGCCTGGCGCGGCGATCCCGATCCGCGGCATCAACACCGATCTGCCGGTGCGGTTCGCCCCCAACGGCGGGGCGGTGCCCGGCGACCGCATCGTCGGCATCCTCACGCCGGGCGAGGGCATCACGATCTATCCGATCCAATCGCCGGCGCTGAAGGATTTCGAGGACTCGCCGGAGAACTGGCTCGATCTGCGCTGGGACGTGGAGGAACGCACGCCGCAGCGCTTTCCCGCACGCATCATCCTGCAGACCGTGAACGAGCCGGGATCGCTGGCCCAGGTCGCCCAGATCATCGCCGAGCACGACGGCAACATCGACAACATCGGCATGGAGCGCTCATCTCCGGATTTCACCTCGGTCACCATCGATCTCGAGGTGTTCGACATCAAGCATCTCAACTCCATCATCGCGCAATTGCGCGCCAAGGACGTGGTGGCGGCTGCCGAACGCGTGAACGCCTGACGCTTGAGCAATGTCGAGCGGGGCCGCTATTTCGGTTTCGCGTTATGGCTGGCTCTCGTTGTGGATTAGCCGACAAAATATTGCATGGAACGGACCCCCGGGAGCTATCCTTGCGACGCTGACGATCGCCTGATTAAGCGAATCTCCTGAGATCAAGGTTGGGCAGATGAGGCTGCTTTCACTGCAACCATCTCGAAGCGACCTGAGATGACGTCGCTGGCCCTGCGGCTCGGCGTCAACGTCGACCACGCCGCGACCATCCGCAATGCGCGTGGCGGACGGCATCCGGATCCCGTGCGCGCGGCGCAAATCGCCATTGCCGCGGGAGCCGATGGCATCACCGCGCATCTGCGCGAAGACCGCCGGCATATCCGCGACGAGGACATAGCACGGCTCAAGGCGGAGATCGCAAAGCCGCTCAATCTTGAGATGGCGGCGACCGAGCAGATGGTTGCGATCGCGATCGCGACCAGGCCGCACGCCGCCTGTCTCGTGCCCGAGCGACGCGAAGAGCGCACGACCGAAGGCGGCCTCGACGTTGCCGGCCAGCACGACGCCCTTGCGTCCGTCGTCGCCAGCTTGCGCGAGGCGGGCATCCGGGTTTCGCTGTTCATCGCCGCCGAGCCGCGGCAGATCCAGGCGGCGGTGGCGATCGGCGCGCCCGTGATCGAGATTCACACCGGCGCCTGGTGCGACGCCCTCTACGACAATCGAACCTCGGCGGCGCAGGCCGAATGGCAGCGCATCCGCCACGGCGCGCAGCTCGCGCGGCGTCTCGGGCTCGAGGTCCATGCCGGCCACGGTCTCGATTTCCAGACCGCAGAGACGATCGCCGCGCTGCCCGAGATCGTCGAGCTCAATATCGGTCACTTCCTGATCGGGGAGGGGGTCTTTTCGGGTCTGGCCGAGGCC
>DATNAR010000011.1:0-30301 GCA_035607385.1 Casimicrobiaceae bacterium
TGGTCCTGGTCATGCTCGTTTCCGGAGCGATGCTCGCGTGGCCGCTGATCGGCAGTCCGCTGTCCACGATGCGCGAAATCGGCGCCGTGCAGGCAACGCAGCTGATCAATCGCAAGGACGCGCTGATCCTCGACTTGCGCGAGGCCAAGGAATACGAAGGCGGCCGCGTTCCCAATGCGCTGCATATCCCGCTGTCGCAGCTCGCCAGCCGGGGGAAGGAGCTCGGCAAGTTCACGGCGCGGCCGCTGATCGCGTATTGCAGTCGCGGCAATCGCAGCCGGAGTGCGGCCGGCGCATTGACCAAGCTCGGGTTCAAGGAAATCTACGCATTGCGCGGTGGCTTGCGCGCCTGGACCGAGGCGGGGCTGCCGCTGGAGAAGGGGTCCTAGTGTCCTGTCCTGTAAATTCGCTCGATAGTTCGCAGCGAAATCCGGTGCCATGCGGCGTTGCGCGGCCTTACCGTACCACGAGGTACGCTTTCGGCCGCGCGCCTTGCCTGGCACCCGATTTCATCGGCTCCTTTATCTTCGGAACTTACGGGACAGGACACTAGATGGCTGGCGTCCTGATGTATTCGACCGCCAGCTGTCCATTCTGCACCCTTGCCGAGCGCCTGCTTCGCGCTCGCGGCGTCACCGACATCGCCAAGATACGCGTCGACCTCGAGCCGGCGCGACGCGGTGAAATGATCGAGCGGACAGGGCGCCGCACGGTGCCGCAGATCTACATCGGCGAGCGCCATGTCGGCGGCTACGACGACCTGGTCGTGCTCGACCGCGCGGGCGAACTGCTTCCGCTGCTTGCCGCAGACGCGCAGGCCGGCGCGGCGACCGGCGCTACGTTATAATCATCGGTTTATCGCCGGGGAAATCGCATGGCCGACACCCAAGCCCAGCCGACGCCGTCGCTGTCGATCGAGAAGATCTACGTCAAGGATCTTTCGCTCGAGAATCCCGGCGCGCCGCAGTCGTTCACCACGTCCGACGCGCCGCAGGTGGAAGTCGGACTGCGCACGCGGGGCGAGCAGATCGAGGAAAACGTTTACGAATGCGTGCTGACGATCACCGTGACCGCCAAGACGGCGGACAAGACGCTGTTCCTGGTCGAGGCCGCGCAAGCGGGAATTTTCCGCATCGTCGGCGTGCCGCTGGCCGATATCCAGCCGCTGATGGGGATCCATTGCCCGACCGTGTTGTTTCCGTACATACGCGAGACGATCGCCGATGCGGTGACGCGCGCCGGTTTTCCGCCCGTCCACCTGGACCCGATCAACTTCGAGGCGCTGTATCAGCAGCAGATCGCCAACATGCAGCAGCAGGCGCCCGCGGTGCCGGCGACGAACTAGGCCCTAGCGGGCGATGAGACGCGCTAGCTGGCTGCTGGTCGCGGCGATCGCGCTCAGCGGCGGCGCGGCGGCGGCGGAGTTCCAGTCAGCGAGCGAAGCGGCGGTCCTTTATGACGCGCCGTCGCTCAAGGCCAGGCCGCTGTTCGTCATCGGCCGCGACACCCCGTTCGAAGTCATCGTAGGTGTCGAGGGCTGGCTTAAGATCCGCGACGCCGGCGGCACCGTCGCGTGGATCGAACGCAAGGCCGTTTCGGAGCGGCGCACGCTGATCGTCCGCGTGCCCGTGGCCGACGTGCTCGCCGCGCCCGAGCCCAATGCGCCGCTGGTGTTCAAGGCCGAGCAGAATGTCGTGCTCGAGCTCATCGACCCGGCCCATGTCAGCAATACGCCGGGATGGGCCAAGGTGCGCCATCGGGACGGGCAGCAGGGCTACGTTCGCATCGCGCAGGTCTGGGGTCTGTAACAGCACCGCGCCGTCGCCTCGATGAGCGATACCGTGGCAATCGTCGGCGCCGGTGCGTGGGGCACGGCGCTCGCGGTGCATCTGGCGGGCGTCGCCGAGCCGCCCGCGCTGCGTCTTTGCGGGCGCGATCCCGCGGCCGCGCGCGCGATGGCCGCCTCGCGCGAGAATTCGCGTTACTTGCCTGGCATCGCGCTCCCACCGGAGATCGACGTCGTCTCCGAGCCGACCGCCGCGATCGCCGGCGCCTCGCTGATCATCGTGGCCACACCGGTCGGCGCCCTGACCGGTGTCGCGCAGGCGCTGCGCAGTCATACGAAGGCGCCGCTTGTGTGGCTCGGCAAAGGCTTCGTCGCCGCGGCAGAGCCGCCCGGCGTGGCGCTGGCGCATCGCATCATCGCGCCCATGTGGCCGTCGCCGGTCGGTGTGATTTCCGGTCCGAGCTTTGCCGAGGAAGTCGCGCGCGGGCTGCCGACGGCGATCAGCGTCGCCGCCACCGAGCCCGGACTCGCGCAATCGATCGCCCGGCGCCTGCGCGGGGGGACATTGCGCGCCTACGTCAGCGACGACTTGACCGGAATCGAGGTGGGCGGCGCGGTGAAAAACATTCTGGCGATCGCGGCCGGGGCGAGCGACGGTCTGGGCTTCGGCTATAACGCGCGCGCGGCGCTGATCACACGGGGATTAGCCGAAACCGCGCGGCTCGCGGTCGCGTTGGGAGGCCGGCGCGAGACGCTCACCGGGCTTTCCGGCCTCGGTGACCTGGTGCTGACCTGCACCGGCGACCTGTCGCGCAACCGGCGCGTCGGACTGGGATTGGGCCGCGGCGAGGCGCTGGCCGGGATTCTTGCCGGGCTCGGCCATGTCGCCGAGGGTGTGGCGGCCGCGCAGGCGGCGCACGCGTTGGCCGGCTCTCTCGGCGTCGACCTGCCGATTTGCGAAGCCGTCTACCGGGTCCTCTACGAGAACCTGCCGCCCAGGCGGGCAGTCGAGGCGCTGCTGGCCCGCGAGCCCGGGCCGGAGTTCTAGCCGGCGGCGAACGGTCGCCTGGGCTCGCGCGCCCAGCCCGCCTCTACCGATGTCCGGCCGCGCCGACGAATCCCGCCTGCCGCCACGCCTCGTACACGGTGATCGCGACGGCATTCGACAGGTTCAGACTGCGTACCGCCGGCCGCATCGGAATCCGCAATCGCGCTCCCTCCGCGAATTCGTCGAGCACGGCGTCGGGCAGGCCGCCGGTCTCGCAGCCGAACACGAAAGCGTCGTCGGCCGAAAGGCGGCAGCTGAACAGCGACGTCGCCGCGCGGGTCGACAACGCATAGCGCCGCCGCCCGGCAAGCGCGACGCGGCACGCTGCCCAGTCGCGATGAACGACCAGGCGCGTGTACTCGTGGTAGTCGAGGCCGGCGCGCTTCAGTTCGCGATCGTCGAGGCGAAAGCCCAGCGGTTCGACCAGATGCAGCTCGGCGCCGACATTGGCCGCGAGCCGGATCACGTTGCCGGTGTTCGGGGGAATTTCCGGATGCACGAGGACGATGGCGATCACGTCGGCGCGGCCCGTCGCTTTAGTGTGCCGGCGGGAGCGTCCGCGCGACGATCCAGTTCTCCACGCCGGCCGCACCGGCGCCCCGCAGTGTCCCCGCCAGTTCGGACAGCGACGCGCCGGTCGTCATCACGTCGTCGATGACCGCGATCCGAAGGCCGGTGAGGTCGGCCGCGCAGGCAAAGGCGCCCCGCACATTGCGCTCACGCGCGGCCCACGGAAGCATCGCCTGCGGCGGCGCGGCGCGGACGCGCCTTACGCCCGCCGACAATAGCGGGATCCCGGTGCGCGCCGCCACGACGCGCGCGATTTCCGCCGCCTGGTTGTAACCGCGCTCGCGCTGGCGCTCGACCGAAAGCGGCAAGGCCACCAGCCGGTCGGGATCGGCTCGCCCGAGGCGCAGTCGTTCGGCCAGGATCGCGCCGGCCGACCACTCGGCGAGCGCGAGCCGTCCCTGGTACTTGAAGGCATGTACCAGCCGATCGACCGGAAAAGCGTAGGCGAATGCGGCGATCGTCCCGTCGAACGCCGGAGGACGGGCAAGGCAACTTCCGCAGGCGCGGCCGCCGGGCACAGGCAACGCGCACACCGGGCAAGCCGGTCCGATGCGCGGCAGATCGTGCGCACACGCTTTGCATATCAGATCGTCGCCGGAGGGCGCCGCGCAGAGCTCGCAGCGCTGCGGTAATGCGCGCCGCACCGCGCCGACCGCGCCGCGCTGCAGGCGGCTATAGGCGCGGTCAAATGCGCCGGCCAGAAAATTTGACAACGCGATGGCCCTCCCCGACACTTGCGAGCATTGTAACCAGCCGGCCGCACGATGCGGACAGTACCGATAGTCGATCGCGCGACGCGCCGCGAGCCCCGTCCGCGCTGGACGGTGGATGCCGTCGCGACATTGCTCGCGCTGCCGATCAACGATCTGTTGCATCGCGCGCAGCAGACGCATCGAGCGCATCACGATCCCAATGCCGTGCAGCTTTCGACGCTGCTGTCGATCAAGACCGGCGGGTGCCCGGAGGATTGCGGATACTGCCCGCAGGCGGCGCGCTACCACACCGGAGTCGACAACCAGGCGATGCTTTCGCTGGCCGAGGTCGCCGCAGCGGCGGCCGCCGCCAAGGGCGCCGGTGCGTCGCGTTTCTGCATGGGCGCGGCATGGCGGGGCCCGAAAGACCGCGATCTGGAACCGGTGCTGGCGATGGTGCGCGAGGTGAAGGCGCTCGGACTCGAGACCTGCGCGACGCTCGGCATGTTGAGGGACGGCCAGGCCGAGCGGCTGAAAGACGCCGGGCTCGATTACTACAATCACAATCTCGATACCGCGCCCGACTTCTACGGCGAAATCATCACGACGCGCGAGTACCGCGACCGGCTCGACACGCTCGAGCGCGTGCGGGCGGCGGGCGTGCGCGTGTGCTGCGGCGGCATCGTCGGCATGGGCGAGTCGCGCGCGCAGCGGGCGGGGCTGATCGCGCAGCTTGCCAATCTCGATCCGTATCCGGAATCGGTGCCGATCAACAATCTGGTCCAGGTCGAAGGCACGCCGCTGCACGGCCGCGAAGCGATCGACCCGTTCGAGTTCGTGCGCACGATCGCCGCGGCGCGCATCACGATGCCCCGCGCGATGGTGCGGCTTTCGGCCGGCCGGCAGCAGATGGGCGACGGCATCCAGGCGCTGTGTTTCCATGCCGGGGCAAACTCGATCTTCTACGGCGAGAAACTGTTGACCACCGGCAATCCCGACGTCGCCGCCGACCAGGCATTGTTCGAACGCCTCGGGCTGCACGCCGGCGGCGACACGCATTAGCGCCGGCGTCCCGCCGCTCAAGCGGGCTTTCGGCCCGAGCGAAAACCATGTTGCGTCTGATCGCGGAGCTCGACGCCGCGCTTGAACAGCGCGCGGGGCAGCAGCTGTTGCGCCGCCGCCGGGTCGTTGCTTCGGCGCAAGGCGCGCGCCCGGTCGTCGAGGCACGGCAGACGCTGCATTTCGGCAGCAACGATTATCTCGGGCTCGCCGCCGACCCGCGCGTGGTCGCGGCCGCCCAGCAGGGCGCGGCGCGCTACGGCGTCGGGGCCGGCGCCTCGCACCTGATCTCCGGGCACTTCCAGCCTCACGAGGATCTGGAGCGCGAGCTTGCCGCGTGGGTCGCTCCCTGCGCGAATGCGCGTGCTCTGCTGTTCTCGACCGGTTACATGGCCAACCTCGGCGTGATCACGGCGCTGGTCGGCCGCGAGGACGCCGTGTTCGGCGACCGGCTGAACCACGCATGCCTGAACGACGCAGCGCTGTTGTCGCGCGCCGACTTCGTCCGGTACGCGCATGCGAACGTCGAAGCACTCGCGGCAAGGCTCGCGGCGAGCCGCGCGCGGCGGAAGCTGATCTGCACCGATGCGGTGTTCAGCATGGACGGTGACCTGGCGCCGCTGCCACAGTTGCTCGACCTCGCCGACGCGCACGATGCCTGGCTGCTCGTCGATGACGCCCACGGTTTCGGCGTGCTCGGGCAAGGGCGGGACGCCGGACGCGGAACCCTCGCGCATTTCGCGCTCGCCTCCGAGCGCATCGTCTACATGGGCACGCTGGGCAAGGCCGCCGGTGTGGCCGGGGCGTTCGTCGCCGCGCACCCGGCGGTGATCGAAACCTTGCTGCAGAGCGCGCGCAGCTATATCTACACGACCGCATCGCCGCCGCTGCTGGCGAGCGCGCTCGCCGCGAGCCTGGCCCTCGTTCGCAACGACGCCGCTCGCCGCGAGCGGCTGTTCGCATCGATTGCGCGATGGCGTGCCGAGGCGTCGCATTTGCGCTGGCAGCTGTTGCCGTCGGTCACGCCGATCCAGCCGCTGATCATCGGCAATGCCGGCGAAACGCTCGCCGTCAGCGAGGCCCTGTGGGACCGCGGCATCTGGGTGCCGGCGATCCGCCCGCCGACGGTCCCGACGGGCTCCGCGCGATTGCGCATCACGCTGTCGGCCGCGCATTCCGCTGCCGATGTCGATCGGCTGGTCGCCGCGCTGGCCGAAATCGGTGCGGACCCGCCGCACGGCGCCGCGCGATGAAACTTCACATCGAATCGACCGGCAGCGGCCCGCCGCTGGTCTTGCTGCATGGCTGGGCGATGCATTCGGGGCTTTGGGCGCCGGCGCTGCCGCGGCTTGCGTCGCGCTTTCACGTGCATCTGGTCGATTTGCCGGGGCACGGTTTCAGCCCGCCGATGGCGACGACGACGCTGGCGGGGATCGCGGCCGCGGTAGCCGGACATTTCACGTCGCTGTCCGAGCCGCCGACGGTGCTCGGCTGGTCGCTCGGCGGCGCGGTCGCCCTGCAATGGGCGCTCGACCGGCCCGATGCGGTGGCGAGGCTGGTCCTGGTCGGCACGACGCCGTGCTTTGTTGCGCGCGACGACTGGCAGCAAGCGATCAGCGGCGAGACGCTGCGGCGCTTCGGCGACGAGCTCGCGGTGTCGTATCGCTCGACGCTGCAGCGCTTCGTGACGCTCCAGCTGCAAGGCAGCGAGCATGCGCGCGAGATCCTCGGGCAGATGCGCACCGAGCTCTTTGCGCGCGGCGTCCCCTCCCGGCAAAACCTCGAGGATGCGCTCGCCGCGCTGGCTGCGATCGATGTTCGCGACCGGGTCGGCGCGATCAGGCAGCCGGCGCTGGTGATCGCGGGCGAGCGTGACACGCTGGTCCCGGCCGCCGCGGGAGCCTGGCTCGCCGCTGCACTGCCCGCGGGCCGCCTTGCCGCGATCGCGGGCGCGGCGCACGCGCCTTTTCTGTCGCACCCGGAGGCGTTCTTTGCGGCGGCGGAGGCGTTCTGCGATGGCCGATGATCGCGCAGGCGACGGTGCTAGCCTCGATCGCGCCAGCATGCGGCGGGCTTTCGAGCGTGCCGCCGGGACGTACGACAGCGCGGCGGTGCTGCAGCGCGAAGTCGGGCAGCGCATGGCCGAGCGCCTGGGCATCATACGGCTGGATCCCGCGACGATCCTCGATGCGGGCTGCGGCACCGGCGAGGCGCTGGGCGAGCTCCGCGCGCGCTACCCGCGTGCGCGCCTGGTCGGTCTCGACCTGGCCTGTCCGATGCTGCAGGCGGCGCGGCGCCGGCATCTCGCCCCGCAAACCGAGACGCGGCCCCTCGTGCGGCGACTGCTGTCCGCCTTCGCCGCCGAGGAGCGACCCCCTGCGCTGGTCTGCGGCGACGTCTGCCGGCTGCCGTTCGCAACGCGCAGCATCGATCTGGTCTGGAGCAACCTCACTTTGCAATGGGTCGACCCGCTGCCGCAGGCACTCGCCGAATTCCATCGCGTCCTCAACATAGGCGGCCTTGTGATGTTCACGACGTTCGGCCCCGATACGCTGGGCGAACTGCGCCGCGCGTTCGCCGCGGCCGACGCGACCGCGCACGTCAACCGCTTTCTGGACATGCACGACGTCGGCGACATGCTGGTGCAGGCCGGGTTCGCCGATCCGGTCATGGACATGGAAATGATCACGATGACCTATGCCGATGCCGCCGCGTTGATGCGCGATCTCAAGGCCATCGGCGCACAGAACGCGCGAAGCGATCGCAGGCGCAGCCTCACCGGAAGGCGCCGGTGGCAACGGATGCTGGCGGCGCTGGAAGAGTTTCGCCGCGATGGGCGCTTGCCGGCAAGCTTTGAGGTCGTTTATGGACATGCGTGGAAGCCCGAACCGCGCCTCGTCGACGATGGGCGTGCGATCGTGCGCTTCGATCGCGCCCCGCGCGAGCGCCGGTGAGCCGCGACCGCGGCGATGGATGCGACGGCAGCGGGGCGATGAGCAGCGGAATATTCGTCACGGGGACGGATACCGGCATCGGCAAGACGGTCGTGGCGTGCGCGCTGCTCCGCGCGCACGCGGCGCGAGGCCGGCGCGCGGTGGGCATGAAGCCGGTCGCCAGCGGCATCGCCGCCGGCTCGGGGCGCAACGAAGACGTCGCGGCGCTCGAAGCAGCCGGCAACGTCGAGGTTACCCTGGCCCTGCGCAATCCATACGCGTTCACCCCGGCGATCGCGCCGCACCTGGCCGCCGCGCAGGCCGGCTTGAAAATCGAGTTGAGCCGCATCGATCTCGCCTATCGGGAGCTCGCGCGCTGCGCCGATCGAGTCGTCGTCGAAGGCGCCGGCGGCGCGCTTGCGCCGCTGGACGACAAACACGACATGCTGGACATCGCCTCGATCCTCGGTTTGCCGGTGCTGCTGGTCGTTGGCGTCCGCCTGGGGTGTCTTAACCACGCGCTGCTGACGGCGCTGGCGATTCGAGCGCGCGGCCTCACGCTGGCGGGGTGGGTCGCCAACGCGATCGAGCCAGCGTTGCCTTGTTTCGACGAAAACGTCGCGACCATCGAGCACCGGCTTGCCGCGCCGCGGCTTGCGACACTGCGATGGAGCGATGACCGCATGCCAGCATGGAACTGCACGGCGGAGATCTAGATGTGGAGACAGCGGCCGCGCGCATCCGTTATCGTTCGGCTTTCCGCGCCAGCGCAGGCCATGCTAAAATCCTCGGGGTTTTTTTGAGCGCAGAGCGGTTTCGATGCGTAGCGCGGGCGTTTCGCTGCCGGTCGCCGGAAGCCCGGGCGCACAGGGCGAGTTTTCGCTGACGTCGCGGCGCCACGATGCGATCGGGCGGCGCGGCCGGTGGTGGCTTTTCGCTTCGTTGTGCGGGCTGTCGTTGGGCTTTGCGCTGATGTTCGCGCTGCGCGGCGCCTGGCCGGTGCTGCCGTATTCGGCGCTGGAAATGGCCGTATTGTTTTGGGCATTCCATCGTTTCGAGCGGCGGATCGCCGACTGGGAGCGCATTACGGTATGCGGCGATCGCGTGATCGTCGAAAGGGAGGAAAGCGGTGTGCGGACGCAGCGGGTATTCAACCGCCAGTGGCTGCGCGTCGAGCTGGAAGAACGGCGTTTCGGCCGTCCGCCGGCGCTGGCATTGCGTTACGCGGGACAGCGAACGACGTTCGGCGAAGCATTGCCGGCCGGCGAGCGAATAAGACTTGGCCGCGAGCTGCGCCGCCTGCTGTCGGCAGCGGTCGGACCGACGGCACCGGGTTTCGGGGATGGTTGACGTTTTCGGGGAAAGCATGGATCGCATCAAGGCGGCGTGGCGGATCGGGCGGTTGCTTCCTGCACTACTGATTACGGCGCTGGCATCGGGCGCGGCATGGGCCGATCGCGAGTGGAACCTGCCGCCGCCGGTCACGCCGATCGCGCACGAGATTTTCGAGCTGCACGTGATCATTTTCTGGATCTGCGTCGTCATCTTCTTCGTCGTCTTCGGCGCGATGGGCTATTCGATCTACGCGCATCGCAAGTCGAAAGGTCACGTCGCCGAGCAGTTCCACGAGAACACGACGGTGGAGATCATCTGGACCGTCATCCCGTTCATCATCCTGGTGCTGATGGCGTGGCCGGCCACCAAGACGGTGCTGGCGATGAAGGACGCGTCCGCCGCCGATCTGACCGTCAAGATCACCGGCTCGCAATGGAAGTGGAACTACGATTACCTGAACGACGGTTTCGGCTACTTCAGCGAGCTTGCGACGCCGTACGCGCAGATCGAGAACCGCGAGAAGAAAAACGAGCATTACCTGCTCGAAGTCGACCGCCCGCTGGTCGTGCCGGTCAACAAGAAGATCCGGCTGCTGATCACGTCGAGCGACGTCATCCACGCCTGGTACCTGCCTGCGGCCGGCGTGCAGCAGGACGCGATCCCCGGATTCGTGCGCGACGACTGGATGAAGTTCGACAAGACGGGGATTTACCGCGGCCAGTGCGCGAAGATCTGCGGCAAGGAGCATGGGTTCATGCCGATCGTCGTCGAGGTCAAGTCCGAGCAGGACTACGCCGCCTGGGTGGGCGACCAGAAGAAACAGCTCGCCTCCGCCGCCGGCGACATCAACAAGACGTGGGACATCAAGGAACTGACCGCGCGAGGTGAAAAGGTCTACACGGCCAATTGCGTCGCCTGCCATCAGGCGAACGGCAAGGGGCTGCCGCCGGCCTTTCCCCCGCTCGACGGCTCGAAAGTCGCGACCGGTCCGAAGCTCGCGCACATCTCGACCGTGCTCAACGGCGTGACGAGGGACGGCAAGCCGACGGCGATGATTGCCTGGAAGGGAACTCTTTCCGACGTCGACATCGCCTCGGTCGTCACCTATGAGCGAAACAGCTGGGGCAATCATACCGGCGAGGCGATCCAGCCCGCCGAGGTGACGAGCGCCAAGGCGGCAGCGAAATGACAGGACGTCGGATTCGGCGCCACTCGACCCGAGCCCATCAAACCGGAGCCAAGCGATGAGCAGCATTCCACACGATCACGCCGCGGGTCACGAGCACGCGCACGAGCATCATCCCGGCGGGATCATGCGCTGGATCATGACGACCAACCACAAGGACATCGGCACCTTGTACCTGTGGTTCTCGTTCATCATGTTCGTCGCGGGCGGCAGCATGGCGATGCTGATCCGGGCGGAATTGTTCCAGCCCGGATTGCAGCTCGTCGAGCCTGAGTTCTTCAACCAGCTCAATACCGTACACGGCCTGGTCATGATCTTCGGCGCGATCATGCCGGCCGCGGTCGGATTCGCGAACTGGCAGGTGCCGATGATGATCGGTGCACCGGACATGGCGTTCGGGCGCCTGAACAACTGGAGCTTCTGGCTGCTGCCATTCGCCGGGTTGTTGCTGCTCGGCTCGTTCCTCTCACCGGGCGGAGCGCCAAGCGCCGGATGGACGCTGTACCCGCCTTTGTCGGTGCAGACCGGCATGGGCATGGACATGACGATCTTCGCCGTGCACATCATGGGCGCATCGTCGATCATGGGATCGATCAACATCATCACGACGATCCTGAACATGCGCGCGCCCGGCATGACGCTGATGAAGATGCCGCTGTTCGTCTGGACGTGGCTCATCACCGCCTACCTGCTGATCGCGGTGATGCCGGTGCTGGCCGGTTCGGTGACGATGCTGCTCACCGACCGCCACTTCGGCACCAGCTTTTTCAATGCCGCCGGCGGCGGCGACCCGGTGCTGTTCCAGCACGTGTTCTGGTTCTTCGGCCACCCCGAGGTCTACATCATGATCCTGCCGGCGTTCGGCATCGTGTCGACCGTCATCCCGGCATTCGCGCGCAAGCCGCTATTCGGCTATGCGTCGATGGTCTACGCTACCGCGTCGATCGCGATCCTGTCGTTCCTGGTCTGGGCGCACCACATGTTCACCGTCGGCATGCCGGCGGCCGGACAGCTGTTCTTCATGTACGCGACGATGCTCATCGCCGTCCCGACCGGAGTGAAGGTCTTCAACTGGCTGGCGACGATGTGGAAGGGCTCGATGACGTTCGAGACGCCGATGCTGTTCGCGATCGGCTTCATCTTCCTGTTCACGATGGGCGGCTTCACCGGCCTGGTGCTGGCCATCGTTCCGGTCGACATCAGCCTGCACGACACCTACTACGTCGTCGCGCACTTCCATTACGTGCTGGTCGCCGGGTCGCTGTTCGCGTTTTTCGCCGGCATCTACTACTGGCTGCCGAAATGGACCGGCCGCATGTACGACGAGACCTTGGGCAAATGGCATTTCTGGCTGTCGTTCATTTTCTTCAACATCACGTTCTTTCCGATGCATTTCCTGGGCCTTGCGGGCATGCCGCGCCGCGTCCCCGACTACGCGACCCAGTTCACCGACTGGAACGTGGTCGCGTCGATCGGCGCGTTCGGATTTGGCCTGTCGCAGTTCTTGCTTCTCGTTGCGGTCCTGAAGACGATCCGCAGCGGCGCGCCTGCGCCGGCGCGCCCGTGGGACGGCGCCGACACGCTCGAGTGGACGTTGCCGTCGCCGGCGCCGTACCACACGTTCGAGACTCCGCCGGTCGTGAAATAAGGGACAAGCTTGGCGGAGACGATGCAACCCGACATCGGAGTGAGGCCGCGACGTGCGGCCAACCTGCGCACGGCAACGATCCTGCTGTCGATCGCCGCGGTTTTCTTTTGCGGCATCATCGTCGCTCAATACTCTGACACACCGGAAGTCGCGATCGGCGTGCTGGGCCTGGCAGTGCTCGGTTTTCTCGTCGTTTCGATCGGCCGGAACATCGGAAGTCGAGGACGGCAATGACCGTCTTTCGCCGCGAATCCGCGCCGGACGATCCGCGCCGCGCCAACCGCCGTATGGTTGCGCGTCTCGCCGTCGTCGTCGTGCTGATGTTCGGCTTCGGCTTCGCGCTGGTTCCGTTCTACGACCAGATCTGCAAGGCAACCGGACTGCGCGACATCGGCACCGCCGATCGGATGACGAATACGCAGGTCGACACCTCACGCACCGTGCGCATGGAGTTCGACGCCAACGTGCGCAAGCTGCCGTGGACGTTTCGCCCGCTGACTCCGGCGCTCGATGTTCATCCGGGCGCGGTGACCCAGGTCGTCTACGAGGTCGAGAACACCACCGACCGGCCGCTGACCGGGCAGGCGGTGCCGAGCTATGGTCCGCAGCTCGCCGCAGCGTATTTCAAGAAGCTCGAATGCTTCTGTTTTTCGCGGCAGGCGTTCGCGCCGCACGAAAAACGGCAGATGCCGGTCGTGTTCGTCGTCGACCCGGCGCTGCCGCGAGACGTCGGCACGATCACATTGTCGTACACGTTCTTCGAGGTCGAGGGCAACAACTCCTAGCGGCCGCCAGCGGCTTTCAAAGTTCACAAGGTTAAAGCGAAGGACAAGCGATGAGCACAAACCCCACCGGCGCCGGACCCTATTACTTCGTGCCGCAGCCGTCGTACTGGCCGATCACCGGTTCGTGCGCGCTGTTGCTGATGGGATTCGGCGCAGCGTCGTGGTTCAACGCGTATGCCTTCGGCCCGTGGCTGGTGCTTGCCGGGTTCCTGATCCTGCTGCTGATGATGTTCGGCTGGTTCGGCCGCGTCATCGACGAGTCCGAGCACCGCTTGTACAACGCCAAGGTCGACGTGTCGTTTCGCTGGGGGATGAGCTGGTTCATCTTTTCCGAAGTCATGTTCTTCGCCGCCTTCTTCGGCGCGCTCTTCTACGTGCGCAACTTGTCGGTGCCCGAGCTGGGCGGGCTGGACCAGAAGCTCCTGTGGCCCGATTTCACCGCGTCGTGGCCGACCAATGGTCCGTATCTGAAGGACGCTTTCACGCCGATGGAGGCGATCGGCATTCCGCTGCTGAACACGATCATCCTCGTCAGTTCCGGCGGAACGCTGACGATTGCGCATCATGCGCTGAAGGCCGGACATCGCGGGGCGCTCAAGGCCTGGCTGTTCGTAACGATCGTGCTCGGCTTCACCTTCCTCGGTTTCCAGGCGTACGAGTACACGCACGCCTACAGCGCGCTCAACCTGAAGCTGTCGACCGGCGTGTACGGATCGACGTTCTTCATGTTGACCGGCTTTCACGGGTTTCACGTGACCATCGGCGCGTTGATGCTCTCGGTGATGCTCGCCCGCGCTTTCCGCGGACATTTCGATGCGTCGCATCATTTCGCCTTCGAGGCCGCGGCGTGGTACTGGCACTTCGTCGACGTCGTCTGGCTGCTGCTGTTCATCCTCGTCTACTGGCTGTGACGCATTCGCGGCGGGCCGCGGCGCCAGGCCGCGGCTCACCGCAGGCCGGATTCGCCGATCCAGCCGAGCTTGTAGCTGATCACCAGGAAGATCAACAGGCACGCCGAGAGCGCGACGCGGATCGCCAGCGCCTTGACCATGCGGGTGCCCTGGCCGCGATCGTGATAAAGATAGTAGAGCGCGCTGGCCAGGCTGCCGACGATCAGCAGCAGGGCGACGATGACGATGATCCGGATCAATGCGCTCTCGCGGTTGTGGAAGAGGCGTGAAGAGCCAGTCTACCCGATGCCGATGAAGCTGCGTGCGGCGCTCTCCCGCCGCCGCTTTCGCCCGTCGCTTTGGCCCACGCTGGGATTGCTGCTGCTGGTCGCCGTCACCGTTGCACTGGGCAACTGGCAGCGGCAGCGCGCATACGACAAGCAATCGCTGCGCGAGCAGTACGAAGCGGCATCGAGCGCGCCGCCGCTCGCGCTCGAGGTGGACAAGGCGATCGCCGCCGATCCTGCCCGGTTTCGCTTCCGCGCGGTCCGGGCGCGGGGAACGTACGACGCGGCCCATCAACTGCTGATCGACAACCGGGTGCACGCCGGGCGCGCCGGTTTCGACGTGGTCGCGCCGCTCAAGCTCGAAGGTGCCGGCTACGTGCTGGTCGACCGCGGCTGGGTTGCCCAAGGGCCAAGCCGCGCCGTGTTGCCGCAGCTGCCGCCGCCTGCGGGCACCGTCGTCGTCGAAGGCCGGATCAATCTGCCGCCGGCGCGTTATCTCGAGCTTGGCGCCGATTCGACCGCCGGCCCCATACGGGAGAACCTCGACATTGCTCGAATCGCTGCGAGCACCGGACTGCCACTGCTGCCTTTTATCATCGAGCAGACGCAAAAGACCGATGACGGACTGGTGCGCGAGTGGCCGACGCCCGATTTCGGCATCGAGCAGCACAAGAGCTACATGGTGCAATGGTATTCGCTGGCGGCGCTGGGGATCGCGCTCTGGCTCGGGCTCAACTGGCGAACGGACGACGATGGCGCGGCATCAGGCTAAGTCAGGGGGACGCCGCACGCTGTTGCTGATCGTTGCGATCGGGCTGGCGCCGATCGTCGCCTCGTACGCCGCCTATTACTGGTTCACGCCATCGACGCGGGTCAACTACGGCGAGCTCCTCGAAACCGCACCGGCGCCGATCGTCGTCGGAACAAACAGCGATGGAAAAGCGTTTTCGCTGACCGACCTGCGCGGCAAATGGGTGCTGCTGATCGCGAGGCGCGGGGGCTGCAGCGACGATTGTGCGCGCGCTCTCTATGCGACGCGCCAGGCGCGCACGATCCAGGGACGCGAGCAGGACCGCGTCGTCCGGTTGCTGCTGCAGCCCTTGCCGGCACCGGCTCCGCCGCAGGAGCTCGCGGCCGCGGATCCGGGATTGGTCGTCGTCAGCATCGATCCGCATGCGCTCGAGCAGCTGCCGCTCGGCGAGAGCGCCGCCGCCGGCATCCTGCTGCTCGACCCGCGCGGCAATCTCGTCCTGCGCTATGGCCCCGACCCCGACATCCGGCGGCTTGCCAACGATCTGCAGCGGGTCCTGAAGGCGTCGCAGATCGGCTAAAGCGGCGATGGTAAAATCAACGTCCTGTTCCGCTCGTCCGCTCCCAGTCCGATGACTGCCCTCGCACTTCGCCCCGACCGCCTGCGCCAGTTCCTGGCGCTGACCAAGCCGCGCGTCGTTTCGCTGATCGTGTTCACGGCGGTGATCGGCATGTTTCTCGCCTCGCCGGCGCTGCCGCCGCTGAACGCACTGGTGTTCGGCACGCTGGGCATCGCGCTGGTGGCCGGCGCTGCAGCCGCGATCAACTGCCTGGTCGAGCAGAAGATCGACGCGGTAATGGCCCGCACCCGGGCGCGGCCGCTGCCGCGCGGCGACCTGACTTCGGCCCAGACGCTGGTGTTCGCCGGCATCGTCGGCACAACGGGCCTCGCGATATTGCACCTGATGGTCAACCCGCTGACGATGTGGCTGACGCTGGCGACGTTCGTCGGTTACGCGATCGTGTACACGGTGTTGCTGAAGCCCGCCACGCCGCAGAACATCGTCATCGGCGGCGCCTCCGGCGCAATGCCGCCGGTGCTCGGCTGGGCCGCGGTGGCCAATGACGTCGCACCCGAGGCTTTGATCCTTTTCCTGATCATCTTTGTCTGGACACCACCCCATTTCTGGTCGCTGGCCTTGTATCGCGCCAAGGAGTACGCGAAAGCCGGGCTGCCGATGCTGCCCGTCACGCACGGTTCCGCCTATACGAGGCTCCACATCCTGCTGTACACGGCGGCGCTGATCGCCGTGACGCTGCTGCCCTTCGCAATCAGGATGAGCGGATATCTTTATCTCGCTTCTGCGGTCGCGCTGGGCGCGGTATTCGCGGCTTACGCCGTGGCCCTCTTGCGCCGGTACAGCGACGGGCTGGCCCGCAGGACCTTCCGCTATTCGATCGTCTACCTGGCGGCGCTTTTTTCCGCGTTGCTGCTCGACCATTATTTGCACTAGGGCCTGATCGTCCGATGCGCCTGCTGGCCATCCTGTCGCTCGCCCTCGCCGTGGCCGCCTGCGGCCCGGCCGCGCCGAAGTTCCAGGGCTCGGATGTCACCGGCGCCGCCTTCGGCCGCGACTTTCATCTCGTCGACCACAACGGCAAGCCGCGCTCGCTGGCCGACTTTCGCGGCAAGGCCGTCGTCGTCTTTTTCGGCTACACGCAGTGCCCCGACTTTTGCCCGACGACGCTCGCCGAGCTCGCCGCGGCGATGCAAAAGCTCGGACCCGATGCGAGCCGGGTCCAGGTGCTGTTCATCACCGTCGACCCGGAACGTGACACGCGCGACGTGCTCGCCCATTACGTCCCGGCATTCGACCCGTCGTTTCTCGGCCTGTCCGGCGACGACAAGGCGACCGCGGAAGTGGCCAAGGAGTTCAAGATCATCTACCAGAAGCAGCCGGGCAAGACGCCGGGAAGCTATACGCTCGATCATTCGGCGGGGACCTATATTTTCGATCCGCAAGGCCGGCTTCGCGTCTACGAAAACTACGGGCCCGGCCCCGACGTCTACGCGCACGACCTGCGCGAAGTGCTGAAACCCGCGGCCTGAAGGCTTGCGCGCGGCGCGCCCTTCGCGTTGGCGGCGATCATGCAGACCACCGTCCAGGACGCCTTTGCGCTGGCGGCGCAGCACGAAGCCGGCGGCCGCCCAGCCGATGCGCGCGCGATCTACGAGCAGATCCTCGCGGCGATGCCCGAGCATCCGGGTGCGCTGCTGCGGATCGCCGAACAGGAAATCGCCGGCGGCCGCATCGACGCGGCACAAGCCCTGCTGGCGCGCGCACTCAGCGCCGCGACGGCGCGCTCGCTGCCGGCGCACGAGATCTGGCTGGCCGCGGGACGGGCGCACTTGGCGCACGGGGAACACGAAGCTGCGGTAGACGCCGTCGTGCAGGCGATGTCGTCGCCGCCGTCCAGCGGGTCCGTTGCGCAACAGCTTGGCGAGCTCGCCCGCGACGCCGGCGGATTCGATGTCGCCGAACAGTGCTTTCGCGCCGCGACCGGCCACGAGGCCGCCCGCTTGCATGCGCTGGGCAAGGCGCAAAAGGCCGCGGGAGCGCTGGTCGCGGCGCGTGCGACGCTGGAGCAATGTGCGAAGCTCGCGCCGCGCGACGCGGACGTACTCATCACGCTGGGAGCGACCTGCCTGGACCTCCATGATGGCCAGCAGGCGCGACGGCATTTCGAGCGCGCGATCGATCTGGGTGCCCGCCAGGGCGAACTGTGGGACAACCTGGGTCTCGCCTGCCGCGCCGTAGGCGACGAGGAGGGTGCGGCAGCGGCATTCGAGCGCGCGCTGCAGGCCGCACCGACGCTGACGCCGGCGATGGCGAACCTGGTCTACACGCAGCAGTACCTGTGCGCCTGGGATGCGCTCGAGGCAAGCGAGCGCCGCCTGACGGCAACGCTGGCCGATCCGGCCGGAGATCCGCGCTGGCCGCCATTCGTCGCTCTGGCGATGCCGCTGGCGCCGGCGCAGCAGCTCGAGGTCGCACGCCGCTGGTCGCGCGCCATGCTGCCGGCGCCGGCGCCGCGACGGCGCCCACCGCCGCGGGCGAAGCGCTTGCGCGTGGGCTACCTGTCCGGCAGCTTTCACGAACATCCGACCGCGCGCCTGATGGTCGGCCTCTTCGAGGCGCATGACCGCGAACGCTTCGAGGTGACCGGGTACAGCTACGGACCCGACGACGGCAGCGCGCTGCGCGAGCGCGTGCGCGCCTCGTTCGAGCATTGGCGTGACGTTCGCGAACTGTCCGACGCGGACATCGCGCGCGCGATCCGCGAAGACGGGATCGATCTGTTGATCGAGCGCAAGGGTCACACCCACGGCGGCAGGCTGGGCATTCTCGCGCAGCGGCCGGCGGCGGTGCAGATCCATTACATGAGCTTCCCCGGGACGATAGGCTACGATGCGGTCGACGGCGTGATCGCCGACGCCGAGGTGGTGCCGCCGGGTGCGGAAGGCGATTTTCACGAGCGTGTATGGCGGCTTCCGCGCTGCTATTACGTCAACGACAACCGGCGCGGCGTTCCTCGCGCCGCCTCGCGGCGCGACAACGGTCTGCCCGACGAGGCGCTTGTGCTCGCATGTCTCAACCAGAGCTACAAGCTGCGCCGGCCGTTTTTCGCCGCATGGATGGAGGCATTGCGCGCGCAATCCGACGCCGTGTTATGGCTGCTCGCGGGCCACCCGCGGGCGCAGGCCAATCTGCGCGCCGAAGCGGCAAACAGCGGCGTCGATCCGGCGCGGCTGATCTTCGCGCGACCCGCGCCGCAGGAAGCGCATCTTGCGCGGGTGGGCTGCGCCGACCTCGCGCTCGACACGCTGCCGTACGGCGCGCACACGACCGGCGTCGATGCACTGTGGGCGGGCGTACCGATGCTGACCTGCCGCGGCGACACGTTCGCCGGCCGGGTCGGCGCGAGCGTGTTGCTCGCGGCCGGTCTGCCGGAGCTGGTGGCGAATACGCTCGACGATTATCGCGCGCGGCTTCTGGCGCTGAGCGCAGATCGCGCGGCGTTGCGCGCGCACCGCGCCTACCTCGAAGCCAGCCGCGACACCAATCCACTGTTCGACACGGCCGGCTTCGCCCGCGATTGGGAAGCGCTACTGCTGACGATCTGCGACGACGCGGCGCGGGCCGGCGCTTAAGCCGGCGTCGGGAGATCGGGAAGCATCGTCGTGCGAGAACACGATGTTGGCGCCCCGCGCGCTTGCGATACCGCGGTTGTAGGCCTCCGCGAGCGACTTCGCATCGTCGATGACGATCAGGTCGAACGCTTCGCCGGCGAAGGCGGCGCGGTAACGCGCGACGCACTCGTCGAGGCGCGCGCGATCGATGCTGCAGACGACGAGGGAGAAGCGCGGCAAGGTCGGGCCCCGGCCGGCGCCGGTCACCGCTGGATCAGCTCGATCTTGTAGCCGTCGGGATCCTGAACGAAGGCGATGACCGTCGTGCCGCCTTTGACCGGACCGGCTTCGCGCGTCACGGTGCCGCCCTTGGCGCGGACGTCGGCGCAGGCCTTGGCGGCGTCGGGCACCTCGATCGCGATGTGACCGAAGCCGTCGCCGAGCTGGTAGCGGTCGACGCCGTAGTTGTAAGTCAGCTCGAGGACCGCGTGCGCCGATTCGTCGCCGTAGCCGACGAAGGCGAGCGTGTATTTCTGTTCGGGGCGATCGGTCGTGCGCAGGACTTTCATCCCGAGCACGCCGGTATAAAAGGCGACCGAGCGCTCGAGATCGCCCACGCGCAGCATCGTGTGCAGGATTCGCATCTGATTCGACCAGTTCGTAATCTTTCTAGAATTCCACCAGCTCGTAATCTTCCTTGCGGGCGCCGCAATCGGGACATGTCCAGTTCGGCGGGACGTCCTCCCATTTCGTGCCCGGAGGTATGCCGGTGTCGGGGTCGCCGTAGGCCTCATCATAGATATGACCGCAGATAAGGCACATGTACTTTTTCATTCGCTACAGCTCGACTGGAGTAAAATCCCATTTTAGCAAGCATTCGCCGGCCTTTAGCGCCGGCCCGGGCATTCTGCGTCCCGCCCGGTTGCACTGAAAGCGCCGCCGCAATGCCGCAGCCGTCCGACGCCGAATCCGATTTCCCGCCCGTAGTGCTGACGTTCGCCGCCTCCGATCCCTCGGGCGGCGCCGGTATCCAGGCCGACATCCTGACGCTGGCCAGCATGGGGTGCCATCCGTTGTCGGTGATCACCGCGATCACCGTTCAGGACACGCTCGGCGTCGAAGCGGTGCAGCCGATCGATGCCGACTGGGTCGCCGATCAGGCGCGCTGCCTGCTCGAGGACATGCCGGTCGATGCGTTCAAGATCGGCGCGCTCGGCAGCGTCGAGAATATCGCCGCGATCGCCGAGATTCTGTCCGACTACCCGGACGTGCCGCTGGTTCTCGATCCTGTGCTGGCTTCCGGACGCGGCGACGAGCTGGCCAACGACGAGATGCTGCATGCGCTGCGCGAGCTCCTGTTGCCGCGCACTACGATACTCACACCGAACAGCATGGAAGCGCGCCGGCTCGCCGACGTCGAAGACGAGGACGAGCCGTCGCTTGCCACCTGCGCCGGCAAGCTGATCGAAAGCGGCTGCGAATTCGTGCTGATCACCGGAACGCACGAGCCGACGCCGCAGGTGATCAATACGCTCTACGGCAAGAGCGGCGTCGTGCGCAGCGACGCCTGGCAGCGTCTGCCCGGCAGTTATCACGGCTCCGGCTGCACGCTGGCCTCCGCGATCGCGGCGATGCTGGCCAACGGCCTCGAGCTGCCGGAGGCCGTCCGCGAAGCGCAGGACTACACCTGGCACACGCTGCAGAAGGCCTATCGTCCGGGCATGGGTCAGTTTCTTCCGGACCGCTTGTTCTGGGCGCGCGAAGACGAAGCGGAGCCGCACGTCGACGAAGACGTCGTTCCCGCGTCGCCCGATCTGCACCGCCACTAAAGCTTGCGCCGATGGCCGCGGTACCGATGGCCGCGCGGCGGCCGAAGCTGGCCGGCCTCTACGCGCTTACCCCCGAACTCGCCGACACGGTCGAGCTGGCGGCGCGGACCGAGCTCGCATTGTCGGGCGGTGCATCGGCGATCCAATATCGGACCAAGGCCGCGTCGGCCGGGCTCAAGCTGGAGCAGGCGGCCGCGCTGCGCGCGCTGTGCTCGGCGCGCGGCGCGATCTTCATCGTCAACGACGACGTCGAGCTCGCGCACGCAGTTCGTGCCGACGGCGTCCATCTGGGTCGCGACGACGCGAGCCTTGCCGCGGCGCGCGCGCGGCTCGGGCCGGCTGCGATCGTCGGCGTGTCGTGCTACGACGAGCTCGAGCGCGCGGAGTCAGCGATCGCCGCGGGCGGCGATTACATCGCGTTCGGGAGCTTCTACCCGTCGCGGGTGAAGCCGAATGCGGTCCGGGCACCGCTTTCGCTGATCGCCGAGGCGAAGGCGCGCTGGCCGCAAGCCGGAATCGTCGCCATCGGCGGAATCACCGCGGCCAATGCGCCACCGCTGATCGCCGCGGGCGCCGACGCGGTGGCAGTGATCAGCGCCCTCTACGAGGCACCGGACATCGCGCTGGCCGCGCGCGAGCTGGCCGCGTGCTTCGATTGACGTCCGAGTCGCGCCTGCTGCGCCATCTCTCGCCTCCCGCGGCGCGACGCACATCTCCCGCATTCACGCACCCTTCTACGCTCACCGGTTCGAGACCATGACCCGAAATGAACAGCTGTTCGCGCGCGCGCAAAAGACGATTCCCGCAGGCGTCAACTCGCCGGTGCGGGCATTCCGCTCGGTCGGCGGCACGCCGCGATTCTTCACCCGCGGCGAAGGCGCCTACCTCTGGGACGCCGACGGCAAGCGCTACATCGATTATGTCGGTTCGTGGGGCCCGGCCATACTGGGCCACGCGCATCCGGACACCGTGCGCGCCGTGCAGGAGACCGCCCGCCACGGCTTGTCGTTCGGCGCGCCGACCGAGCTCGAGATCGAAATGGCGGAAGAGCTCTGCCGCTTGCTGCCCTCGCTCGAGATGGTGCGGCTGGTGTCATCGGGCACCGAAGCCACGATGACGGCACTGCGCCTCGCGCGCGGCTACACCGGCCGGTCGAAGATCATCAAGTTCGAAGGCTGTTATCACGGCCACGGCGACAGCTTGCTGGTCAAGGCGGGCTCGGGCGCTTTGACGTTCGGCCAGCCGTCGTCGGCCGGCGTGCCGGCGTCGATCGCCGGCGAAACGCTGGTGCTGACGTACAACGACCTGGACGATGTCGCGCGCGCCTTTGCCGAGCATCCGGACGCCATCGCCGGCGTCATCGTCGAGCCGGTCGCCGGCAACATGAACCTGATCGCGCCGAAGCCCGGATTCCTGCCCGGCCTGCGCACGCTGTGCGACCGCCACGGCGCAGTGCTGATCTTCGATGAAGTGATGACCGGTTTCCGCCTGCACCTGCAAGGCGCGCAAGGCCTCTACGGCGTGGCGCCCGACCTGACGACGCTGGGCAAGGTGATCGGCGGCGGCATGCCGGTGGGCGCGTTCGGCGGAAGGCGCGCGATCATGGAAAAGATCGCACCGCTGGGTCCGGTCTACCAGGCCGGCACATTGTCGGGGAACCCCGTGGCTGTGGCGGCCGGCCTCGCGACGCTGAAGGCGATCCAATCGCCGGGCTTTTACCAGCGGCTGACCGAGCGTACGCGATCTCTGACCGAGGGCCTCGCCGCGGCCGCGGCGAAGGCGGGTGTGGCCTTTTCCGCGCAGGCCATCGGCGGCATGTTCGGCATCTACTTCTCGGCTACGGTGCCCGATTCGTTTGCGGCGGTCATGGCCTGCGACAAGGAAGCGTTCAACCGCTTTTTCCACCGGATGCTCGACGCCGGCGTCTATCTGGCGCCGTCGGCGTTCGAAGCGGGATTCGTGTCGGCGGCGCACACCGAGGATGACATCCAGGCTACGGTGCGGCTCGCCTGGTGAGCGTCGCGTTCGCCGTCTGCGCGAGCCGGGTCCTGTTCCCCGCGCGTCGTCCCGGCGGCAATGCGATGTAAGCCGGCGTCCTACAACGACCATGCCTCGGGCGGACAAAAGATTCCGCCCGCCACCGACAGACGCGCCTGGCGTGCTACCGTAGCCTTCGCATTCTGGGGACAAGTCGGCTTCAGCCGGCGCGCGACTCAAACAAAATGATCAAGGTCCGCAAGGGACAGGCGCCGCCGCCGCATTCGCGCGCCGAGTTCGGCAAGCGCTTCCGCTCCGCCTACTTCGATCCGGCGTTCGATGCCGAACAGCCCGCGCTCGAGCGCCTCGAGGCGATCGCCTGGGACGGCTACCACCAGGATCGCAAGGCGCCGGTCACGCGCAAGGCCGGACCGGGATTCGCCGACCCGGATTACGATACGTCGGTCCAGTGGCTGGAGACGCGCGACCGCCTTCTTGCTGCCGCCGCCAGACAGGCCGATCCGGCTACCGCATCGCGTGTCCTCCTGATCTGCGGCGCGCCGCGAAACGACGGCTCGTGTCCCGGCGAAATGTCGAAGACCTATCGGCTGACCAAGCTCGCGGGCGAAACACTGTCCACCGCGGGCATCAAAACGGATCTGCTCGATCTTAGCCTGATCACGTCCGATTACCGCCGGCACATCCATCCGTGCAAGGGTTGCGTATCGACGGCAATGCCCTTGTGTCACTGGCCGTGCAGTTGCTATCCGAACCACGCGTTCGGCCAGACCAACGACTGGATGGCGGAAATCTACGAACGGTGGACGGCGGCGCACGGCGTGCTGATCGTGACGCCGGTGCACTGGTACCAGGTCCCCAGCGTGCTCAAGCTAATGATCGATCGGCTGGTGTGCGCCGATGGCGGCAATCCCGACGTCACATCGACCGCGGGCAAGAACGTCGACAAGGCCAAGGCGCTCGAAATGGCAGGCTGGCCGTACCCGAAACACCTGGCCGGGCGCGCGTACGGGCTGGTCGTCCACGGCGACGTCGCCGGCACCGAAGGCGTGCGGCGCGCGCTGTCCGATTGGCTCGACTGGATGGGCCTGATCGACGCCGGGCCGAAGGCACGGCTCGACCGTTTCATCGGCTATTACGAGCCGTACGCGACCAGCCACGAAGCGCTCGATAGCGACCTGGCGGTTCAGGATGAAGTGCGCAATGTCGCGCGGGCGCTGGTCGAAGCAGTGGGCGAGTTGCGGGCGGGTCGTCTCTCTGCACCCGGGGCTGACCTGGCCGCCCCGCGGCCGAAGTAACCGCGAGCGTCTCCGGATCCAAAGGTTCACGCCTTGTCGTTTGCAGTGCCAGCGCAACATGCAGTGAACGTTGAACGCAGCTCACACGAGGAAACCATGGCCCTTACCGCACTTCTTCCGCAAGCCGAACGCGCCTTTGCCGCTGCTGTTCGCGCCGGCCTGACGCGCAGCCCGCAGAAGGAGCTTTCTTCGCGCTACCTGTACGACACGATAGGCTCCGGGCTGTTCGAGGTCATCACCGCCTTGCCCGAATATGGCGTCACTCGCGCCGAGGAGCGCATTGTGCGCAGCCACGCCGCGGAAATGGTGTCGCGTCTTCCGGCGCACGGCCTGGTCGCCGAGCTCGGCAGCGGCAGCGGCCGCAAGACCCGCTGGCTGCTCGAAGCCATCGGCCGGCGACATCCGGTGACCTACTGTCCGATCGACATCTCGCCCACGGCGCTGGCGCTGTGCCGGCACGAGCTCGCCGACATTCCGGGCGTGCGCATCGTCGGCTACGAGCGCGATTATCTCGACGGCCTGCGGCAGATCGCTTCCGAGCGCAAGGTCTCGAGCCCGCTGCTGGTGCTGTTCCTCGGCAGCACGATCGGCAATTTCCGCCGGCTGGCGGCGACGCGATTCATGCGCGAGGTCCGTGCGTTACTGCATCCCGGTGATGCCTTTTTGCTCGGCGTCGATCTGATCAAGCCGGAAAGTCAGCTGCTTCCGGCGTACGACGATGCGCTTGGCGTCACCGCGGCGTTCAATCTCAATCTGCTCGCCCGGATCAACCGCGAGCTCGGCGGCCAGTTCGACCTCAAGCGGTTTGCGCACGAGGCGCGCTTCGATGCCGATACGCGCAGCGTCGACATGCATCTGCGCTCGCTCGACGACCAGCAGGTCAGCATCCCGGGCGCGGATCTGGTCGTGCGATTCGAGCGCAACGAAACGATCTGGACCGAGAGCAGCCACAAGTATCTGGCCGAAGAGATCGCGGCGATGGGCGAACTCGCCGGCTTTCGCTGCGCTGGACAGTGGATCGATCGCATCTGGCCGTTTGCCGACACCTTGTTCGGCGTCGGATGACTTCGGAGCGCGGCGATGGCCGATGAGACGGCTGCAAACAGCGTTCCGCTGAAGGGCAAGCGGGTCGCGATCCTGGCGACCGACGGGTTCGAGCAGTCGGAGCTCACCGAGCCGCGCCGGGCGCTCGACGCGGCCGGCGCCACGACCGTCGTCATCGCACCGAAGGCCGGCTCGATCGCCGGCTGGCGCCACGGCGCATGGGGCGAGAAGGTGGCGGTCGACCTGACGCTCGACAAGGCGCAGGCCGACGACTATGACGCGCTGATGCTGCCGGGCGGGGTGATGAATCCCGATCGGCTGCGCACCGACAAGGCGGCGGTCGCGTTCGTCCGCGCTTTTTTCGACAGCGAAAAGCCGGTGGCGGCGATCTGCCATGCGCCGATCATGCTGATCGAAGCCGATGTGCTGCACGACCGCCGACTCACCTCGTGGCCGTCGCTGCAGACCGACATTCGCAATGCCGGAGGGCGATGGGCCGACGAGGAAGTCGTCGTCGATCGCAGGCTGGTGACCAGCCGCAAGCCCGAGGACATACCCGCGTTCAACCGGCAGATGATCGCCGCGATCGCCGAGGGCGCGCCGAGCGCGCGCATGGATCGCGGCGGCGCCGGAATATGAGCAGCCACGCCGCGGCGCGCCGGAGGCCGGGAACCAGCCCGCTGGAAATCTTGCGGCACCCGGGCAGCTTCGTGCTGTGCGTGCTCAAGGGGTTCCGCGCGAATCAAGGCCTGCTGCTGGCCGGCGCGGTCGCGTACTACACGCTGCTGTCGATGATTCCTCTGCTGATCCTGATGCTGATCGCGCTGTCGAATTTCATCGACGAGGCCCGCCTGTTCGCGACGCTGTCCGAATACCTGCAGTTCGTCGTTCCCGGCCAGGCCGACGCGCTGGTCAGCGAGCTGCGCCATTTCCTTCGCAATCGTACCGAAGTCGGCGGCATTCTACTGGTCACGATGATCCTGTTCAGCGCGCTCGCGTTTACCGTGCTTGAAAACGCGATGTCGGTGATTTTCATCCATCGGGTCGCCGTGCGGCGTCGGCGATTCATCGTGTCGGCGCTTCTGCCGTATCTGTTCATTCTCTTTCTCGCCATCGGCATGGTCGTCGTCACCGTCGTTGCGGGCAAGCTGGCCGTCCTTGCGACCCGGGACATTACGGTGTTCGGCGTTCCGCACTCGCTCGAGGATCTATCGGGCTATCTTTTGTACCTGCTGGGTGTCGTCGGCGAAATCCTGATGCTCACCGCGATCTACCTGGTGATGCCGGTCGGCCGACTGTCGTTCCGGCACGCGCTCATCGGCGGCATCAGCGCCGGCCTGCTCTGGGAGATCACGCGCCACATCCTCGTCTGGTATTACGGGACGATATCGCAGGTGCGGCTGGTATACGGATCGCTGGCGACGGCGATTACCGTCATGCTGAGCGTCGAAATCGCCGCGATCGTGCTTTTGCTGGGTGCGCAGGTGATCGCCGAATACGAGCGAATCGGACGCGAGCGGACGGACACGCCGCCGAAGGCGATGGACCTGAAAGAGCCGTCGGGCCGGGCGCCCGCCTGACGGCGGCAGCGGGAGCGGCGGGCCCGGTGGATCTGGTCGTCGTCAAGCCGGAGGGCCTCTATTGCCCGCAGGGCGATTTCTACATCGACCCCTGGCGTCCGGTGCCGCGCGCCATCATCACCCATGCGCACGGCGATCATGCGCATGCCGGCCACGCCCACTATCTTGCCGCGCAAGCGTCGGAACTGGTGCTCAAGGCGCGGCTGGGAGAGATCACGCTGCAGACGCTGCCCTACGGCGAAAGCGTTGTGCAAAAAGACGTCACGGTCTCGCTTCATCCCGCCGGGCACGTGCTGGGGTCGGCGCAGGTGCGGTTAGAGCATCGCGGCGAAGTCTGGGTCGTGTCGGGCGACTACAAGCTCGAAGCCGAAGCGACCTGCGCGCCGTTCGAGCCCGTGCGCTGCCATACTTTCGTCAGCGAATCGACGTTCGGCCTGCCGATCTATCGCTGGCGGCCGCAGGCGGACATCCTGGCCGACATCGCCGGCTGGTGGCGGCGCAACGCCCGCGCGCAGCGCGCCAGTGTGCTGTTCTGCTATGCGTTCGGCAAGGCGCAGCGTATTCTCGCCGGGCTCCGCGCGGCGGATGCGCTCGACATCGGCAAGCTCGTCTGCCACGGCGCGATCGAGCCGATCAACCGCGCCTACCGCGCGACCGGCGTCGACCTGCCGCCGACGCATAATGTGGCCGACGTCGGCAAGGCCGAGTTGTCCAGCGCGCTGGTGCTGGCGCCGCCGTCGGCCGAGGGCACGCCCTGGATGCGCCGCTTCGGCGATTTCAGCGACGGTTTCGCCTCGGGCTGGATGCAGCTGCGCGGCGCCCGGCGGCGGCGTTCGCTCGACCGCGGTTTCGTGCTGTCCGATCACGCCGATTGGCCCGGCCTCAACGACGCGATCGCGGCAACCGGCGCATCGCGCGTCATCATCACGCACGGCCAGATCGCGGTGATGGTCCGCTGGCTGCAGCAGCAGGGCTTCGATGCGGGTGCCTTTGCCACCGAATTCGAAGACGACGGCGGCGACGAGGAGGCACAACCGCCCGAAGCCGCAGCGCAGGCCGAGGCGGTCGAATCGGCCGAATGAGTCCCGCGATGTTGCGGCGGGCCCGGTGCGACAGCGGCGGGGTCGCCTGATGGAAGCTTTCGCCCGGCTCTACGCCGAGCTCGACGCGACGACGTCGACCAACGCCAAGCTCGATGCGCTGAAGCGCTATTTCGCCACCGCCGGGCCTACCGATGCGGCATGGGCCGCCTATTTCCTGGCGGGTGGCCGGCCGCGCCAGGCGGTGCCGGCCCGTGTGCTCCGCGAGATGGCGGTCATGCGCGCGGGCATCGATGATTGGCTGTTCGAGGAATGCTATCAGGCGGTCGGCGACCTGGCCGAGACGATCGCGCATGTGTTGCCGCCGCCGCGAACCCAAAGCAGCGCCGGACTGGCCGAATGGGTCGAACAGCGGCTGTTGCCTCTGCGTGGCATGCCGCCGGACGAAATCGGCGGACGCCTCGCCGCCTACTGGGACGAGCTCGATTGGTCGGGGCGATTTCTGCTGACCAAGCTGATCGGCGGCGGATTCAGAGTCGGCGTGTCGCGTCTGTTGGTGATCCGCGCCCTGGCCGAGGTCGCCGGCGTCGAGGCGAAGACCGTCGCGCAGCGCATCGTCGGCTACACCGGCATCGCGGCGATACCCAGCGCGGCGCGCTTTGCCGCACTGATCGCGCCGGCGCAGGACGGGGTCGTCGATGCCGGCCAGCCGTATCCTTTTTTTCTGGCGCACCAGCTCAACGACGCGCCGGATGCGCTGGGGCCGGTCGAGCAGTGGATGGTCGAATGGAAGTGGGACGGCATCCGCGGGCAACTGGTCAAGCGCGCCGGGGCGATCTGGCTCTGGTCGCGCGGCGAGGATCTGGTGACCGAGCGCTTTCCCGAATTGCGCGCGCTCGAAGCGCGGATTCCCGACGGCACGGTGCTCGACGGCGAGATCGTCGTATGGAAGGACGGCCGCGTTCGACCGTTCGCCGCGCTGCAGACGCGCATCGGAAGGAAGTCGCTGTCGGCGAAAATCCTGGCCGAGGCGCCGGCAGCGCTGCTCGCCTACGACCTGCTGGAAGAGGACGGTGTCGACCTGCGCGCGCTGCCGCAGCACGAGCGGCGCGCGCGCCTCGAGGCGCTGGTGCCCGCGGTGGGCGATGACCATCTGCAGCTCTCGCCGCTGCTGTCATTGCCCTCGTGGGAGGACTACGCGCGGCTGCGCGCCGAGTCGCGCTCGCGCGGCGTCGAGGGCTTCATGCTCAAGCGGCGCGACGCGCATTACGGCGTCGGCCGGACGAAGGAGTCCGGCACCTGGTGGAAATGGAAGATCGATCCGATGACGATCGACGCCGTGCTCGTCTACGCGCAGCGCGGACACGGCCGTCGCGCGAGCCTGTATACCGATTACACGTTCGCGGTCTGGTCGGAGGAAGGTGGCGGCGGCAGGCGGCTGATCCCCTTCGCCAAGGCGTACTCTGGCTTGAGCGACGAAGAGATAAAAGAGGTCGACGCGATCATCCGCAAGACGACGATAGAAAAATTCGGACCGGTGCGCAGCGTCACGCCGACGCTGGTGTTCGAGCTCGGCTTCGAGGGAATTGCGCGCTCGCCGCGGCACAAGTCGGGCATTGCGGTGCGCTTTCCGCGAATCCTGCGCTGGCGCGTCGACAAGCCTGTCGAGGAAGCCGACACGCTGGACAGCCTGAACGCGCTGCTGGCGCAGTAGCGGCGCACCCCCTCGGCGCCGCGAAGGATATAGTGGCGACTTTTCGTTGCGCCGAGCGTGCCGGCGCGAGAGCGGTCGCGGAAGCCGGCGGCATTCGGCTCAGATCAGGGAGGAAGCGTCGGTGGTTGGTCGCAACGAACCGTGTCCCTGCGGCAGCGGCAAGCGCTACAAGGATTGCCACGGCAGCCTGGCTCGCCCGCCAGAGAAAGTGGCGTTCGTCATCGCCGGAACGCAGAAGGGCGGGACCACGGCGCTCGCTTCCTATCTGTACGAGCATCCGGAGATCGGCATGCCAACGGTGAAGGAAGTGCATTTCTTCGATACCGAAGAGCACTTCGCTTCATCCGACGTCGATTACTCGCGATACCATGCCTACTTCAAGCCCGCGGTGAAGAGGCGCCTGCTCGGCGATGCGACGCCGATCTACATGTACTGGGAGCCCGCGCCGGAGCGCATCCGGCGCTACAACCCGCGGATGAAGCTGATCATGCTGCTGCGGAATCCCGTGACGCGCGCCTATTCGCACTGGAACATGGAACGCGAGCGGCAACGCGATCCGCTGCCGTTCGAGCAGGCGATCCGCACCGAGGCCGAGCGCTGCCGCGAAGCGCTGCCTCTGCAGCATCGACTCTATTCATAC